>JAQGIK010000161.1 GCA_028291265.1 Caulobacter sp. | reverse complement strand
GGTTGACGAAAGGCGGACGCCGGACCGAGCTTCGGAACGGTCTGCAAGGACCAAGGATGACAACGGTCCGGCGTCCGCCGATCAGCCTCGCCGGTTAAGCGACGCCGTCAACAGACAAGGATGACAGGGGTGGGAACAAGAAAACCAGAGGAAACACCCATGAGCGACCGCATCACCTCGCCGTTCCAGCGATACTCGACCGCCCGCGAGGTGGTCGCGGGGCATGACCTGGCCGGCAAGACCGTCATCGTCACCGGGGCGGCGACCGGCATCGGGGTCGAGACCGTGCGGGCCCTGGCCGAGGCCGGCGCCGACGTGGTTATCGCGGCGCGCAAGCCGGATCTGGCCGCGGCGGCCATCGCCGATGTCGAAAAGACCGCGCCCGGCAAGGTGAGCTTCGAGATGCTCGACCTGTCGGATTTCGCCTCGGTCCGGGCCTTCGGGGCGCGGTGGGGCGCGCGGCCGCTGAACATCCTGATCAACAACGCCGCCGTCATGGCCTGTCCGCTGGACCATACCAAGGACGGGCTTGAGATGCAGATCGGCACCAACCATTTCGGCCACTTCCTGCTCACCGCGTTGCTGACGCCGGCGCTGATCGCCGGGGCGAAGGCCAGCGGCAAGACCTCGCGGCTGGTGTCGCTGTCGTCCATCGGCCATGTGCGCAGCGACATCCGCTGGGAGGATCCCCATTTCCGCCAGGGCGACTACGAGAAGTGGGCGTCCTATGGCCAGGCCAAGACGGCCAATGCGTTGTTCGCGGTGGGCTTCAACCGGCGGTTCAAGGACCAGGGCGTGACCGCCAACGCCGTCATGCCGGGCGGCATCATGACGCCGCTGCAGCGCCACCTGCCCATCGAGGAGCAGCGCGCAATGGGCTGGCTGGACGCCGACGACAAGCCGGTGACGGGGTTCAAGACCACCGAGCAGGGCGCCAGCACCAGCGTCTGGGCGGCGGTGGGGCCGGAGCTCGAAGGGGTCGGCGGGCTGTACCTGGAGGACTGCGCGCAGGCCGTGCCGTGGTCGAAGGAGAACCCGCGGGCCGGGGTGATGCCGCATGCGTTGAACCCGGAAAGCGCCGAGCGGCTGTGGGCGTTGAGCGTGGAGACGACGGGGGCGGGATGAGGGTTCACAACTCTCCCCCCGCTTGCGGGGGGAGGACAGGTTTCGAGCCTCAAGCGAGAAACCAGGAGGCGGGCCCACCGGCGGTGGGGAGGTTCCTCCTGAAACAGACTTGCCCCCCTCCTGCTTTGTCGCTCACGCTCCAAAGCGGTCCTCCCCCCGCAAGCGGGGGGAGAGTTGATAAAGGAAGACGACCATGAGCCTCGCCGGAAAGACGCTGTTCATCACCGGGGCCAGCCGGGGGATCGGGCTGGCGATTGCGCTTAAGGCCGCGCGGGACGGGGCCAACATCGCCGTGGCGGCGAAGACGGCCGAGCCGCACAAGCATCTGCCGGGGACCATCTATACGGCGGCGGCGGAGATCGAGGCGGCGGGGGGCAAGGCGCTGCCGCTGATTGTCGACGTGCGGGACGAGGCCTCGGTCTACAAAGGCGTCGAGGCCTGCGTGGCGGCGTTCGGCGGCATCGACATCTGCGTCAACAACGCCTCGGCCATCCAGCTGACCGGGACGGAAGGCACCGAGATGAAGCGGTTCGACCTGATGAACCAGGTCAATGCGCGGGGGACCTTCCTGACCAGCAAGGCCTGTATCCCGCACCTGAAGAAGGCGGCCAATCCGCATGTGCTGGCGCTGTCGCCGCCGCTGGACCTGGCGCCGCACTGGTTCGGGCGGCATGTGGCCTATTCGATGGCCAAGTACGGCATGAGCCTGTGCATGCTGGGGATGAGCGACGAGTACCGGGGGCAGATCGCCTTCAACGGCCTGTGGCCGCGCACCGGCATCGCCACGGCGGCCATCCAGTTCGCCCTGGCCGGCGACGACGGCATGCGGATGTGCCGCACCCCGGAGATCATGGCCGACGCGGCCTACGCCATCTTCAACAAGAAAGCGGCCGAGTTCACCGGCCAGTTCCTGATCGACGACAGCTTCCTCTACGACGAGGGCGTGCGGGATTTCGAGGGCTATCGGGTCGATCCCAGCCGGCCGCTGATGCCCGACTTCTTCGTGCCCGAAAACATGCCGCCGCCGCCCGGGGTGAAGATCGGCTGAGGCCCGAAATCAGCAATAGTCTTGATCAACCGGGCATTTCGGCGGACGGTGTCGTCTGAAATCTGATCCGTGGGGGATTTGCTTTGCGTATTGCCGTGCTTCTGGCCACCGCCGCCGCGCTGACGCTGCCGATGACGGCGCAGGCCCAGGTCAACACCATCACCGCTAGTCCCGGCGCCAAGATCGAGCAGAAGTCGATGCGGTCGGACGGCACGATCTGCAAGAGCCGGACGGTGCTCGGCAGCCGGCTGCCGACCAAGAAGGTCTGCCGCACGCCGGCGCAGTGGGCGGCCGAGGAAAAGCACGCCAAGGACGAACTGGAAAAGATCCAGCACAACGGCGCCGTGCGCAACTGCGTGGTCGGCCCGGGCGGCGTCTGCATCCAGGGCTGATTTGAAGATCGAGGGGATACCCATGAAACGACTGATCGCCGGGATCGCTGTCCTGGCTCTGCTGGCGCCGACCGCCGTGTTGGCCCAGGTCAACACCATCACCGCCAAGCCGGGCACCGTCGGGTCCGACGGCCGCAAGGTGAAGGACAAGGACGGCAAGCTCTGCAAGGTGCTGGTCATCACCGGCAGCCGCCTGCCGACCAAGAAGATCTGCCGGACGGCCGAGGAATGGGACAGGCAGTCGCGTGACGCCAAGTCGGAACTGGAAACCCAGATTCGGCTGAACAGCACCGTCAACAAGATCCTCAACGCCGGCGGCGGCCGCTGAACCTAAAAGGGAGACTATCGATGATTATCCGCACTCTGCTCGTCTCGACCGCCATCGCCTGCCTCGCCGTTCCGGCCATGGCGGCTCCCGGGGGCCTGGGCATGGCCGCCGATCCGGCCACCACCACGGTGGCGCCGGTAGCGATCGACGCCGGCAAGAAGGACAAGGACAACGACAAGGCGCGGGTGGTCTGCAAGCGGGTCAACCCGCTCGGCTCGCGCACCCCCGGCAAGAAGGTCTGCCGCACGGCCGGCGAGTGGGCCGTCGACGAGCGCAACGCCAAGGAAAACCTCGACGACGTGACGCGCCGCAGCCTGCAAAGCGCGCCGAAGATGTAGAGCCGGTCTCGAGCGGGCGCCAAGCCCGCTCGAACACCGCCGCCCGCGAGCGCGCCTAAGCGCGCTCGAACACGGCAGCGATGCCCTGGCCGCCGCCGATGCACATGGTCTCGAGGCCGTAGCGGACCTCGCGGCGTTGCATCTCATGCAGCAGGTTGGCCAGGATGCGGCCGCCCGTGGCGCCGATGGGGTGACCGAGGCTGATGCCGCCGCCGTTGACGTTGAGCTTGTCGCGGTCGTCCCAGTTCCAGCCTTTGAGAACAGCCAGAACCTGCGGGGCGAAGGCTTCGTTGAGTTCGACCAGGTCGATGTCGCTCCAGCCGAGGCCGTTGCGGGCGAACAGGCGCTCGACGGCCGGCACCGGGCCGATGCCCATGCGCGAGGGCTCGCAGCCGGCGGCGGCCCAGCTGTGGAACCAGCCGATGGGTTCCAGGCCCAGCTCCTCCAGCTTGTCTTCCGCAACGACCAGGCAGGCGGCGCCGGCGTCGTTCTGCTGGCTGGCGTTGCCGGCCGTGACGACGCCGTCCTTTTCGATGGCGCGCAGCTTGCCGAGAGTCTCCATCGAGGCGTCGGCGCGGGGGCCTTCGTCGCGGTCGAAGATGATCGGGTCGCCCTTGCGCTGTTTGACCGAGACCGGGACCAGTTCTTCGGCGAACTTGCCCTCGTTCCAGGCGGCGACCGCCCGCTGGTGACTCATCACCGCGTAGGCGTCGCTCTCTTCGCGGCTGATCTGGTAGTCGCGAGCCAGGTTGTCGGCGGTCTCGATCATGCCGCTGATGACGCCGAAGCGTTCGACGGGCTGGCTCATCACCCGGCCGCGGGCGAGGCGGTCGTGCATGACGACACTGCCGGCCCGCGCGCCGTTGCGCATGTCGGTCGAGTAGTATTCGACGTTGCTCATGCTCTCGCAGCCGCCGGCGATGACCACGTCGGCGGCGCCGGTCTGGATGCGCATGGCCGCGTCGATCACCGCCTGCAGGCCGCTGCCGCAGCGGCGGTCCATGGAGACGCCGGGAATGCCGATGGGCAGGCCCGCCTGCAACAGCGACCAGCGGGCGATGCAGGGGGCCTCGCCGTTGGGATAGCCGTGCGCGAAGGTGACGTCGTCGATGCGTTCGGGGTCGATGCCGGTGCGCTCGACCAGGGCCTTGATGATGGTCCCGCCGATCTCGCCGGCGGTCATGTTGCTGAGCGCGCCCTGGAACTTGCCGACGGCGGTGCGGAGGGGGCTGACGATGGCGGCGCGGCGCATGGGCGGTTCCTAGATCGGATCGTAGGGGAAGACGCTGGCGCTGGCGCCGGTGTCGAAGAAGCTGTTCTTCATGGCCGGCAGGGCGATGTCGAGCAGCGAGCGGGGGGTCCAGCCTTCGAGGTTGGCCATGTTGCGGACCGGGCGGGGCTGGTCGAACAGGATGACCTCGTTGCCGCGCACGGCGAAGATCTGGCCGGAGACGTCTTTCGCCTCCGGGCTGGCCAGGGCGACGGCCAGCTGGGCCACCTGGTCGGCGCGCATGGCGTTCTTCATGCGGCCGACGCGTTCGGCCGAGGCCTCGTCCTTGACCGGGATGGTGGCGATCATCCGGGTCCAGGCGAAAGGGGCGATGATGTTGGAGCGGACGTTCTTCAGCGCCCCCTCCATGGCCAGGATGCGGGAGAGGCCCATGACGCCGAGCTTGGCGGCGGCGTAGTTGGCCTGGCCGATGTTGCCGATCAGGCCCGAGGTCGAGGTGAAGTGGACGTAGGAGCCTTCCTGCTGATCGCGGAACAGTTCGACGGCGGCGCGGGAGACATTGTAGGCGCCGCGCAGATGGACCTCGATGACTTTGTCCCAGTCCTCGTCGTCCATCTTGTGGAACATCTTGTCGCGCAGGATGCCGGCCGGATTGATGATGGCGTGCAGGCCGCCGAACTCGTCCTTGGCCTGTTCGACCATGGCCTTGACGGCGGTCATGCTGGTGACGCTGTCGGAGTTGGAGACCGCCTCGCCGCCGGCCGCGCGGATTTCCTGGGCCGTCTGTTCGGCCGGGCCGGCATCGCCCGCGTCACCGCCGGCGACGCTGCCGCCCAGGTCGTTGACGACCACCTTGGCGCCCTCGCGGGCCGCCAGCAGCGCGCACTCCTTGCCGATGCCGCCGGCGGCGCCGGTGACGATCACGACCTTGCCCGACAGAACGCCCATCACAGCTCTCCCTCAAACGATTGTTGGGAAGTGGTCTAAGGCCGCGACCCAAGGTCAGGCAAGAGGCCTCAAACCAGCCGGTCGGCCTTGCGCAGCTGCGGGAACATCCAGGCCCAGAGGCCGGTGACCGCCAGGGCCCCGACCCCGCCGAAGATGGCGGCGCCGACGGGGCCCAGGAAGCGGGCGACGAGGCCGGTCTCGAATTCGCCGAGCTCGTTGGAGGCGCCGATGAAGAGCGACGAGACGGTGGCCACCCGGCCGCGCATGTGGTCGGGGGTGGCCAGCTGGATCAGGGTCTGGCGGACATAGACGCTGACCATGTCGGCCCCGCCGAGGACGGCCAGGGCGAAGACCGACAGCCACAGGTAATTGCTGATCCCGAAGACGATGGTGAAGGCGCCGAACAGGGCCACGGAGATGAACATGATCGGCCCGGCCCGGCGGTGGATCGGGTTGGCGGCCAGGTAGACGGCGACCAGGGCGGCGCCGATGGCCGGCGAGGCGCGCAGGACGCCGAAGGCCCAGGCCTGTTGTTCCGGCGTCAGCACCAGCACGTCGCGGGCGAAGACCGGCAGCAGGGCCACCGCGCCGCCGAGGATGACGGCGGCGAGGTCCAGGGAGATGGCCCCGAAGACGATCTTGTTGTTCCAGACATAGGCAAGCCCCTCCTTCATCAGCGACCAGCGCGAGCCGGGCTGAAGCTGGGGCTGGGCGTTGCCGCGGATCATCAGCATGCAGACGCCGGCGATGGCGTAGAGGCCGAAGGCGGCGGCGTAGGGGGCGCTGAGCGAGACGGCGATCAGGACGCCGCCGAGCGCCGGCCCGATGATCGAGCCGGTCTGCCAGGCCAGGGAATTCCAGGCGATGGCCCGGGGCAGCAGGGCGCGGGGCACCAGCATGGGACCCAGCGCCGTGTTGGCCGGCGAGAAGAAGGCGCGGGCGGCCCCGAAGACGACGGCGGCGCAGAGCAGGATGGGGATCGACTCGCGGTTCCAGAAGGCCGCGGCGGCCAGGGCCCCGGCCACCACGATCTCGACGGCGTAGCAGATCAGCAGGATGCGGCGGCGGTTGTAGCGGTCGGCCGCCTCCCCGGCCGGCAGGGCCAGCAGCAGGACCGGCACGAAGGAGACCAGGCCGATCAGGCTGACCATCAGGGCCGACTGTTTCACGTCCATGGTGCGGCGGGCGATGTCGTAGACATGCCAGCCGAGGGCGACGCTCTGGATCTGGACGCCGAGCACGGCGGTCCAGCGGGAGAACCAGAAGAAGACGTAGTCGCGCTGGCGCAGCAGGGCGCGGACGGAGGTCTCGGACGGATCGGACGCTGTATCGGGGGAGTCGCTCATGGGCGGCTCTAGCTTGGCCTGTGGACCGCTGCGCTGCAACGGCGTTGACGCTGGTTCGTTGGAGCCGTATTGGCCGCGCCGTGATGAAGGCTCTGCGACGAACCCCCTTCCGCGTCCGACCCGGGCGCCGTTGACCGCTCACCGGCGAGGCCGGGCGAGCTCCCGTTCCCGTTGCTGACGCCTGAGCAAAATGACCGAGATCACCTACCGTCCCGAAGCGCCCGACGATGCGCTTGTGATCCTTGAGCTGACCGACCGGGCGTTTGGGCCGGGGCGATACGCCAAGGCGGCCGAGCGGCTGCGCGAGGGGAACCGGCTGATCGCGGCGCTGTCGATCAGCGCGTGGCGGGGTGGGGACCTGCTGGGGTCGGTGCGGATGTGGCCGGTGCGGGTCGGGGACGGCGTCAGCGTGTTCCTGGGACCGATCGCGGTCGAGGCCGAGGAGCGCAAGCACGGGATCGGGGCCGAGCTGGTGGCGCGGGCCTGCGCGGCGGCGAAAGAGGCCGGCTGGGGGAGCGTGTTCCTGGTCGGGGATGGGCCGTACTTCGGGCGGATGGGGTTTGTGGCCGCGCCGGGCGTGCGGATGCCGGGGCCCGTGGATCAGCGTCGGGTGCTGTGGAAGGCGCTGGCCGAAGACGCTGTGGCGCTGGAAGGGTTGGCGCGGGTTTAGCGGGCAGGTCAGGGCGTTTCGCTCTCCGCCCCCGAGAGGGGGCGGAGGACGGTTCGGAGCGTCAGCGACGGTGGGGGAGTGCTAGAGTTACGCAGCCTGCTTGAGCCCGGCGTGGACTTCGGCGGCGATCTCGAAGGATTTCAGGCGGGCCTGGTGGTCGAAGATCTGGGCGGTGACGATGATCTCGTCGGCCTGGGTGCGGGCGATGAAAGCCTGCAGTCCGGCCCGGACGACGTCGCGGTCGCCGACGGCCGCGCAGCTCAATGCGTTGGCCAGCATGCCCGCCGCCTGCGGGTCGAGGCGTTCGCCGTAGCCTTCGACGGGGGGCGGAAGTTGGCCGGGGTTGCCGGTGCGGAGGTTGACGAAGGCCTGTTGCAGGGAGGTGAAGAGGAGCTTCGCTTCCTGCGTGGTGTCGGCGGCGAAGATGTTGAAGCCGGCCATGACGTAGGGCTTGGCGAGGTGCTCGGAGGGCCGGAACTGGCGACGGTAGAGTTCCAGCGCGAAGTCGAGTTCGCCGGGCGCGAAGTGGGAGGCGAAGGCGTAGGGCAGGCCCAGCGCGGCGGCCAGTTGGGCGCCGTAGGTGCTGGAGCCGAGGATCCATACGGGCACGTTGGTCCCGTAGCCGGGGACGGCGCGGACGCGGGCGTCGGGTTGGTCGGGGCCCAGGTACTGGATGATCTCCAGCACATCGCGCGGGAACTGGTCGATGTTGCCGCTGAGGTTGCGGCGCAGGGCCTGGGCGGTCAGCTGGTCGGTGCCGGGGGCGCGGCCGATGCCGAGATCGATGCGGTCCGGGTAGAGCGAGGCCAGCGTGCCGAACTGCTCGGCGATGATCAGCGGGGCGTGGTTGGGCAGCATGACGCCGCCCGCCCCGATGCGGATCGACCTGGTCTGCGCCGCCACATGGCCGATGACGATGCTGGTCGCGGCGCTGGCGATGCCCTTCATGTTGTGGTGCTCGGCCAGCCAGAAGCGCTCGTAGCCGAGGCGCTCGGCGGCCTGGGCCAGGGAGACGCTGTTGGCGAAGGCCTGGGCCGCGTCGCCGCCCTGGACGATGGGGGCGAGGTCGAGGACGGAGAGCTTGGTCATGGGGGCAAATATAGGCGTGAGCTTTCGCCGCGCACCCCTCGGTCTCAATGAAGCGCTGTCAGAAGAGCTGCATCCTTCCCACAAAGCTGGCGTTTTGCTGCAATAGAGCGTATCAGCCCCGCCCTCTCGCGCGCAGCATTGTGCGCTGCACAATGAAACGACCCCTATGACCTTCCCCGCCAGCCACCCCGCCCTCGACGCGGCGCTCCTTGAGCGCGGCTATGAAACCCCGACTTCCGTCCAGTCCGCCGTGCTCGAAGCCTCCGACGGCCAGGACCTGCTGGTCAGCGCCCAGACGGGCTCGGGCAAGACCGTCGCCTTCGGCATCGCCATGGCCGAGAGCCTGCTCGGTGAAGCCGAGCGCTTCGGCCGCGCCGACGCGCCGCTGGCCCTGATCATCGCCCCGACCCGCGAACTGGCCATCCAGGTGCAGCGCGAGCTGACCTGGCTGTACGCCAAGACCGGGGCCAAGATCGTTTCCTGCGTCGGCGGCATGGACGCCCGGGCCGAGGCCCGCGCCCTGAACTTCGGGGCCCACATCGTCGTCGGCACCCCCGGCCGTCTGCGCGACCACCTCGAACGCGGCAACCTGGAACTGACCAGCCTGAAGGTCGTCGTGCTCGACGAGGCCGACGAGATGCTGGACCTGGGCTTCCGCGAGGACCTGGAATTCATCCTGGAGACGGCCCCGGAAGAGCGCCGCACCCTGCTGTTCTCGGCGACCATCGCCAAGGACATCGCCATCCTGGCCCGCAAGTTCCAGAACGACGCCCTGCGCATCGACACCACCAGCAAGGACCAGCCGCACGTCGACATCGACTACCGCGCCGTGCGCGTGGCGCCGAACGAGGTCGAGCATGCCGTCGTCAACGTGCTGCGCTACTTCGAATCCCCCGGGGCGCTGGTGTTCTGTCACACCCGTGAGGCCGTGCGCCACCTGCAGGCGAGCCTGAAGGAACGCGGCTTCGCGGTCGTCGGGCTGTCGGGCGAGCTCAGCCAGCGGGAGCGTTCGGACGCCCTGCAGGCGCTGCGCGACGGCCATGCCCGGGTCTGTGTCGCCACCGACGTCGCCGCGCGCGGGCTCGACCTGCCCGACCTCGGCCTGGTGATCCACGCCGACCTGCCGCAGAACAAGGCCACCCTGATGCACCGCTCGGGCCGCACCGGCCGGGCCGGGCGCAAGGGCACGGCCGTGCTGATCGTCCCCTACACCCGCCGCCGCAAGGCCGAGATGCTGTTCGCCTCGGCCAACATCGACGCCGGCTGGAGCGGCCCGCCCGGGGCCGAGGAAATCCGCGAGCGCGACAAGCAGCGGATGCTGGAAACGGCGATGACCTTCGAGCCGGTGGGCGAAGAGGACATGGCGCTGGGCGCGCTGCTGCTGGCGCAGAAGTCGCCGGAAGAGATCGCCGGGGCCTTCATGCGGCTGCAGCGCGGCGGCCTGCCCGAGCCGGAAGAACTGTACGACGACGGCCGCGGCGCCGATGCCCGTCCGGCCAAGGGTGCGCCACGCGAGGGGGGCGCGCCGCGCGAGCGGGCTGAACGGCCCGAGCGGTACGAGCGCGCCGAGGCGCCGCGCGGTGGCTATGAGCGTCCCGAGCGCTCGGAATACACGCCGCGCGAACCGCGCGAAGGCGGCATGACCGACGGCATCTGGTTCCGGCTCAACGTCGGCCGCGGCAAGAACGCGGACCCGAAGTGGATCCTGCCGATGATCTGCCGCCTGGGCCACGTGACCAAGAAGGACGTCGGCTCGATCCGCATCTTCGACAACGACACCAAGTTCGAGATCAGCGCCGAGGCTTCGGTGCGGTTCGCCGAGGCGGTGCGGGCGACCTCGCGGGAGGACGTGAAGATCGAGCCGTCGACGGCGCCGGGAGCTTCGGACACCCGCAGCCCGCGTCCGCCGCCCGGCCCCGCCCCGCGTCCGGCCAACCGTTCGGGCGCTGGCCCCGGTGGTCCGCGCAAGCCCTACGGCGAGAAGAAGCCGTACGAGAAGAAGCCCTTCGACAAGAAGCCGCCGTTCAAGGGCCCGCCTCCCGGCAAGGCCGGCTTCAAGAAGCACAAGCCGTAGGGCTGTAGAAGACGCCGCCGTGAGTGTTCCTTCTCCCCTTGCGGGAGAAGGTGGCGCGAAGCGCCGGATGAGGGGTCGATGACTCCCTAAGCTGCGATGAGGCGGTTGCTGCAAGCGCCGTAGAGGCCGGTGCGACCCCTCATCCGTCGGCTACGCCGACACCTTCTCCCGCAAGGGGAGAAGGGCGCCCCGAGGCGAAACCTTCCTACAGCGCCGCTTCGATGAAGCGCGGGCCGCGCTGGTTCATGGCCCGCTCGAACGCCGCGTCGAACTCTTCCGCGGTGGTCGCCCGTTCGGCCGAAATCCCCAACCCGCCGGCGATCTGTTGCCAGTCGATCTTCGGGTTGCTGAGGTCCAGCAGGGTCTTCGCGGCAGGCCCCGGATTGCCGGCGCCGGTCCGACCGAGCTCGATGCCCAAAATTCGGTAGGCGTTGTTGGCGAAGACCACCGTCGTCACGTCGAGGTTCTCCCGCGCGATCGTCCACAGGCCCTGGACCGTATACATCCCCGCCCCGTCGCCGTTCAGGCTGAGCACCTTGGCGTGCGGCGCCGCCACGGCCGCGCCGATGGCCAGCGGGATGCCCTGGCCGATGGCGCCGCCGGTCAGGCAGAGCCACTCGTGGGCGCGGGCGGTCCTGGTCTGGGTGAAGATCGGCAGGCCGGCGGTGACCGCGTCGTCGGAGATCAAGGTCCCCTCCGGCATGTGGCGGGCGATGGACGCGCCGATGGAATAGGGATCGAGGCGGCCCGCGGGGGCGGCGGGCAGCGCCTGTTCGACGGCCGGGCCGTGGGCCGGGGCGCCGAGCGCGTCGGCCAGGGCGGTCAGGGCGGCGGGACCGTCGGCGTCCTTGCCGCAGAGGCTGGCCAGCTCGCAGCCTTCGGGGACCAGCACGCTGGGGCGGTCCGGATAGGCGAAGAAGGCGACCGGCATGGTCGTCTCGACCAGCACCATCAGGTCGACGCCCTCGAGGTCGGCGATGGCCATCTCGCCGAAATAGGGCAGGCGGTCGGGGGCGAAGCGGCCGGCGCCGCGCGAATGGCGGGCGACGAAGGTGTCGATCAGGATGCGCACCCCGGCCGCGGAGAGGCGGCCGGCGGCGGCGATGCCGGCCTCACGCGTGCAGGAACCGCCCATCAGGATGACAGGCTTCTTCGCGGCCATGAGGCGGGCGGCGATGGCGGCGGTCTCGTCGCTGGTGACCCGGGCGCGGGGCTTGGGCTGCAGGACCGGGCCGGTGACCGTGGTTTCCAGCCAGGCGGTGTCGGCCGGCAGGATCAGGCTGGCGCAGCCGCCGGGGGCGCCGAAGCTGGCCTGGACGGCCTCGGCGGCCAGCGGGCCGACCTCGTCTGCGCTCTCGGCCGATTTCACCCAGAGCGAATTGGGGGCGGCCCAGCCGGCGATGTCGCTGTTCAGCGGCGCGTCGTACTGGCGGTGGTAGGTGGCGTGGTCGCCGATGACGTTGACCACCGGCGTGGCGGCGCGGCGGGCGTTGTGCAGGTTGGCCCCGCCGTTGGCGTAGCCGGCCCCGAGGTGCAGCAGGGTGCAGGCCGGCTTGCCGGCGATGCGGCCATAGCCGTCGGCGGCGCCGGTGGCGACCCCCTCGAACAGGCAGAGGATGGGGCGCATGCGCGGCTCGCGGTCCAGGGCCGAGACGAACTGCATCTCGCTGGTGCCGGGGTTGGCGAAGCAGGCCTCGACGCCGTTGTCGCACAGGGTGGTGATCAGGGCGTCGGCGCCGTTCATGTCGGATGTCTCCTCGTTGGGAGGGTCATGCCGGATTCCGCCGCCTGAGGGAATGGCGGGCGCGTAGCGGAAACTCTCCCCCCGCATTGCGGGGGAGGACCGCTCTGGAGCCTTCAAGCGACAGAGCAGGAGGGGGCAAGTCTGGTCGGGGATTATCGTTGCCGCCGGTGAAGCCCGCCTCCTGGTTTCTCGCTTGAGGCTCGAAACCTGTCCTCCCCCCGCTCGCGGGGGGAGAGTTAAGTGGTAGCGTCCTCGCAAGGGGACCGGATGACCAGAGACAACCTCGCCAAGCTTGCGCTGCTCGCCGCCCTGATCGGCGGGACCAGCTACGTCCTGGCCTGGGGGATGAATTTGCCGCCGGCCTGGGACCTGGCCTGGAAGGGGACGGGCGTCGGCTTCCTCGCCCTCTACGCGGGCTTGAGGGCCAAGAGCCTCGACGGCTGGCTGCTGACGGCGGTGATGGTCTTCGGGATGCTCGGCGATGTGCTGCTGGGGGTGAACTTCATCGCCGGGGCCCTGGCCTTTCTGGTCGGCCACCTGGTCGCCATCGGTCTCTACCTGCGCAATCGTCGCCCTGCCCTCACCCGCAGCCAGCTGGCGCTCGCCGTGCTGCTGGTTCCAGCGACGGTGACCATCGCCTACCTGCTGCCGACAGATCGGGCGCAGGCCCCGGGCATCGCGATCTATACGGCGGGTGTGGCGGCCATGGCCGCTTGCGCCTGGATCAGCCGGTTTCCGCGGCTCTGGACCGGGCTGGGAGCGATCTTCTTTCTGGTCTCCGACCTGCTGATCTTCGCGCGGATGGGACCGATCCAGCCGGGCTTCACGGTCGGGCTGGCGGTGTGGGGACTGTATCTGGCCGGGCAGGTGATGATCTGCCTGGGGGTCAGCGGGACGCTGGCCGACGACGCCGTCTAGGCAGCGACCCCAAACAGGGCGCCGACGCCGGCCGTCAGGGCCATGGCCACCGCGCCCCAGAAGGTGACGCGCAGGATCGGCTTGAGCAGCGGCGCGCCGCCGGTCCGGGCGCCGATGCCGCCGAGCAGGGCCAGAAACAGCAGCGAGGCGACCGACACCGCCGGAACCAGCACGCCGAGCGGCGCAACGACGGCCAGCAGGAGCGGCAGGGCCGCGCCGGTGGCGAAGGTGGCAGCCGAAGTCAGGGCCGCCTGGATGGGCCGGGCGGTCGTGAACCCAGAAATGCCGAGTTCATCGCGGGCGTGGGCGCCGAGCGCGTCCCGGGCGGTCATCTGGGCGGCGACCTGACGGGCCAAGCCGGCCTCAACGCCGCGAGCGACGTAGATCTGGGTCAGCTCCTCCAGCTCCATCTCTGGCTGGGTCTCAAGCTCAGCCCTTTCCTTGGCCAGTTCCGCGCGCTCGGTGTCCGACTGGGAGCTGACCGAGACATATTCCCCCGCCGCCATCGACATGGCCCCGGCGACCAGCGCCGCCACGCCGGCCACCAGGATCGGCCCTCGCCCTTGCGACGCCGACGCCACACCGACGATCAGGCTGGCGGTGGAGACGATGCCGTCATTGGCCCCGAGCACGGCCGCCCGCAGCCAACCGATCCGGTCGATACGGTGCGTCTCTCGGTGAAGGCGGGCCATGAGCGATCCTCAAGTGGCGGAACGGGCGGCACATGACCACGCCGTCGCCGGCCGCGCCATGATCCTGATCAACTCACCATAGATGCTTGCCGTCGAGCACGATGACCGGCCAGTCGGCGGCCTCGAAGTCGTCGATCAGCCGGGCGTTGACGGCGATGCGGCGGGTCTTGCCGTCCCAGCTGCCGTCGGACTGGAAGTCGGGGCTGTCGGCGTAGAGGTCGCAGCCGCAGGCGCTGCAGAAGTGGTTGTGAACCGTGCGGCTGTTCCAGTGGTAGACGGCGTCGCTGTCGGCGAGGGTGACCTTGAACTGTTCGGGCTTGAAGTAGGCGTAGAGGTGGCCGCGTTTGGAGCAGAAGCTGCAGGTGCAGCGGGTCAGTTCCCTGGGCAGTTCGCCGTCGACCTCGAAGGCGTTGCGGCCGCAGTGGCAGCGGGCGGTCAGGGGCATGGGAGACTCTCCTTGCCCTAGAAGGTCATCACACCCTCATCGGGTTCCGCCGCGAACAGCCGCGCCAGGTCCGTCGGCCGGCGGCCGCGGGCCATGGCCTGGTTGATGTAGCCCTTGTCGGTCAGTTCGCCGCTGGCGGCGTCGGGGGCGCCGCCCAGGATGACGGCGCGCCAGATGCGACCGCCGCCGCCCCTGGAGGCGGCGTTCATTCTGGCGAGGCCGGCTTCGATGGCGGCGCGGGTTTCGGCCGGGGTGTGGCGGGCGTTGTAGGCGGGGTCGAGGAACAACATCAGGCCGACCCCCTCCTCGCCCTCGCCGCAGACGACGGCGTCGGAGACGGCGCCGCCGATGGCCGAGACGGCGGCGACCCGCAGGGCGCCCGCCGCGACGAAGGTGCCGCTGGCCAGCTTGAAGTTCTCGACCAGGCGGCCGTCGAAGACCAGGCCGGCCTGCGGGTCGGCGTCGTCGGCCAGGCGGGCGGCGTCGCCGAGGCGGTAGTAGCCCTCCTCGTCGAAGGCGGCGGCCGAGAGCTCGGGCTCGCCCAGGTAGCCAGGGCTGATCTGCGGGCCCTTGACGCGGATTTCGTGCTTTTCGCCGACCGGGACCAGCTTGGCCGAGGTGCCGGGGACCGGCAGGCCGCACATGCCCGAGCGGGCGTTGTGCCAGTGGATGTTGCAGGCGGTCGGGCCGGTCTCGGTCGAACCGTACCCCGTCGCGAAAGTGATGCGGTGGCCGCAGACGCGGGTCGCCACGGCCTGGACCCGGTCGAGGATCGACTGGGCCATCGAGGCGCCGCCGTACTGCAGGACGCGGACTTTCGCGAAGAAGGTTTGCGCCAGTTGCTCGTCGCGCTCCAGCTCGGTGACGAACAGGCCCCAGCCGGCCGGGACCATGTTGTGGTAGGTCGGCGAGACCTCCTTCAGGTTCCGCACGGTCTCGTCGAAGCGGCCGGGGACCGGCTGGCCGGCGTCGATGTAGAGCGTGCCGCCGCGGTGCAGGACCATGTGCAGGATGGCGTTGGCGCCGAGGCTGTGGCTCCAGGGGGCGGCGTTGACGACCACCGGCGGGTCCGGGTCGTCGTAGCAGGCGGTGATCTGGGCGCCGTTCAGCGAGACGTTGCGGTGGCTGCAGATGACGGCCTTGGGGCGGCCGGTCGAGCCGCTGGTCAGCAGCAGCTTGGCGGTGTCGTCGGGGGTGGCGGTGAAGGCGGCCGGCGCGGACTTCAGGGCGCCGGCGAAGGGGATGTCGCCGGAGCGCGGGTTGCGGCTGGCGATGACCGGCAGGCCTGCGAGGAAGGGCGCGGCCAGGGCGCCGGAGAAGGCCTCGGCGTCGTCGGCGTAGACGGCGGCGGGCTGGAGCACCTGGCAGGCGTATTCGAGGCGGGCGAGGTCAGCGCCCCCCAGGCCGTACTGCGGCGAGACCGGCGCGATCGGCGTGCCGATCCCCATGGCGGCGTAGGAGATCAGGGCGTGGTCGATGCCGTTGCGGGCGAGGATCAGCAGGGGCCGGGTGGCGGGGAGGTCGAGGGTTTTGAGGGCGCCGGCCAGGGCGGCGACGCGGGTATGGGCTTCGGCGTATCTAAGGGTGCGCCAGCCTTCGCCGTCGCGTTCGGCCAGCCAGACGCGGTCCGGGGCCTCGGCGGCCCAGAAGTCGAGGGCGGCGGTGGTGGTGAGGAAGCTGTCCGACCAGGGGGTGGGGTTGGTCAGGACGATGGTCCCGTCCTCGCGGCGCTCGACGTCGAGCCGGCGCGGGGCGTAGCGGGCGTCGCGGAAGGGTGCGGGGGTCTGGCTGCCGTCCATGGTCTCGCTATCGCACGCTCCGCGCCGTTTCTCTAGCCGAGCCGCCGTCGTTGGCGATCGAGGTAGAGGCGCTCCGCCGGCGGGGGCCCCAGCGCCAGGGCCGCGTCGTAGGCCGAGGCTGCCGCCGCGCGTTGGCCGGTCTGGTCGAGGAGCCAGGCGCGGGCGGCCTGCCAGGGGAGCCAGGTCGGTTGCGGGGGGATGGCGTTGAAGGCGCGCAGGCCGGTGTCGGGGTCGTAGGCCTCGGCATAGGCGACGGCGCGGTTGACCTCGCTGACCGGGCCCGGGCGCTGCATCACCAAGGCGTCGTAGAGGCGGGCGATGTCGCCCCAGGGGGTGACGCCGGTCTCCTGGCGCGACAGGTGGGCGCCGTGGATGGCGGCGAGGATCTGGCGGGGGCCGGGGCGGGCGAGGTCGGCGGCGCGGTCGAGGAGCTGGGCGCCCTCGGCGATGCGGTCGCCGCGCCAGAGGTGCGGCTCCTGCAGGGAGAGGGGGACCATGGCGCCGGTGTCGTCGAGGCGGGCGGGGCGGCGGGCCTCGGCGAAGCGGATCAGGGCGGCGAGGGCCAGGACCTCGGGCTCCCCGGGCAGCAGGTCGGCGAGGAGGCCCGACAGGCGCAGGACCTCGGGGGCGAACGCAGCCGCCGTTTCGGTGGTCAGGGCGGCGTCCTCGTAGGCCTGGGCGTAGGCGACCTCCAGGGTGCTGAGCACGGCGTCGAGCCGTTCGGGCCAGGCGGCCGGGCCTGGGATTTCGAAGGGGACGCCGGCGACGGCGATCTTCTGCTTGGCGCGGGTGATGCGCTGGAGCATGGCCGGCTCGGCGACCAGGAAGGCGCGGGCCAGGCGGTCGGTGGAGAGGCCGAGCACGATCTTCAGGGTCAGGGCGATGCGGGCCGCCGGGTCGAGCGCCGGGTGGCAGCAGACGAAAATCAGCCGCAGGCGTTCGTCGGGGATCGGCTGGTCGGCGGCGATCATGGCGTCTTCAGGCGTTGGTTCGGGCGGCGGAGCGTCGTGGACGGCGTTCTTGCGGGTGTTGGCGCGGCGGACGGCGTCGAGCGCCTTGCGACAGGCGGTGCGCCACAGCCAGGCGGGCGGATCGTCGGGGAAGTCGCGCCGCCAGGCCTCGACGGCGCTGGCGGCGGCTTCGGCGAAGGCTTCCTCGGCCAGATCGAGGTCTCGGAAGCGGGCGGCCAGGGCGGCTACGACGCGCCCCCGCGCGGCCTCGATCAGCCGCCCCTCCATCTAGTAAACGATCAGAGGCCGGACCTCGACCTTGCCGCCGGGGGCGACGGGGACGCGTTTGGCGATGGCCAGGGCGGCGTCGAGATCGGCGACTTCGATAAGGTAGTAGCCGCCCAGCTGCTCATGGGTCTCGGCGAAGGGACCGTCATGCAGGGTCTGGGCGCCCGAAGCGTCGGTGACGACGGTGGTGGCGGTGTGGACCGGCTGCAGGCCGGCGCCGTTCTTCTGGATGCCGGCGGCGGTCAGTTCGCCGGCCAGGGCCATGTGCTTGGCGACGACGTCGGTCAGGCGACGCTCGCCGACCTCGCCCTCGAAGGCGGACTCGGGTTCGTAGATCAGGATCATGTACTGCATGGGTGTCCCCGTTGGCTGCGACGGGGCGCAGCGCCCGCGTCTGATAGCATAGACGGGCGACGGACCAAGGATTCGACAGGGTGGGGATTAGGCGCCCAGTTCGTCCTGGATTGCGGTCACGGGGTCCTCGTCGCCAATCAGCGTGATGCCGACATAAGTCTCGGTTTCAACCATTACCTGACCGCCCGGAAGGCGGTATTTTTCTTGGGTGATCTCCTGGGAGCCGCCCAGGCCCCACCAGTGGAATGTGCGCCGTGCGCCGAGGCGGCCGAGCGCCGCGTTCAGCCGGCGCCGAAGATTGTCGTCGGTCTCCGATCCGATATGGACGCGGACCTTCGCCATGGTCAGGACCCCAGCGTTTCCTGGAACCGCACCGGTTCTCCCTGGGCCGGCGCCACGACCTCGTCCTCGCGCATGACCACCCTCCCCCGGATGATGGTCGCCATCGGCCAGCCGGTGACCTGCATGCCGTCGAAGGGGGTCCAGGCGCTGCGGGTGGCCATGTCGGCGTGTTTCAGGATCCGACTGGCCTTGAGGTCGACGATGGTCAGGTCGGCGTCGTAGCCCTCGGCCAGGCGGCCCTTGCCGGCGATGCCGAAGACGCGCTGGGGGCCGTGGCTGGTTAGGTCGACGAAGCGTTCAAGGCTGAGGCGGCCGTTGGCGACGTGGTTGAGCATGATGGGGACGAGGGTCTGGACGCCGGGCATGCCGGACGGCGAGGCGGGATAGGGCCGGGCCTTTTCCTCGAGGGTGTGGGGGGCATGGTCGGAGCCGAGGACGTCGGCGACGCCGTTGGCGACGCCGGCCCAGAGGCCCTCGACGTGATCGATGCCGCGGATCGGCGGGTTCATCTGGGCCAGGCCCTTGAGGCGCTCGTAGGCTTCGGGGCCGTGCAGGGTGAGGTGCTGGGGGGTCAACTCGACGCTGGCGACATCCTTGTGGTGGGCGAGGAAGGCGATCTCTTCCTTGGTGGTGACGTGCAGCACATGGATGCGGCGGCCGACCTTGCGGGCCAGGCGGACGAGGCGTTCAGTCGAGCGGATGGCGGACTCGGCATCGCGGACCTCGGGGTGGCTGGTCCAGTCGCCGGTGCGGGCCAGCGGGCGGCGCTCGGCGAGGCGGTATTCGTCCTCGCTGTGGAAGGCGGCGCGGCGGTTGATGGACTTGAGGACGGCTTCGACGCCCTCGTCGTCGGCGACCAGCAGGGTGCCGGTGCTGGCCCCCATAAAGACCTTGACGCCGCAGCAGCCGGGCAGGCGTTCGAGCTCACCGAGGTACTTCGCGTTCTCGTGGGTGCCGCCCATGTAGAAGGCGTGGTCGCAGTCCATGCGGCCCTTGGCGCGGGCCAGCTTGTCGGCCAGCGCGTCCGGGTCGGTGGTGGTCGGCTCGGTGTTGGGCATCTCGAAGACGGCGGTGACGCCGCCGAGCACGGCGCAGCGGCCGCCGGTCTGGAGGTCTTCCTTCCATTCGAGGCCGGGTTCGCGGAAGTGGACCTGGCTGTCGATGACGCCGGGCAGGACGGTGAGGCCGGTGGCGTCGAAGACCTCGCCGGCGCTGGCCTGGGAGAGGTCGCCGATGGCGGCGATCTTGCCGGCCCGCACGCCGATGTCGGCGTAGCCCCGCCCGGAATGGTTCACCACCTCGCCGCCGCGGACGATCAGGTCGTAGGTGTTGGGCATCGGCGGCTCCTGCGGGACTGGGCCCTTGTCCCGCCGGGGGCCGCCGGGATCAAGAGGTGGCGGCGAGAAGTTCGTTGGCCGCCAGGATCACCGCCTCGGTCGGCAGGTCGAGCATGTGGCCGATGGTCTGGTTGAGGCCGGGGTCGACCTCCTTGAACTGTTCGAAGCTGCGCGGGCCGCGGACCACCCGGGTGTGAGGGCCCCAGGGGGCGTAGAGGCGGTCGTCGGAGGGGCCGAACAGGCCGACGGTCGGGCAGCCGGCGGCGGCGGCCAGGTGCATCAGGCCCGAGTCGTTGCCGACGAACAGCCGGGCGCGCTTCAGCAGGGCGTAGGCGGTCAGCAGGTCCAGCTGTCCGGTGAGGTCGAGGCACTGGTCGCGCGGCAGGGAGCGCCGCAGTTCGTCGACGTAACGGACGTCCTCGGGGCCGCCGAGGATGACAAGCCGGCCGCCGGCCAGGGGCCCGTCCGGCGCGATCAGGCGCTTGGCCGTGCTGGCGAAGCGGTCGATCGGCCAGGTCTTGCCGAACCAGTTGGCGGCCGGGCCCATGGCCAGGATTGGGCCGAGGATCGGGCCGGAGCCGCCGGCCAGCAGGGCGTCGGCGGCGGCCTGGCGTTCCTCGGAGACATAGAGGTGGGGGGCCGGCGGGTCGCCCTCGATCTGCAGCAGGCGGGCGGCCTCGACGACCTTGTGGACCGGTTCGCCGTGGGATTTCCTGTGGACGGCGCGGCGCTTGCGGCTGACGAAGCTGGAGACGGCCGAGCCTCGGGTGTCGATGACCAGGCCCCAGGCGGTCCGGCGCACCTGGTTCCACAGCTTGAACCAGTGGCCGCTGCCCTTCTGCTTCTCCATGACGATGATCCGGTCGAGACCGGGCACGTCGGCGAACAGCGGCGCGGCGGCGGGGCCGACGGCGATGGTAAAGCGGGCGTGCGGGATCTCGCGCGCGAGCTTGTGGATCAGGCCGGAGCTGAGCACGGCGTCGCCGATGCGGCCGGGGCCAATGAAGAGAATCGGGAAGGGCGTTGAGGCCATTTGCGGGAGTGTAGCCGGGTTGCCTCTGGCGCTCCAATGCGCCCCTTGATGTGACGAGCGATGCTCGTCGCATCAAGGTCTCTTGTTTCGCGCGTGGCGGCCACCGCAACCGGGAGCCACTTGCGGCTGCCACGCGCTGGGCCACTTATGAACGCATGACGATGTCGCAACTGAGGCTGACCGACCGGGCGCTGGTGAGGGTGAGCGGCGAGGACTGGCGCGGGTTCCTGCAGGGGCTGCTGACGCAGGACGTCGAGACACTTGGCGAAGGCGAGCTGCGCTATGGGGCGCTGCTGACGCCGCAGGGTCGGTTGCTGGTCGATCTGTTTCTGCTCGGGACTGGCGACGGGGTGCTGCTGGACGTGGCGGCGGACCGGCGGGAGGATCTGATCCGGCGGCTGACGATGTACCGGCTGCGGTCGAAGGTGGTCATCGCGCCAGACGAGGCAGGCGTGTTCGCGGCGTTCGGCGAGGATCCGGGGGCGGGCTGGATCGTCGATCCGAGGCTGCCGGCGTTGGGCTGGCGCGGGTACGGGCTGGCGGTTGGCGACACGGTCGGCCGCGAGGCGTGGGATGCGCACCGTATCGCGCTGGCCGTGCCAGACATGGCCGACTTCGGCGAGGACGCCACCTATCCGATCGAGGCCAACCTCGACCTGTTGAACGCCATCGACTTCAAGAAGGGCTGCTTTGTCGGACAGGAGACGACCAGCCGGATGAAACGGCGGGGGGTCGTCAAGAGCCGGATGTTGCCGTTGCGGGTCGATGGACCGGCGGTGGCGGCGGGGGCCGAGGTGTTGAACGGCGAGCTTCGCGCCGGCGTGGCGGCGTCGGGGGTCGAGGGCCTGGCGCTGGGGTTGATGCGGCTGGACCGGATCGACGGGGCGTTGACGGTCGAGGGGCGGGCGGTCGAGGTTCTGAAGCCGGATTGGCTCTGACTTCCCTCCCCGAATGGGGAGGGAGGTTACTGTGCGGGCGTCGCCGGAGACGCGACCGGCGCCGGGGCCTGGGCCTGGGCGGCCAGGGCGCTGGTCTGGGTGGTCAGGCCCGGCAGCGGGCCGGTGTAGCGGCCGGCGACGAAGACCTGGAAGAGGCCGGGGTCGCTGACCGTGACGGTCAGGCCCTTGAGCGACGGGACGCGATAGGCCTCGCCCTGTTGCAGGACGCGGGTGAAGTAGTTGGCGCCGTCGGCGCCCTTGACCTCGAAGGTGCCGTTGCGGCGGGCCTTGATGATCACGGTCGCGCCGGCCGGGGCGCCGTAGATCGTGCCTTCCGGCTTGAAGCCGGCGCCGAGCGGCAGCGACAGCACCGGAGCCTCGGCCGACTTGGCGGCGGTCTCGCTGCCGTCGCCGTTGTTGGCCATGCCGGGGGTGACGTAGGCGTCGGGGGTGGTCGATTCCACCGGCGGCGGGATGGCCGCGCCGACCTGGATGGGGCCGCCCGTGTCGGTGGAGGGCACCACGGCCACTTGCGTCTCGGCGACCACGGCCTTGCTGGGGGCTTTTTCAGCGATGGCGCGCTGGGCGACGTTCCACAGCAGGATGGCGGCGCCGATCAGCAGGCCGGCGATGATGATCAGGGCCAGGCGCGGATCGCGTTCCTTGCGCACGCCGACCGGGGCCCGCAGGCCTTCGTCATGCTCGGGGTGATCGCCCCGGAAGCGCTCGACCGCCTCGTCGGCGTCGAGGCCGAGGTGACGGGCGTAGGCCTTCACATAACCGACGGCGAACGGCCGCGAGGGCAGTTCGTCCAGGCGCATGCCTTCGAGGGCGTCGAGATAGGTCTGGCGAATGCGGGTGGCGTCGGCCAGGTCCTGCAGGGTCACGCCGTGGAATTGGCGGATGGCCTTGAGGGCGGCGCCGACGTCGTAGCCGTCCTGCAGCGTCGGCGCGTCACTACGCGTCGCGTCCGATGAAGGATCGTACTCACCCGTGCGATACAAAGACGTAACCCCGCCGGTATCCAGCGCCATGATCAGGAAAGCCCCCACTCAACGCAAGCAGCAAGGCTCGCGCATGAGGCGAGAGTCCCGCCGTTCGCTTCTCCTACCGCGAGAAGCGTTAACGATCCTTTGTGGATAACAAAATAACGCCCGGATTTCAATGCGGTAACCCCCCGTGAGGTTAATGGTCACACCGCGACATACAATTTCCGGGCCAAGGTCTCGATCTCGTTGCGGATGGAACCCGCCGCACTCTTGATCAGGGTGTTGACGCCGCGTGACGCGGCCTCGCGATCACAGGACAAAACCATCTGTTTCACCGGCCCGATACCGGCCGGCGGCATCGACAGGCGGTCGAAGCCGAGGGCCATCAGGGCGAAGGCTTCCAGCGGCCGGCCGGCCATTTCGCCACAGACCGAGACAGGGGTTCCCGTTTCGGCACAGGCCGACTGGATCATCTTGAGCGCCCGCAGGGCCGGCGGCGACAGCGGGTCGTAGCGGTCGGCGACGCGCGGGTTGCCGCGGTCGGCGGCGAACAGGTACTGCATCAGGTCGTTGGTGCCGACGCTGACGAAGTCGGTCATCGGCAGCAGGGCGTCCAGGTGCCAGATCAGCGACGGGGCCTCGATCATCGCCCCGACGTCGAGACGGCTCGGCGCCGGGCGGCCGCGGCGCAGGGCCCAGCTGACCTCGTTGTCGACCATGGCGCGGGCGGCGCGGAACTCGTCGACGTTGGCGACCAGTGGGAACATGATCCGCAGGGGCCGGCCCTTGGAGGCCCAGATCAGGGCGCGGACCTGCATCTTCAGCAGGGCCGGACGATCCAGCCCCATGCGGATGGCGCGCCAGCCGAGCGCCGGGTTCTCCTCGCGCTCGGCCTCCATGTAGGGCAGCAGCTTGTCGCCGCCCAGATCGAGGGTGCGGAAGGTGACGGGCATGCCTTCGGCGGCCTCGTAGACCTTCTGGTAGAGGGCGGTCTGGGCCTCAAGGCGCGGCAGTTCCTCGGCGACCATGAACTGGAACTCGGTGCGGAACAGGCCGATGCCCTCGGCCCCGGTCTCGCGCAGGATGTCGAGGTCGACGGCCAGGCCGGCGTTCATCAACAGGGTGATCTTGGCCCCGTCGCGGGTGAAGGCCGGGGTGTCGCGCAGCTTGGCGAACTCGGCCTTGCGCTGGGTGCGGACCTCCAGGCGGGCGTTCATCGCCTTGATGACATCGGGGCGCGGCCGCAGGAAGGCCTCGCCGCTCTCGGCGTCGACGATGACCGGGTCGCCCTGGCTCAGCCGGTCGCGCAGGCCGGCCAGGCGGCCGACACAGGGAATGTCGAGGGCCCGGGCGACGATGGCCGCGTGGCTGGCCGTCGAGCCTTCCTCGAGGAGGATGCCCTTCAGCTTTGTCCGGTCGTACTCCAGCAGGTCGGCGGGGCCGAGGTTGCGGGCGATGAGGATGGCGTTTTCGGGCAGCTCGCGAGCCACGTCGTCGCCGGACAGGTGGCGCAGCAGGCGGTCGTTGAGGTCCTCCAGGTCGTGGAGGCGCTCGCGCAGATAAGGGTCCTTGGCCTTGCCGAGGCGGGCGCGGTGCTCGGAGCGGACACGTTCGACGGCGGCCTCGGCGGTCAGGCCGGAGCGCACCGCCTCTTCCAGCGAGCGGTTCCAGCCGCGGTCGTGGGCGAACATGCGATAGGTGTCGAGCACCTCGTAGGAGGCCCCGATCAGGCCGCCCTCGCCGTCCAGCATCTGGTCGATCTGGGCCTGCAGGGCGCCAACCGCAACCTTGAGCCTGGCTTCTTCCGCGATCGGATCGTCGCTGAGCAGGTGGCCGACGGCCACCGGTTGCTCGTGCAGCACCGCCACCCCGAAGGCCAGGCCGTCGGCGAACTTGGCGCCCTTGAGGCGCTCGGGCCGGTGCGGCGCGATCTCGACGTCGCGCAGCTCGGCCTCGCCGAGGATGTCGCCCGAGCCGACCAGCTCGGCCAGCACCATGGCGATGATCTGGAGGTCCTCGACCTCTTCCTCGCTGTAGTTGCGGGTCGTGGCGTTCTGCACGACCAGCACCCCGATGCCCCGGCCGCCGCGCAGCAGGGGGACGCCGAGGAAGGCGTGGTAGGGATCTTCGCCGGTCTCCGGCCGATAGGCGAAGGCCGGGTGGTTGGGAGCGTCGCTGAGGTTCAGCGGCCGGCCGAGGCGGACGATCTCGCCGACCAGGCCCTCGCCGGACTTGAGGCGGGTGACGTGGACGGCCTCGCGGGCCAGGCCCTCGGTGGCGAACAGCTCCAGGTCGCCATGGCTGCGGCGCAGGTAGAGGGAGCAGACCTCGGCCACCATCGAGCGGGCGATGATGCGCACGACCATGTCGAGTTTGGCCTGGGCCGGAATCTGCCCGGCCATGGCTTCGCGAATCTGCTTCAGCAGACCGCGCGATCCCCTCACTGCAAGGCCGGTTGGGCCCATGGTCGTTGTCTCTCCCTGTCCCTTATCTAGTAGCAGATTTCCGTGAGGGAACGGTGACCATTGCGGATAATCGCGTGACATGGTCACAGGGCGCCCGGATTCCGCACATCCTTGTGGCGCAAGGGCTGGCGTTTTGCGTGCCGCGTGCTAGCAATAACGGTGATCGTCCGGAATAATGGGCGATGATTGGGGACTGACGGTGATGATTTTCAACGACGACAGCATGCTGGACTTCCGGGGGACGGGATTCGGCGACAGCGTCATGGACAGCATTTTCGGCTACGACGCCGGCGAGGTGGTGATCACGGGACGGGTGCCGGGCGCCCTCTACGTCGACGACTTCTCCGAAGGCGAATACGGCCTGCAGCACATCCAGCCGCTGGAATACATCCAGAACGAGCTGGGCAGCGTCATCACCGTCGACATCGTCGATGTGGCCGACACCTCGGGCATTCTGGAAGAAACCCTGGTCGCCGAGGCGCCCCCTGCCAACCAGCCCGCCAATGACGACGACGCTCCGGCCGCCCTGGTGGCGCTGAGCCACGGCAAGACCGAAGAGCCGCTGGTCCTGATCCCGGGCGACAGCCACGGTGACGCCGGCGCCGGCGATCTGAACCTGACGGCCATCGACCTGCATGACCTGGCCATCCCGCCGATCCCGCTGCCCAGCTTCGAGGCCCCGCACATCACCGTGACGGCCCCGACCTTCGACGACGACACCGGGCCGGTGATCATCGGCGGCCGCGCCTATCAGTCGCTGTCCTTCCTGATCCTCGACACCCCGTTCGTGGTCGGCGACAGCCAGCTGCCCAGCTTCCTGCGCCCGAGCCTCAACGAACTGCTCGGCCTGCCGGCCACCGACGAGGACGAGGGCCAAGCCTTTGTGCTGCCGGCCCGTAGCTGGCTGCTGCACTAGTCCCAAGCTTCATCAGGTTACGAAGCGCCGGCCTTCAGGGCCGGCGTTTTTCGTTTGGCCCTCCCCTTTCCCGGAACCGTCGCCTAACCTCGCCGCAAACAAGGGGTGAGGAATGAGCGTTACCGAAACCGGGGCCGAAGGTCCGCTTCCGCCGGAGGCCTCCGCGCCCGGCATGACCGCCGGCCAGCGGCTGCGCGCCATCCTCGGCGGATCGGCCGGCAACCTGGTCGAATGGTACGACTGGTCGGCCTACCTGTTCCTCAGCCTGTATTTCGCCAAGCAGTTCTTCCCCGAGGGCGACCAGACAGCCCAGCTGTTGAAGGCGGCGGCGGTGTCGCTGGTCGGCTTCCTGGCCCGGCCGCTCGGCGCCTGGTTGATGGGCCTCTACGCCGACCGGTCCGGACGGCGGGCGGCGCTGACCCTGTCGGTGTCGCTGATGTGCGTCGGCAGCCTGATCATCGCCTGCGCCCCGACCTATGCGGTGGTCGGCGGCCTGGCCCCCGTTATCCTGCTCGGCGCCCGGTTGCTGCAGGGCCTGTCGGTCGGCGGCGAGTACGGGGCCAGCGCCACCTATATGAGCGAGGTGGCCGGCAAGCAGCGGCGCGGTTTCTGGTCCAGCTTCCAGTACGTCACCCTGATCGCCGGCAGCCTGCTGGCCCAGCTGGTGCTGGTGGTGCTGCAGCAGACGATGAGCGACGAGACGCTCGACCACTGGGGCTGGCGCATTCCGTTCCTGATCGGCGCGGCCCTGGCGGTGGTGGTGTTCTGGATCCGCAGCCGGCTGGAGGAGAGCCACTCGTTCAAGGCCAAGACCCAGCAGGTCCAGGTCAAACGCGGCCAGATCTGGTGGGTCAGCCTGATGCTGGCCGGGGTGGTGGTCGCCGCCATCGTCTCCTTCACCGTGCCCGGCATCGCCCAGCCGGCCCAGATCGCGGCGGTGGTGCTGTTCTTCGCCCTGCTGGCGGCGCTGATCGCCCCGACCATCCGGGCCCATCCGCGCCAGACCCTGGCGGTCATGGGCCTGACCGCGGCCGGCTCGCTCGGCTACTACGTCTACACCAGCTACATGCAGAAGTTCCTGGTCAACACCTCGGGCTTCTCCAAGGACACCGCCACCCTGATCAGCGTCTCGGCGCTGTTCCTGTTCATGCTGGCCCAGCCGCTGTTCGGCTGGCTGTCGGACCGCTTCGGGCGCAAGCCGATGCTGATCGTCGCCTTCGGCGGCGGGGTGTTGTTCACCTGGCCGATCCTGTCGGCCATCGCCGTCACCACCAACCCGGTCACCGCCTTCCTGCTGCTGCTCGGGGCCCTGCTGTTCCAGTCCTGCTACAGCTCGATCTCGGCGGTGGTTAAGGCCGAGCTCTATCCGACCCATGTGCGGGCGCTGGGCGTCGCCCTGCCCTATGCGGTGGCCAATGCGGTGTTCGGCGGCAGCGCCGAATACGCCGCCCTGGCCTTCAAGCAGGCGAAGATCGAGAGCGGCTTCTACGTCTATGTGACGGTGGTGATGGTGCTGGGCCTGCTGGTCAGCATCCTGCTGCGCGACACCCAGAAGAACAGCCAGATCCTGGAGGACTGATGATCGCCCCGGCCGACCTCGCCGCGCTTGGCTTCTACGTCCTCTGCTGGGTGTTTTACGAGCCGGTGCTGCGCCGGCTGCGCGGTCCGGTCGGACTGCTCAACAGCGACATGGCGCGGATCCGGGTCGCCTGGATGTTGGAGATGAGCCGGCGCAGCGGCCGGTTCATGGACGGCCAGCTGCTCGGCCACGCGCTCAACTCGGCCAGCTTCTTCGCCAGCTCCAGCCTGTTGCTGATCGCGGCCGTGGCCGGGGTGCTGCTGGGCGGCGAGGACAGTTTCCGGTCGCTCTCCTCCCTGGCCCTGATCCGCACCTCCAGCCGGCTGCTGTTCGAGACCCAGCTGGCGGTCATGCTGGTGACGCTGTCGCGGGGGCTGCTCGACTTCATCTGGTCGATCCGCCAGATGAACTACACCCTGACCATCTTCGGGGCCGCGCCGGAGCGGGCCGAAGGCCGGCCCGATCCGGACCCGGTGGTCGTCGACGCCTTCGGCCAGGCCGGGGCGCGGGTTCTGAACGGCGCGCTGGGCGCGTTCAACACCGGGGTGCGCGGCTACTATTTCGCCCTGGCGGCGGCGGCCTGGATATTCGGCCCCCTGCCCTTCGCCATCGCCACCACGGGCGCGGTCGTGCTGCTCGCCTGGCGCCAGACCGGCAGCCCGGCGGCCGAGGCGGTGCGCACCCTGCGCAAGGCGCTGGATGAGAGCGGCAGTGAGTAGCCCGGCCTAGCCGATCCCGAACTCGGCCCGGGCCTTCCTGGTCAGCTTCTGCGCGATGATGCCGTGGGCCGAGGTCTGCCAGTCGGCCACCTCGGCCGTTTCCTCGGCCTTCAGTGAAGCGAAGCGGACCCATTTGGCGCGCTGCATGTAGGGGGCCGGGATGCCGCGGCCGGTCTCGGTCAGGGCCTCGAAGGCGATGTCGCTGGCCTTGAAGGAGAAGCTGTCGTCGCTCGGCCCATAGATGCAGAACATCCGGCCGCCGACCTTGTAGACATGGTGGTCGCCCCACAGGACATCCATGGTCACGCCTGGCAGGGCGCGGGCGGCCTTGTCGAAGGCGTCCGGGCTCACGCCCCCTCTTCCTCAAGGGAGACGCCCACGCCGATCGGGCAGACGACGCCGGTGCCGCCGATGCCGCAGTAGCCGCCCGGGTTCTTGGCCAGGTACTGCTGGTGGTAGTCCTCGGCGTAGTAGAAGGGACCGGCCTGGGCGATCTCGGTGGTGATCTCGCCGTAACCCTTGTCGGAGAGGGCCTGCTGGAAGGCGGCCTTGCTGGCCACGGCGGCCGAACCTTGCGCGTCGTTCTGCGGATAGATGCCCGAGCGGTACTGGGTGCCGACGTCGCCGCCCTGGCGCATGCCCTGGGTCGGGTCGTGGCCTTCCCAGAAGGCCTTCAGCAGGGCGTCGTAGGAGACGGCCTTGGGGTCGTAGACCACCAGCACCGCCTCGGTGTGGCCGGTGCGACCGGAACAAACCTCCTCGTAGGTGGCGTTGGGCGTGAAGCCGTTCACATAGCCGACCGCCGTCGAGTAGACGCCGGGGATCTGCCAGAAGATCTTCTCGGCGCCCCAGAAACAGCCCATCCCGAAGACGGCGGTCTCGTGACCGGCCGGCCACGGGCCCTTCAGC
>JAQGIK010000155.1 GCA_028291265.1 Caulobacter sp. | reverse complement strand
CGGCTGGGTCATCGCGTCCGCAAACGCCAACGGTGACCCCCTCCGTCAGCGGCGGCGCCGCTGCCACCTCCCCCGAGAGGGGGAGGAACTGCCTGACCAGCAATACACCAAATTCACAAAACACCGCTTGACGACAATGTACTCTAAAACGCAAAGTACATTGCAGAAGGCGGGTTGGTCCCGCCACGGGAGCAAGTCCATGACCTTCAAGACCCTGATGATCGCCGGCGCCTTGAGCGCCTCCCTGTGCGCCGGTTCCGCCTTGGCGGCCGACGTCGCCGTCACCCTGACCGGCGTCAAGGCCGACGGCGGCACGATGCTGGTGTCGCTGCAGAGCAAGGACCAGTTCATGAAGCCGGTCGGCGCCAAGGGCGCCATGGGCCCGGCCAGCGCCGGTACGATGGTGCTGAACGTCGAGGACGTGCCCCCCGGCGACTACGCCGTCATGGTCATGCACGACGCCGACTCGAACTGGACGATGACCATGAAGGACGGCAAGCCGGCCGAGGGCTGGGGCCACTCCGGCGCCGCCGACGGCAAGACCTTCGACGCCATGAAGGTCACCGTCCCGGCCGCCGGGACCGCGGTCACCGTCCCCCTCGACTATCCGCAGTAAGCGGCAAGGAGCGCGGGGCGATGAAACGGGCAATCTGGACGGCGATGGCCGTGGCGGCGGGACTGGCTCTGGCCAGTTCTTCCGGAGCGGGGCCGGCGACGGCCAAGGGTGACGAGACCCTGCGCTTCACCGGCGCGATGTGGTGGACGCCGGACGGCTTCAAGCCCGGCGACCACTATGTCCGCGGCGGCGTCTTCGTGAAGCCCACTCCGCGGGCCCGCACGGTGGATCTGGCCGGCGCCTATGTCGTCCCGCCCTTCGGCGAGGCCCACAACCACAACATCGACATGCCCGAGACGGCGAAGACCGTCAGCGACCAGTACCTGGCCAACGGCATCTTCTATGTGAAGAACCCCAACAGCCGGGCGGCCTACACGGCCCGGACCCGCGCCCTGATGAACCATCAGGACACCGTCGACGCCAAATTCTCGATGGGCGGGCTGACGGCCGAGGGCGGCCACCCCATCCGCCTCTACGGCTTCCTGTCGCGCTTCACCGGCAAGGAGCAGCCCGGGGAAGCTTTCGAGGGCGACGCCTTCCATACCATCCGCACCGCCGCCGACATCGAACCGGCGCTGAACAAGCTGCAGACCCAGGGCTCGGAGTTCATCAAGACCTACCTGCTGCATTCGGAATTCTACGAAGAGCGCAAGGCCGACAAGGCCCACTACGGCCTGCGCGGCCTCGACCCGAAGCTCTATCCGCTGATCATCCAGGCCGCCCATCGCCGGGGCCTGAAGGTCAGCGTCCACATCGAGACCGCCGCCGACTTCCGCCTCGCCATGCTGAGCGGCGTCGACGAGATCAACCACCTGCCCGGCTACATGTGGGAGACCGGCGAGACGGCCGCCGCCTACAGCCTCACCGCCACCGACGCCCGCGAGGCGGCCCGGCGCGGCGTGGTGGTGGTGACCACCACGGTGATCACCGAGAACCTCAACATGGCCCGGGCCCGCAAGGGGCCGATCAAGGCCGTCCAGACGGCCAACCTGCGCCTGCTGCGGGCCGCCGGGGTCAAGCTGGCCATCGGCTCGGACAACTACATGCAGACCTCGCGCAGCGAGATCGACAACCTGGCCGCCATGCATGTCTTTGATACGCCGACCCTGCTGCGGCTGTGGATCGAGACCCCCAAGGTCTCCATCTTCCCCGGCCGGCGCCTGTCCTGCCTGACCGTCGGCTGCGAGGCCGACTTCCTGGCCCTGGCCGCCGACCCGAGCAAGGACATCGCCGCCACCAGGGCCATCACCGCCGCCTGGAAGGACGGCCGGCCGCTGACCCTGGTCGCCGCCCGGAGCACGGTGATGCCCGGCGGCCCGACCGGCGGCGGTCACATCGATTAATTCCTCCCCCTTTCGGGGGAGGGGGACCATCGCGGAGCGATGGTGGAGGGGGTCCCCACCGCCGGTTCAGCTTCTGGAAGACTTACCCGCTGACGTGAGCGGCGACCCCCTCCGTCAGCGGCTGCGCCGCTGCCACCTCCCCCGAGTGGGGGAGGAACCGGATCATTCCGCCGGCGCCGCCACCGCGCGGCGCGACATCCGCCAGGCGCCCCAGGCGAAGACGGCGACGCCGGCCCAGATGAAGCCGAAGCTCAGGGCCCGCATGGGGGTGAAGGTCTCGCCGAGGGCCAGGCCGACGAAGAACTGCAGGGTCGGGGCGACGAACTGCAGGAAGCCGAGCGCGGTCAGCGACAGGCGCCGGGCCGACCAGGCGAACAGGGCCAGCGGCGCGACGGTGGCCGGGCCGGCGGCGAGCAGCAGCAGGGCGACGTTCCAGCCGCTCGTGAAGTGGCCGGCCCCGGTCGACTGCAGCCACAGCACATAGGCCAGGCCCGGCAGCGACAGGTAGGCGCATTCGAAGAACAGCCCGGTCTGGGCGTCGGCCTTCACCTGTTTGCGGATGACGCCGTAGGCGCAGAAGCTGATCCCCAGGCCCAGCGAGATCAGCGGCAGGTGGCCGAGCGCCAGGGTCTGCACGCCGACGCCGACGGTGGCCAGGGCGATGGCGATCTTGCCGCTGAGCGGCATGCGCTCACGGAAGAACAGCGCCCCGACGGCCATGTTGAGCAGCGGGTTGATGTAGTAGCCGAGGCTGGCCTCGATGACCTTCTGATGGTTCACCGCCAGGACGTAGATGGTCCAGTTGACGAAGATGGCCGCTGTCGAGAGGGCCAGCAGGCCCAGCGTCTTCGGCTCGGTTAGCACCCGGCGCACGTCGCCGCCCTGGCGCGACAGCCAGACCAGGCCCAGGGCCCAGAAGACGCTCCACACCGTGCGGTGGGCGATCATCTCGGCGGTGCCGACCCCGAATGAGCCAAGCAGGTGGAAGTAGAGGGGCAGGAAGCCCCAGATGCCGTAGGCCCCGAGCCCCGCGAACAGGGCGGCCCGACCGGTCTTGCTGGTATCGACCAAGACACACACTCCGAAAGGTAAGAGGCCCGGAACCTTGGGGGTCCCGGGCCTCGTCTTTTCGCTCCGCTTGTTGCGGGGCTTTCGACTTAGGCCAGGGCCTTCTGGTTGATCAGGCCACGCTCGTGCAGCAGCTGGGCGATCTGGACGGCGTTGAGGGCCGCGCCCTTGCGCAGGTTGTCCGACACCACCCACAGCGAGATGCCGTGTTCGAGAGTCGGGTCGTTGCGGATGCGGCTGACATAGACCGGGAACTCGCCCTGGACCTCTTTCGGCGTCGCGTAGCCGCCGTCCTCGCGCTTGTCGATGACCACCAGGCCCGGCGCCTCGCGCAGGATCTCGCGGGCCTCGTCGTCGTCGAGCGGGGTGTGGAACTCGATGTTCACCGCCTCGCCGTGGCCGACGAAGACCGGCACGCGGACGCAGGTGACGCTGACCTTGATGTCCGGATCGAGCATCTTGTGCGTCTCGTCCGCCATCTTGCGCTCTTCCTTGGTGTCGCCCGAGCCGTCGTCGAGGAAGACGTCGCACTGCGGGATGACGTTGAAGGCGATCTGCTTGTGGTAGACCTTGGGCGGCGGCGCGCCGAGGACGAAGACGCCCTTGGTCTGGTCCCACAACTCGTCCATGGCCGCCTTGCCGGTGCCGGAGACCGACTGGTAGGTCGAGACGACGATCCGCTTGATCTTGGCCGCGTCATGCAGCGGCTTCAGCGCCACCAGCAGCCCCGCCGTCGTGCAGTTGGGATTGGCGATGATGTTCTTCTTGGCGAAGCCCTCGATGGCGTCGGGGTTCACCTCCGGCACGATCAGCGGCACGTCCGGGTCCATCCGGAAGTGGCTGGAATTGTCGATGACGATGGGACCGGCGCGGCCGATCTTCTCACCCCAGGCCTTGGAGACCGAGGCGCCGGCGCTCATCAGCACGATGTCGACGGTGGTGAAGTCGAACTGCTCCAGATCCTTGCATTTGAGAATCTGTTCCTTGAAGGAGACTTCCATGCCCATGGATTTGCGGGACGCGATCGCATGGATCTCGTCGACCGGAAATTCCAGTTCCTCGAGGATGTTGAACAGCTCGCGGCCCACGTTGCCCGTGGCGCCGACGACGGCCACTCGGTAGCCCATCGGTAGTCTCCAGTTTCATTAAGGCCGGGACGGATACGCTTCCCGTAGGGCCCAAGCAAGGCGAGGAAACCTCTAGGCCGGTTAAGGCCCCCTTTTCAGGCGGTTTACGCCGCGCCGATCCGGACTAGGTCTCTTCGCACATCCCTGGGAGGGCCTTGATATGGCGACCGTGTTCCTGACCTACAAGCTGAAACCCGAAACTGCACCGGAAGACTTCGAGGCCTGGATACGGACCACCGACTATCCGGCCATGCGCGGGCTGCGCCGGGTGGCGTCCTACGTGAACTACAGGACCACCGGCCTGCTGCTCGGCGAGGGCAAGCCCAGCGCCGACCACATCGAGGTATTCGACATCCCCGATCTGGCCGGCTTCACCGCCGAGGACATGCCGAGCGGGATCGTGCAGGCGATCATGGGCCAGTTCATGGGCTTCGTGGACAACCCGGAATTCATCATCGCCGAGGCGGTGGTCTAGCGGGCCTTGCGGTAGGTGAGGTCGAAGCTGGCCTTCCAGGTCAGTCCCTTGTCGGACGAGGTCTCGCCGAACTGGCGGACCGAGCCGTCGGGGCCGGGGGTGTAGGTCATGCGGGTCAGCGTGCCGCCCCAGTCGCCCTGGATGACGATGGACGCGCCGTTCCAGCCGCCGCGGAACTCGGCCCAGGCGCCGCTGGAGTCCAGCCAAGTCTGACGCCAGCCCTTTTCGTCGGGCCGCCAGGCGTTGAGGCTGCCGCCGCCGGCGCCCTTCAACGGCTTCCAGTTCTCGCGCACGGCGCAGCCGCCGTAGAGCTTCTCGATGGTGCTGTGGGCGACCAGCACATCCTGGCCGGTGGGATAGACGTCCCAACTTCCGACCCAGAAGTCGAACTGCCGGCGCTCGGGCTCCTGGCACGGCGGCGCGGCGACCGGCGCGGTTTGGGCCAGGGCCGGTGTGGCGGCGGCGGCGAGCAGGCCGGCGACGAGCAGGTGCTTGAACATATGGAGTCCTCCCGAATCGACCCTCGCCCCCAGCTTGGCCGACGGCAAGTTAAGCATCCTTCACCGTCGGCGCAGGTAGTCGACGAAGGCCCTCAACGGCCCGGGCACCAGCCGGCGGCTGGGGTAGTAGAGGCTGGGGCCGGGGAAGGGCTGGGACCAGTCGGGGAGCAGTTCGACCAGACGGCCGTCGGCCAGCTCGGCCTCGACGAAGCCGGGGAAGGTGAACATCAGCCCGACGCCCTGGACCGCGCCGACGATCAGGGCTTCGAGGGCGTTGGTCACCAAGGGGCTGCGGCCGGGCGTGACGCGCAGGATCTCGCCGTCCTTCTCGAACTCCCAGGCCGTCATCGACCCGCTCGGAAAGCGGTGGCGGACGCAGGCGTGGGCGGCCAGTTCGCTGGGGTGCGTCGGCGTCCCGCGAGCGGCGAGGTAGCCGGGAGAGGCGACCAGGGCGAAGCGCATCGGCGGGCCGATGGGCACGGCGATCATGTCCTGCTCCAGCGCCTCCTCGAAGCGCACGCCAGCGTCGAAGCCGGCGGCGAAGATGTCGACGAAGCTGTCCTCGACGATCATCTCGACGGTGACGCCGGGGTTCTGGCTAAGGAACCCCGGCAGCATGGCGGGCAGGATCAGGCGGGCCACGACGCCAGAGACGTTGAGCCGCAGCGTGCCCATCGGCGTGTCGCGGAAGGCGTTGACCGCCTCCAGGGCGCTGGCGACGCCCCCCAGGGCCGGTTCGAGGCGCTCCAGCAGGCGGGCGCCGGCCTCGGTCAGGGAGACGCTGCGGGTGGTGCGGTTGAGCAGGCGTACGCCGAGCCGGTCCTCCAGCCGGCGCACGGCCTGGCTCAAGGTCGAGGCGGAGACCTGGCGGCCGACCGCGGCGGTGCGGAAGCCCCGGGCGCGGGCGACGGCGGTGAAGGCGTCGAGGTCGGCGAGGTCGATCATTGTGCGGTATTCCGTACAGGCCGTGGCGACATTGGGGGATTATCGCACAGCGACGAGGGGCGCATAAGACGCCTCGAACTTGAAGGAGCTTGCCATGCAGACCCGCCAACTCGGCCATAGTGGCCCCAAGGTTTCCGCGCTCGGCCTCGGCGCCATGGGCATGAGCGACATGTACGGCCCGAGCGACCGGGCCGAGAGCATCGCCACCGTGCATGCGGCGCTGGACGCCGGCGTCACCCTGATCGACACCGGCGACCTCTACGGCAGCGGCCACAACGAGATGCTGCTGGCCGAGGCGCTGAAGGATGTGGCGCGGGACCGCTATGAGCTCAGCGTCAAGTTCGGGGCGCTGCGCGACCCAGGCGGCGCCTTCCTCGGCTACGACGCCCGGCCGAACGCCGTGAAGAACTTCCTGACCATGTCGCTGAAGCGGCTGCGGGTCGACCATATCGACGTCTACCGGCCGGCGCGCATCGATCCGCAGGTGCCGATCGAGGACACCGTCGGGGCCATCGGCGAGATGGTGCAGGCCGGCTATGTGCGGCACATCGGGCTGTCGGAGCTGGGCGTCGACAACATCCGCAAGGCCGCCGCCACCCATGCGATCTGCGACCTGCAGATCGAGTATTCGGTGATCAGCCGGGGCATCGAGGCAGCCATCCTGCCGGCCTGCCGCGAACTGGGCATCGGCATCACGGCCTATGGCGTGCTGGCCCGGGGCCTGATCAGCGGTCACTGGAGCAAGAACCAGCCGACGGCCGGGCGCGACATGCGCAACTTCAGTCCGCGCTACCAGGGCGAAAACCTCGACCACAACCTGGCCCTCGTCGAGGCGCTGGGCCGGGTGGCGGCCGACAAGGGCGTGACGACGGCTCAGCTGGTCATCGCCTGGGTGGCGGCGCAGGGGAACGACATCATCCCGCTGGTCGGGGCCCGCAAGCGCGAACGTCTGGCCGAGGCGCTGGGGGCGCTGGACGTCGTGCTGACACCTGCGGACCTGGCGGCCATCGAGGCGGCGGCGCCCAAGGGCGCGGCCAGAGGCGACCGCTACCCGACGGCGCTGATGCACACGCTGGACAGCGAGAAGTAGCCTACCCGCGAGGTCATGGCGGAGCGGCCGGGCGGCTGGCATGCTGGCGGCACAAGGAGCTTTCGCCATGACCTTCGACGCCGCCGCCCTGCCGTTCGCCAAGCTGATGGGGGTGGCGTTCACGGAGGCGTCGAAAGAGAGGGTGGTGGGCAAGCTGCTGGTCCGCGACGACCTCTGCACCGCCGGCGGCATCCTGCATGGCGGGGCGGTGATGGCGTTCGCCGACAGCCTGGGCGCGGTCGGTGCGTTCCTCAACCTGGCGGCCGGCCAGCACACCACGACGATCGAGAGCAAGACCAACTTCCTGGGCGCCGCCAAGGCCGGGACGACGGTGACGGGCACGGCCACCCCGGTCCACATCGGCGGCCGCACCAGCGTCTGGCAGACCCGCATCGAGCGCGAAGACGGCAAGCTGGTCGGGCTGGTGACCCAGACGCAGATGGTGCTCGGAGGTTAGACCAGCGCCCGCTTGTACAGCGCCAGCAACTCCGCCCACGCCCGTTCGGCCTCGGGCTCGTTGTAGGCGGCCGAGCCGGGGACGCACCAGCCGTGGTTGGCCTTGTAGACCTCGACGGTGGCCCTCACCCCGGCGTCGTCCATCGCCTTCTTGAGGAGGGTCTTGCCCTCGGGGTACTTGGCGTCGTCGTCCTGGGCCACGCCAAACACCATCTGGGCCTTGATCTTCGGGGCCAGCAGGTGGGGACTGTCGGGGGCGGCGGAGACCAGGCCGCCGCCGTGCCAGCTGGCCCCGGCCCCAACCCGGTCCGGCCGGATGGCGGCGGCGCGCACGACGATGGCCCCGCCCATGCAATAGCCGGTGAAGCCGACTTTGGCCTTGGTCACCTGCTTCTGCCTGCCCAGCCAATCGACGAAGGCGGCGGTGTCGGTGTCGATCCTGGCGATGGTAAGATTGCCGCGCAGGCCCATGACGACGGCGCGGTCCTCGGGCTTGGCGAAGTCGAAGGTGTCGGGCACGACCGGGGCCTTGGCGTCGCGGTAATAGGGATTGATGACCAGCACGCTGTAGCCGGCCGAGGCCAGCCGCCGGCCCATGCGGCGGAAGGCCGGGCGCAGGCCGACGACGTCGGGGATGATGACCACGCCGGGCGCGGCCTTCTTGCCGTGGAAGAAGGCCGCGTCGCAAGTTCCGTCAGGGGTGGGGACGCCGACGTCCGTCTCGGTAACGCCGTCCTCGGCCAGGGCCGGGGCGGCGACGGCCGTACCGACCGCCAGGGAGGCGAGGCCGAAGCCCCGGCGGGAGATCTTTGGGTCGTGGGCGATGCCGGCGGGGTCTTCGTCGAGAGGCATGGGGCGCTCCTTGTTTTGGGTCATACTGGCGCCGGAAGCGGGGATGCGGAAGCGCCGTTGCGTGCTTCGACACGCGGCCTGCGGCCGCTGCTCAGCATGACTAACTTTGTTGATTTGCACCTAAGTCAGTCATCCTGAGCAGCCCGCGTAGCGGGCGTGTCGAAGGACGCAATGACGGGTCACCCCCGCTCGCGCAGCCACCGCATCCGATAGGCGTTCATCGCCACCGCGCCCAGCTGGTCGAGCAGGCGGAAGTTGACGAAGGCGCCGACCGGGGCCCCGATGACGGGGATCAGCTGGGCCAGTTTCGCCAGGTCGATGTAGTCGCGGTACTGCTGCTGGAAGGTGCGCCAGTCGAAGGCGTCGGGCGAGGCCGGACGCTCGGTGGTGTCCCAGGTCTCCAGGGTGTGCAGCACGGCCTGGCGGTGGCCGGCGCCGGAGAAGGCCAGCTGGAAGATCGACAGGATGTAGAGCCGCTCGTCCCAGCTCTCGCCGTCGTGGCCGTAGAGGGCGGCGATCTCGAACAAGAGCTTGATCTTCAGGCCGATCAGCACCGGGAAGTCGGCCGCCGCCAGCAGGAACCCGCCGGCCCCGGCCACGCCGCCTTCGGCCGCCGCCATGGCGCGGTAGGCGGCGATACGCTGGCGCACCAGGCCCTCGCGGGCCCCGAAGGAAGCGTTCTCCAGCGGCTTGGCGGTGGTCATGTCCGAGCCGGTCAGGATCGTCCGGGTCAGGCCTTCGATGACTCTTGTTATGGCTGCATGGACCTGTTCGGGGATCAGGTTGTTGACCGTCGCCTGCATGTTGCGGGCGGCGCGGTCCATGGGGCCGGGCGGCTTGGCGAGCTTGGCCCGCCAGGCTTCCAGTTCGGCGAGGGCGGCTTCCTCGTGCGCGTCCAGACGGGCCATCAGGCCTTACAACGCGGCCAGGACGGCATCGCCCATTTCGGCGGTCGACATTGACCCGCCGAGGTCGCGGGTGCGGGCGCCGCTGGCCAGGGCGGCCTCGACCGCGGCGTAGAGGCGGTCGGCTTCGGCCGGGCGGTTCAGGCTCCAGCGCAGGGCCATCTCGAACGACAGGATGGCGGCCAGCGGGTTGGCGACGCCCTGGCCGGCGATGTCCGGGGCCGAGCCGTGGATGGGCTCGTAGAGGCCGGGGCGGCCGGCTTCGCCGAGCGCGGCGCTGGGGAGCATGCCGAGCGAACCGGTCAGTTGGGCGGCGGCGTCGGAGAGAATGTCGCCGAACAGGTTGTCGGTCAGCAGGACGTCGAACTGGGTAGGCGCGCGGACCAGCTGCATGGCGGCGTTGTCGGCCAGGATGTGCTCGAGCTGGACGTCGGCGTACTCGCGCTTGTGCAAGGCCGTGACCACTTCGCGCCAGAGCAGGCCGCTTTCCATGACGTTGGACTTCTCGGCGCTGTGCACCTTGTTCTTGCGGCCACGGGCCAGTTCGAAGGCGACGCGGCTGACGCGCTCGATCTCGTGGGTCGTGTAGACCTGGGTGTCGACGCCGCGCCTCTGACCGTCGGGCAGGGTCTCGATACCGCGCGGCTCGCCGAAATAGACCCCGCCGGTCAGCTCGCGGACGATCATGATGTCGAGGCCGGCGACGACCTCGCGCTTGAGGGTCGAGGCGTCGGCCAGGGCGTCGAAACACAGGGCCGGGCGCAGGTTGGCGTAGACGTCCATCGCCTTGCGGAGGTTCAGGAGACCGGCCTCGGGCCGCAGGGCGCGGGGGTTCGAGGCCCATTGCGGGCCGCCGACCGCGCCCATCAGCACGGCGTCGCAGGACAGCGCCAGGTCGCGGGTGGCGTCGGGGAGGGGCGAGCCCTGCTTGTCATAGGCCGTGCCGCCGAGATCGCGGCTCTCGACGACCAGATCGAGCCCGGTGTTCTCGTTCAGCCAGGCGA
>JAQGIK010000154.1 GCA_028291265.1 Caulobacter sp. | reverse complement strand
GCCGGCAAGCCTCCAAAGCTCGCTATCGTCGCCATCGCCAGGCATCTCCTGATCGCCCTCAACGCCGCTGTCCGAGACCAAAAGCCCTTCGTTGCTTGACGGGGCGTCACACAGTTGCTTCGGTCGGCGTAGCCGATCCGGAGGACCCATTCGTCCGCCAGGCGCATGCGTCTGTGATGACGTGCGGTCGTCGATGACGGCTTGCCGGCTCCAGGCGGTTCCTCACCTGCCATGGATCCTCCGGTTCCCGCTTCGCGGGCCCGAAGGATGACAGATTTTGGATAGGGCTTTGAGGTCAGCGGTCGAAACTTCAGGACGAAATGGCGCGTTGGCGCAGGGCATGACCCGCAAACCCACGACCCCAGATCTCGACGCCCTCATCGTCGGCGCCGGCCCGGCCGGACTGACCGCCGCCATCTACCTTGGCCGCTTCAAGCGGCGCTTCGCCGTCATCGATGCGGGGGAGAGCCGCGCCGCCTGGATTCCCATCACCCACAACCACCCCGGCTGGCCGGACGGCATCAAGGGGACGGACCTGCTGGCCCGCATCCGCGCCCAGGCCGAGCGCTATGGCCCCGACATCCGCGAGGGGACGGTCGAGGCGGTGAAGCCGGTCGAGGGCGGCTTCGAGGTCACCGTCGGCGGCAAGGCCCTGACCGCCGCCAACGTCCTGCTGGCCTGCGGGGTCAAGGACAACGAGCCGCCACTGCCCGGCGTCGAACAGGCCGTACGCAAGGCCCTGATCCGCATCTGCCCGATCTGCGACGGCTACGAGGTGTCCGGCCAGGCGGTCGGGGTCATCGGCGACGGCGACCTGGGGGCGCGTGAAGCGCTGTTCCTGCTGAACTGGACAGACCGGGTCAGCCTGATCCACGTCGGGCCGGCGAAGGCCCTTTCAGCCACATCACGCGGCAAGCTGGCCAAGGCCGGCGTCACCCTGATCGAAACGCCCTGCCAGAGCGTGGTGCTGGAGAACGAAAGCCTGACCGCCCTCTGTTTCGGGCCAGACCACACCGCCCGCTTCGACGCCCTCTATGCGGCGCTCGGCTGCGTCGCCCGCTCGGACCTGGCCGTGCAGGCCGGAGCCCGGCTGGACGAGCAGAAGCGCCTGATCGTCGATGACCACCAGCAGACCAGCGTCCCCGGCCTGTTCGCCGCCGGCGACCTGGTGCGCGGCCTCAACCAGATCAGCACCGCCGAGGGCGAGGCGGCCATCGCCGCCACCGCCATCCACAACAGGCTGCGCGGCGAGCTTTAAGCGCGGGCCGGGATGATCACCGGCAGGCTCTCATAGCCCTTCACGAAGCTGGAATGCACCCGGCGGGGCTCGCCGACCACGTCGATGCGCGGGAAGCGCCTGAGCACCTCTTCCCAGACGATGCGCAGCTGCAGTTCGGCCAGCCGGTTGCCGACGCAGCGGTGGATGCCGAACCCGAAGCTGAGGTGATGGCGCGGCCGCTCGCGGTCGATGATGAAGGCGTCGGGATTGTCGATCACCGTCTCGTCGCGGTTGCCCGAGACGTACCACATGACCACCTTCTCGCCCTTCTTGATCAGCTTGCCGCCGACCTCGGTGTCGGCGACGCAGGTGCGGCGCATGTGGGCCAGCGGCGTCTGCCAGCGGATGATCTCCGAGACCATGCTGGGGATCAGGGCCGGATTGGCCCACAGCTTGTCGTATTCGGCCGGGTTCTGATTGAGGGCCAGCAGGCCGCCCGTGATCGAGTTGCGGGTGGTGTCGTTGCCGCCGACGATCAGCAGGATGATGTTGCCCAGGTACTCCATGGGCTCCATGTTTTTCGTGCTCTCGCCATGGCAGAGCATGGAGATCAGGTCCGGCTGCGGCGGGGCGTTGATCCGCTCGTTCCACAGCCGGGTGAAGTATTCGAGGCAGCCGAGCAGTTCCATCTGCCCCTCCTCCTCGGTCTCGACGACGCCCTTGCCCGGGATGGCGGTGGCCACGTCCGACCAGCGGGTCAGCTTGCGGCGGTCCTCCCAGGGGAAGTCGAACAGGGTGGCCAGCATCTGGGTGGTCAGTTCGATGCTGATCTTGTCGACCCAGTCGAACTCTTCGCCGACCGGCAGCTCGTCGAGCAGTTTGCAGACGCGCTCCCGAATGACCGGCTCCAGCTCCATCAGCCGCTGCGGGCTGACCGAGGGGCTGACGGTCTTGCGCTGCACGTCATGTTTGGGCTGATCCATGGCGATGAACATCGGCAGCATGAAATCGGGGTTGAAGTCGGCCAGGGTGATGCCGCCGAGGTGGGCGTCGGAGCTGAAGTTCTGGTGGTTGGTGTCAACCGCGACGATGTCGTCGAACTTCGTCACCGACCAGTAGGGCCCCCATTCGCTCTCGGGGGTGTAGTGGACCGGGTCTTCCCGGCGCAGCCGTTCGAACACCGGCCAGAAGCTGTCGTTCTCGAACCGCTCCGGCTCGCCCGGATTGAGCAATTCCAGCGGGGTGGAAAGGGCCGCGGCGCGATCTGCGGCCCGTTTGTCGAAGTTTCCGTCAGCCATGGCGGCCTCCTTTAGGCGCGGGCGGGGATGACGACGGGAAGGGTGTCGTAGCCCTTCACGAAGCTGGAAAAGACGCGGGTCGGTTCGCCGACGACATCGATGCGGGGGAAGCGTTTGAGCACCTCCTCCCAGACGATGCGGAGCTGCATCTCGGCCAGGCGATTGCCGACGCAGCGGTGGATGCCGAAGCCGAAGGACAGGTGATGGCGCGGCCGAATCCGGTCGATGATGAAGGCGTTCGGATTGTCGATGACCGTCTCGTCGCGGTTGCCGGAGACGTACCACATGACCACCTTGTCGCCGGCCTTGATGGTCTTGCCGCCGACCACGGTGTCCTGGACGCAGGTCCGGCGCATATGGGCCAGCGGCGTCTGCCAGCGGATGATTTCCGAGACCATCGACGGGATCAGGGCCGGATCGGCGCGCAGCTTGTCGTACTCGGCCGGGTTCTGGTTGAGGGCCAGCAGGCCGCCGGTGATCGAGTTGCGGGTGGTGTCGTTGCCGCCGACGATGAGCAGGATGAGGTTGCCGAGGTATTCCATCGGCTCCATGTTTTTCGTGCTTTCGCCGTGGGCGAGCATCGAGATCAGGTCGTCACGCGGCGGCGCATTGACCCGCTCGTTCCACAGCCGGGTGAAGTAGTCGAGGCACTCGCGCAGCTCGACCCGGCGCGCCTCCTCGCTCTCGACGATGCCGTTGCCGGGCAGGGCGGTGGCGACGTCCGACCAGCGGGTCAGCTTGCGGCGGTCCTCCCAGGGGAAGTCGAACAGGGTGGCCAGCATCTGGGTGGTCAGCTCGATGCTGATCTTGTCGACCCAGTCGAATTCCTCACCGATCGGCAGGCTGTCGAGCAGCTTTCCGGCCCGCTCGCGGATCACCGGCTCCAGCAGCATCAGGTTGGCGGGGCTGACCACCGGGCTGACGGTCTTGCGCTGCACATCGTGCTTGGGCGGGTCCATGGCGATGAAGTTCGGCAGCACGAAGTCGGGCTTTGGGTCGCGGATGGTGATGCCGCCCCGGAAGGCGTCGCTGGAGAAGGCCTGGTGGTTGGTGTCGACCGCGACGATGTCGTCGAATTTGGTGATCGACCAGTAGGCGCCCCACTCGCTGTCGGGCGTGTAGTGGACCGGATCCTCCTGGCGCAGGCGTTCGAACACTGGCCAGAAGCTGTCGTCCCGGAAGCGGGCCGGGTCGCCGGGATTGAGCGCGGCAAGAGGCATGGCCCAGACCTGGGCGCGCACTGCGTCCAGCCTGTCGAAGGCGCCGTCGGCCATCGCATCCTCCCTTATCTTGTCGTTGTTCACATTGGGCCACGGAAACGGCGGTTTGTGAAGCTGGGCTTGCCCCGGACGGCCTCAGGGGCCATCTGTCGGGAGCTACGAGGACCGCCCGATGTTCATCCAGACCGAAGCCACGCCCAACCCGGACGTCATCAAGTTCCTGCCCGGCCGCGAGGTCCTCGGGGCCGGCAGCCGCGAGATCGCCTCGCCGGAAGAGGCCATCGTCTCGCCGCTGGCCACCTCGCTGTTTGCGCTGGGCGACGTGACCCGAGTCTTCCTCGGTCCCGACTTTCTTACGGTGACCCGCAATCCCGACATCGAGTGGGCCCATCTGAAGGCGCCGATCCTGGCCGCCATCATGGACCACTACACCTCCGGCAAGGCGGTGCTCGCCGAGGGCAGCGACGACGCCGAGGACGACACCGTCTACGACGAGGACACGCTGCAGATCGTCGCCGAGATCAAGGACCTGCTCGACACCCGGGTGCGCCCGGCCGTGGCCCAGGACGGCGGCGACATCGTCTTCAACCGCTTCGACGTCGAGAGCGGCACCGTCTACCTGCACATGCGCGGCGCCTGTTCGGGCTGCCCCTCCTCGGCCGCCACCCTCAAGGCCGGCGTCGAGAACATGCTGCGCCACTATGTGCCCGAGGTGATGCGGGTGGAGCAGACCCTCTAGGTAGGGCGTTATCCGGCGGCTATAGCCACCGCACCCGTTACCGATGGAGCCTGCCATGTCCGCGCCGCTGCCCGACGCCTGCCTCGACCAGATCTTCCGCGAGGCCCGCACCCGCAACGGCTGGGAAACCGCGCCCCTGGCCGAAACCCTGATCCGGGCCGTCTACGACCTGGCCCGCATGGGCCCGACCAGCGCCAACGCCAGCCCGGCCCGCTTCGTCTTCGTGACCAGCGACGAGGCCAGGGAAAAGCTGGCCTCCACGGCCTCGGCCCAGAACGCCCCGAAGATCCGCCAGGCCCCCTGCACGGTGATCGTCGGCTACGACCTTGAATTCATGGACCGGCTGCCGCAGCTGTTCCCGCACAACCCCGGCGCCAAGGACTGGTTTCCCAAGGGCTCCGAGATCGCCGAACGCACCGCTTTCCGCAACGGGACGCTGCAGGGCGCCTATCTGATCGTCGCCGCCCGGTCGCTGGGCCTCGACTGCGGCCCGATGAGCGGCTTCTCGAATGACAAGGTCGATGAACTGTTCTTCCCCGGCGGGACCGTGAAGTCGAACTTCATCTGCTCCATCGGCCACGGCACCGAAAAGGACCTCTTCCCCCGCAGCCCGCGCCTCAGCTTCGAGGACGCCTGCACGATCGCCTGAGGTGCGTCCTTCGACACGCCCACTACGCGGCCTGCTCAGGATGACTAACCTAGGTGACGCTTACAAAAAATAGTCATGCTGAGCAGCGGCCTCAGGCCGCGTGTCGAAGCACGCACTGGCCCAAGCGCGCCGACGGGCATACCCTCCCTTCAAATACCGCTCGGGGAGGGCGTCATGAAGCTGCTGGGCAAGATCCTGCTGGGCCTCGTCGCCCTGGTCCTGATCGTCGGCATCGTCGGCTGGCTCAGCCTTCGCCGCGGCGAAATCCCCTGGGCCACCCTCGAGGCCAGGTACGCCAACCCGAAAAGCCAGTGGGTCGACCTGCCGGGCGGCATCCGCGCCCACTACCGCGACCAGGGCAATCCGGACGGCCCGGTGCTGGTCCTCGTCCATGGCTTCGCGGCCAATCTCGAGACCTGGGAGCCCTGGGTCCAGCGGCTGGGCAAGGACTACCGGATCGTCAGCCTCGACCTGCCCGGGTTCGGCCTGACCCGCGCGCCTGAGGGCTATCTGCTGACCCCCACCGCCTTCGACGACACCGTCGAGGGCGTCGCCGACCACCTCAAGCTCGGTCGCTTCACCCTGGCCGGCAACTCCATGGGCGGCGGCGTCGCCTGGCAGTATGCGCTGAAGCACCCGGACCGCCTCGAGGGCCTGGTGCTGGTCGATTCCGGCGGCTTCCCGGAGAAGGCCCAGAAGGGTTCGCCCATCGCCTTCAAGATCCTGCGTAATCCGGTCGGCCGCTTCCTGCTCGGCGACCTCGACACCACCCGCATCACCGGCCAGGGCCTGCGCTCGGCCTTCGAACCGCAACCCGAGCTGGCCACCGACGCCATGATCGCCCGCTATGTCGAGCTGGCCCGCGCCCCCGGCCATAAGGACATCATCCTCGGCATGATGAGCGACCCGTCGGGCCAGCGCTTCGCCGATCCGGGGCAGCTGGCGACGATCAAGGTCCCGACCCTGGTCCTGCACGGCGACAACGACCTGCTGATCAGCGCCGACGCCGGCCGCAAGTTCGCCGCCGCCATCCCCGGCTCGACGCTGATCATCTATCCGAAAGTCGGCCACATCCCCATGGAACAGGTCGCCGACCGCTCGGCCGCCGACCTCGACGCCTGGCACAGGGCGAAGGTCAGGGTCGCCGCCAAGCCCTGACGGCTATTTCTTCGGGCCCCCTATTTCTTCTGCCCGATGTACTTGTCGACGAAGACCAGCATCTCGGTCAGCGCCTTGGCCTCCTGAACCTCGCCCCAGCCGCTGTGGCCGCCGGGGTATTCGGACAGGGTGACCGTCTTGCCGGCCTTCTTGAGCGCCTTTTCCATGATCTGCGACTGCTCGATGGGCACGTTCCAGTCATTGGCGCCGTGCATCAGCAAGACCGGCGGCTGGTAGCTGGCGGCATAGGTCACCGGCGAGGCGGCGGCCAGCTTGGCGGCGTCGACCTTGGGATCGCCGACCGATTTCAGCCAGTATTTGTAGCGCGGCGAGTCGGTCTCGAAGGTCTCCCCCTCCCACTTCTGGCTGCGCGCCAGGTCCGACAGACCGGCCCGCGAGACGACGCATTTGAACAGGTCAGGCCGCCTGGCGCCGCCCTGCAGGGCGACATAGCCGCCGTAGGAGGCGCCGACGATGCAGATGCGGGCCGGATCGACCTGGCCCGATTTGATCAGCGCCTCGACGCCGTCGACGACGTCGTCCTGCATGCGCAGGCCCCACTGGCCGTAGCCCTGCTCGGCGAATCTGGCCCCAAAGCCGCCCGAGCCGCGGAAGTTGGGCTGGAAGACCAGGTAGCCACGGGCCGCGAAGCCCTGGGCCAGGCGGTCGAAGTCGAAATAATCGCGCGCCTCTGGCCCGCCGTGCGGCAGGACGATCAATGGCAGCGGCCCGGAAGTTTTCAGCAGCGGCGGCGGGGTGGTCAGATAGCCGCCGACATCCGCGCCGTCCTTCGCCGTCCAGCGCCAGGTCTTGACCACGCCCAGCCGGTCGGGGGCCAGCTTCGGCCACTGGGCGCCCAGCAGGTTCACTGTCCCGGCCTTGCGGTCGAAGAGGTAGAGCGAGCCCGGCTCGTCGGGCCCGCTGACCGCCAGCACCTGGACGGTTCCGTCGCGCGACTGCGAGACCGGCCGCACGCTGCGCTCGCCCTCGAAGAAGCGGTCGACCGCCGCCATTTCCTTGGCCCGGGTCGGATCGAGATAGTCACAGCGATAGACCTCGGCCCAGTAGCAGACCGCCGCCACCGTGCCGTCGTCGTTACGGACGATGCCCGACAGGTCGTACTTCGGATGGGCCCAGACCCGCTCGCCCATGGCCTTGGTGACGAAGTCGAAGCGGCGCAGCTCGCGGGTGTCGCCAAGGGTGCGGTCCTTGGCGTCGACGGCGACATAGACCGATCCCGGCTTATCGGTCGATCCAAGGATCTCCAGTTCGGGCATGACCTCCATGTCGCGCTCGCGGATGGTGAACAGCAGTCCCCAGTCGCCGCCGGCCGCCTGCCGCGCCATCACCCGCCAGCCGCCGCGCTGGCCGTTGGCGTCGAAGCGCAGGATGGCGTGACCGTCGCGCTCGTCGATCTCCCAGTTGCGGGTGCCGGCCCCGCCCTTTTCGACCACCTCCAGAGCGCCGGTGACCACGTCCAGCTTCAGCAGGTCCAGCCAGTCACGGTAGGGCCAGTAGCCGCCGCCCCAGTAGGAGCCGCGCACGACCAGCAGATGGCGGTCGTCGTTGGGCAGGCCGTTGATGACATGGAAGCTGTTGCCGCGCAGCTTGACCGCGTCGGCCGGCCCCAGCTCACCCTTGATCGGGGCCGGCAGCTTGGTCGGCTCGCCGCCCGTCCGGGCAATGGAATAGAGGAAGCGGAATTCGCCCTCGGCCACCGTACTCATGTTGCCGAACTTCTCGCGCTTGATGACCAGATCGCCGTCCTTGGCGCGCTTGGGGCTGAAGGCCGACTGCACGAACACCAGCCGGTCGTCGCCCTTCCAGATGATCTCGTGAATGGTGGCGAGGTCGAAGCGCGGGTCGTTGAAAACCTCGGTGCGGCTGCGGGTCTGCAGGTCGATGACGACCAGCCGGTCCTTGCTGACGACCCGCTGGGCCAGGGCCAGGTAGCGGCCGGACGGCGAGACCTCGGCCATCAGCCGGCGGTCGGCGAACAGCTCGCTGGGGCTGAGCGGCCCGGTCGGCGCCGCCGGCGCGGCGGCCGGAGCCGGCGTCTGGGCCGAAGCGGCCCAGGGCGCGGCCATCACGGTCAATACAACGACCAGAAGGCCGGCGAACGTCTTCACTTCAACACCCCCTCGAGAAATCCGATGGCCTTGCTCAGCACCGTCATCGACTGCTGCGGCGTCCAGTCCCGGTGCCCCATATCCTTGACCTCCAGGTAGTCGACGTTTCGCTTCGCGGCCTTCAGCGCATCGCGCATGATCTTCGACTGCCGGGGATCGACGATATCGTCCTTGTCGCCGTGGATCAGCAGCACCGGGGCCGCGATCTCGCCCGCCCGGCGGGCCGGCGAGGCGGCGGCCAGCAGGGCCCCGTCGCCGGCCGGGTCGCCCATCGCCAGCTTCCAGTAGGCATAGGCCGGCGAGCCCTCGCCCTCCTGCTCGCGGGTCCAGGCCAGGCTGGCCGGCAGGTCGGCGTCGCCGGCGATGGAGACCACGCCGCGATAGGCGGCAGGCGTCCTCACCGCCCCCATCAGGGCGGCATACCCGCCATAGGAAGCGCCCATGATCGCCACCCGGCCCTTGTCGATCCGGCCCGTGGCCAGCACGGCGGCCAGGCAGTCCTCGACATCCTGCTGCATCAGGTCGCCCCAATGCCGGCGCCCGGCCTCCATGAAGGCCCGGCCGTAGCCTTGCGAGCCGCGGAAGTTGGGCTGCAGCACCATCCAGCCCTTCGCCGCCAGGGCCTGGGCCCAGTCGTCCCAGGCATAGTGGTCGCGCGCCTCGGGCCCGCCGTGCGGCATCACCACCAGGGGTCTCGGTCCCGCCGCCAGAGGGACCGTGAGATAGGCGGTCAGCGCCTGGCCGTCACGGGCCGCGACCTTCAGCACCTCCATCGGCGCCAGGCGGTCGGCCGTCAGCCACGGCCGTTCGGCGCCGAGCGGCTCCAGCTTCTGGGCCGCCTTGTCGTAGAAGAACCAGGCCCCCGGTTCGCGCGGCCCGTCGGCGCGGAACAGCATGCGGTTGCGGGCGGTGTCGATGGTCCGGAGCTCGACGTTGCACTGCTTGTCGAGGAAGCCGTCGACCGCCTTGTGGTGGGTCTTCAGGCCCGGTTCGACGAACTCATAGGTCAGCCGGTCGTCGATATAGGCGGCGGCGATCATCCGCCCGCCCTGGTCGGTCACCGCCCGTTCGACGTCGTGCTGGGCGCGGCGTACGGTCTCGGCCCCGAACTGGCGGGTCTTCAGGTCGAAGGGCCGCACCGCCGTCGTCGCCTCGCCCTCCAGGCGGGCCGCGACCAGGATCACCCCCGGGGCCGCCCCGACCGCCACCGGCTGGAAGCCGTCCAGCCGCCCCTGCTCGTCGCGCCGCACATTGCGCAACAGGCTCCAGGCCGTCTCGCCCGGGGCGCGGCCGAAGATCGACACCGCCGTGCCGCGGGCGTTGCTGTCGTAGCGCAGCACCGGAACGCCATCCTGGCTGAACCAGTCGAAGGTGGCGTCGCCGCCCAGCTCGACCCGCTCCGAGGCCCCCGAATAGACGTCGACGTGATAGAGGGCCCAGGCCCCGCGATTGAAGTCGGGCACCTTCATCAGGACGCGTTTGGGGTCGGCCGGCATGAAGTCGACCACCGCGCCGAGGTAGGGATTGCCCTTGAAGGCGCGCTTGTCGTCGCTGAGCAGCGGCGTCGTCACCTTGCCGTCCAGCGAGATCGACACCACCCGGCGGACGATCACCGAACCGTCGCCGCGCCCGGCCGGTCCGCTGACCATGATCTTGACCTCCTTCTTCACCCAGACGAGCAGGCGGTCGTTCTTGGCGAAGGCGATCCGTTCGATATCGACGTCGCCGAGGTCGAGGCGCCGCTGGGCCCCGGCCGGATCGGCGCCATTGAGCAGGCTCAGGTAGGTGGTGCGGGATGAGCCCTCGATACGCTCGGCGAGCACGGCGATGTCGCCGCCCGACGGCGACAGGGCGGCGTCGAGGATCTCCGGCTCCTTGAGGATCTCGTAGAGGCTGGGCGGGCCGGAGGCGGCCCGCGCCAAGGCCGGGACAAACGGCGCGGCCAGGCCGGCGGCCAGCAGGGCGCGGCGGTTCAAGGTCATGCGAAGCTGGCTTTCATGAAGGCGATCGAGCGGGTCAGCATGGTCTCGAGGGTTTCCGGCTCCCAGCCGCCGTGGCCCTCGTCCTTGAAGATCTGCATCTCATGGGTCTTGCCGGCCGCTTTCAGGGCCTCCGCCATGATCCGCGACTGGCTGGCCGGCACATTGGTGTCGTCAGCGCCGTGCAGCAGCAGCACGGGGGCGGCGATCTCGGCCGCCCGCCGGCGCGGCGAGGCGGCCCGCAGCGGGGCGGCGTCGGAGCCCGGATCGCCCATCGACCTGACCCAGTATTCGTAGTTGGGCGAATCCTTGCCGTCATCGAGGGCCTCGTAGGCGAGCATTTCGGCCAGGTCGGTGACCCCGGCGATCGACACGGCGCTGCGGTACAGGGCCGGGTTGCGCACCGCCCCCATGAGGGCGGCATAGCCGCCGTAGGAGGCGCCGCAGATGGCCACCCTGGACCGGTCGGCCCGGCCGCTGGCCAGCACCAGGTCGCGGGCGTCTTCGACGTCCTCCTGCATGCGGTCGCCCCAGTGGCGATGACCGGCCTCGGCGAAGGCCCGGCCATAGCCGCCCGAGCCCCGGAAGTTGGGCTGCAGCACCAGCCAGCCTTCGGCCGCGAAGGCCTGGGCGAACAGATCCCAGCCCAGCTGATCGCGCGACTCCGGCCCGCCGTGCGGCATGATCACCAACGGCCGCGGTCCCGTCGCCAGCGGCACGGTCAGGTAGGCGGTGATCTCGGCCCCGTCGCGGGTCTTGACCCTCAGCACCTCGCAACGCGGCAGGCGGGACTCGGTCAGCCAGGGCCGGGCCGCGCCAAGCGCCTTCAGATTGGCGGCGGCGCGGTCGTAGGCATACCAGGAGCCGGGATCGCGCGAGCCCGATGCAAAGACAAGGAACCGGTTGCGGGCCGTGTCCACGTCGGCCAGCACGACACTGCGCTCCGGCCCGAGGATCTTGTTCAGGGCCTTGAAGTGGGGCCCGAGCGCCGGGTCCGGGAAGCTGTAGGCCCGCCGGTCGTCGACATAGGCGGCGCCCAGGTAGTTCCTGTCCTTGTCGATGAAGACGCCGCTGATGTCGCGGTCCGGCTGTTCGGCGATCACCGGCCCGTAGGTCAGGGTCTTGAGGTCGAAGGTCCGCAGCACCTTGGTCGGCTTGCCCTCGTTCGACGACACCAGGACCACACCGGGCTCGGTGCTGGTGGCCAGCACCTCGAAGTCGGCGTCGAGGGCCTCGCCGACCCTCTGGCGGCGAACGGTCTTCCAGACCTTCGTACCCGGCGCCCGCCCCTCGATGATCCGCACCGTGCCCAGCCGGTTGCGGCTGAAGCGCAGGATGGCGACGCCGTCCTGGGACCACCAGCCGGTGGTGTAGCGGCCGCCGCTTTCCACCGGTTCGGCCGCGCCGCTGTAGACATCGACCCGGAACAGGGTGAGCTCGTCCTTCACCCAGTCGTAGAGCTGCATCAGCACCTGGCGGTCGTCCGAGGCGATCAGGTCGACGATCTGTGCGCCGTCGAACACCCGCCGCATCAGCTTGCTCTGGTTCTCCATCAGAACCTTGAGGTTGCCGCCATCGGCGTCGATGGCCAGCACGCGCCGGCGGGGGATCGGCGTGAAGCCGGCCCCGTTGCGGAACCCCACCGGCTTGCCGTCGATGCGGTCCAGCCGCACCCAGATCAGCAGCCGGTCGTTGTTGGCCCATTGGACGGCGTCGATCTGGCAGTCGCCGACATCGATACGTCTGGGCGGCGTCTCGCTGAAGGCCTCCTGAATCATCAGATAGGCCTGGCGGGGAGCCTCCTTGTCTTTTTCTTTTGCCCGGGCCTGACGGGTTTCCCGGGCCAGGGCGATCAGCCGGCCATCGGGCGACAGGCTGGTGTCGGTCAGCGTCGGCCGGCCCAGCAACTCATCGAGGCTCGGCGGCGTCGCCTGGGCCAGCACGGGGCCCGCCGCCAAGGCCAGGGGACCGGCCAGGGCCCCGGTCGCCAGCAGGCGACGGCGCGTCACTCTTGCCATCTCTTCCCCCTCCGGTCCGCGGCGCTCTAGGCGAAGGCCCTGGCGATGAAGTCGAGCACGCGGGTCAGGTATTTGCGCTCGACGTCCAGTTCCCAGCCGCCGTGGCCGGCCCCTTCAATCTCCATGTACTCGTGGGTCTTGCCGGCCTTGGTCAGGGCCTTGTCCATCAGCCGCCCCTGCTCGACCGGCACGGTGAAATCCTCGTCGCCGTGGATGACCAGCACCGGGATGTCGATGGCGTCGGCGTGCAGGGCCGGCGAGGCGGCCCGCAGCATGGCCCCGTCGGTGGCCGGGTCGCCGATGGTTCTGAGACAATAGAGGTAGCCGGGCGAATCCGTCCCCTCCTTGGCCTCATAGTCCAACATCTTCAGCAGGTCGGACGGCGCGGCGAAGGCCACCGCGCAACGGTATAGCTGGGGCTTGCGCACCGCCCCCATCAGGGCGGCATAACCGCCGTAGCTGCCGCCGAAGATGGCGATTTTCTTCGGATCGGCCCAGCCGGCGGCCATCACATGGGCCACCGCGTCCTCCACGTCCTCCTGCATGCGGTCACCCCAACGCTTGCGGCCGGCGTCGGCGAAGGCCTGGCCCAGACCGCCAGAGCCCCGGAAGTTGGGCTGCAACACCAGCCAGCCCCGAGCCGCCAGCGCCTGGACCTCGGGATTGTAGGCGCGGCTGTCGCGCGACTCGGGCCCACCATGCGGCACGACCACCATCGGCCGGCCCTTCACCTCGCCCAGCGGCCGGGTCAGGTAGGCGCCGATTTCCTCTCCGTCGCGGGTCTTGATCTTCAGCGTCTCCATCGGCGCCAGCCTGTCGCCGGTCAACCAGGGCTGAGCGTCGCCCAGTTCTTCCAGGTGCTTGGCCTTGACGTCATAGAGGACGAAGCCGCCGGCATGACGCGGGCCGGAAACATGGATCAGGAAGCGGTTCGCCGTCCGGTCGACCTGGTGCAGCACCAGGTTGCAGTCGTTGCCGAAATAGCTGTTGAGACCCTTGTAGTGCCCCGCCAGTCCCGGAATCTGAAAACTGTAGTTGACCCGGTCTTCGGTGTAGCTGGCGGCGATGATCCGGTTTGTGGAGTCCATGAAGAGGTTCTCCAACTCCTTGCCCTCGGATCCGGCCACCACCACCTCGCCGACCTTCAGCGTCCGCAGGTCGTATTTGCGGACGGTCGTGTACTGCTCGCCCTCGCCGCGCTCGGCGACCAGCAGGACGCCGGGTTCGTTGGTGACCCCGACGATGTTCAGCGAGTCCAGTTTCCCCCGCTCATTGCGGCGCAGCTTGCGGACCAGCTTCCATTTTTCCTCGCCCGGGGCGCGAGCGTACATGGTGAAGACGGTCTGCCGGACGTTGCTGTCGTAGCGCAGCACGGCCATGCCGTCCTGGGCGACGAACCAGTCGGTCGCCCGCTCGCCGAACTCGACCGGGCTCGACAGGCCGGTGTTGACGTTGACCCGGAATAGGCCGGGGCGGTTCTGCACCGTATCCCAGCGCTGCATCAGGATTTCGTCGGGATGGCGCTCCAGCCGGTCGACGACGATGGCCAGGTTGAACACCTTGTCGGTGGCGGCGGTGTCGGCGATGAAGGCCAGGGTCGGCTTGGAGCCGTCGGCGCCGATGAACATCAGCCGGGTCACCGGCACCGGCCAGATCTTGTTGTAGCGCATGATGCCGGTCGGCTTGCCGTCCGGCGTCTTGTCGAACTGCAGGACCACCATCAGCCGGTTTTCGTTGGCCCAGTCGATGCCGGTGACGTCGTTGTCGCCGATGACGATCTCATAGGGCGGGGCCTTGGGATTGTCGGCCGGCAGGATGTGGATCAGGGCGCTGCGTTTGCCGCCTGTCCAGCGCTCGCGCAGGATGGCCAGCCGCGAGCCGTCCGGCGACAGCGAGGCGCCGACCAGGACCGGGGGCCGCAGCAGCTCTTCAAAGCCGGGCGGCGTGGCTGACGGAGCAGGCTGCGCAAAAACAGCCTTCGCCGAAACAGCGGCGGGCGCGGCCAGCAGGCCGGCCGCCATCAGACGGCGACGCGATAACGACAACACTTTGAAATCCCCCAACTGAGACCCCGGCCATGGCCGGAGGCCCCCAAAAAATCAACTCATCCGACGGCCTTGGCGATGAACCGGATGGCTTCGGTCAGCACCTTCTTCTCGTTGTCGCTCGACCAGCCGGTGTGGCCCTCGCCGTTCAGTTCGAAATGTTCGTAGGTCTTGCCGGCCTTCTTCAGGGCCTTGGCCATGTCGCGCGACTGCTGCGGCGAGACGATGGTGTCCTCGGTCCCCGCCACCATCATCACCGGCACGACGATCTCCTCGACCCGCTGGCGCGGCGAATGGGCCTTCAGCAGGGCGGCGTCCTTCTTCGGGTCGCCCATGCTGGCCACCCAGTAGGCGTAGGTGTCGCTGTCGGCCCCGTCTTCCTTGCGCGAGAAGGCCAGGCTGTCGACCAGGTCGAAGTCGCCGCTGATCGCCACGGCGCATTGGTAGAGGGTCGGCCGGCGCACCACCCCCATCATCGCCGCATAGCCGCCGTAGGAGGCGCCCATCAGGGCCAGCCGCCTGGGGTCGGCCGCACCCGTAGCCACCACCTGGGCGACGGCGTCCTCGACGTCCTCCTGCATGCGGTCGCCCCAGTGCTTGCGGCCGGCGTCGCCGAAGCTCTTGCCATAGCCGCCCGAGCCGCGGAACTGCGGCTGCAGCACCATCCAGCCTTTGGCGCACAGGGCCTGGGTCCAGCGGTCCCAGTCGTAGTGGTCGCGCACCTCCGGTCCGCCGTGCGGCACGACCACCATGGGGCGGTTCTTCGCTTCACCGATGGGATGGGACAGGTAGGCGGCGATCTGCGCCCCGTCGCGGGTGGTGACCTGAAGCGTCTCCATCCGCGCCAGCCGGCCGGGGGTCAGGTGCTCATACTGGTCGCCGAGCACGTCCAGGTGCTGGGTGCTGAGGTTGTAGTAGACGAACTGCCCCGGCTGCCGGGGCCCGGTGACCAGGAAGATCACATGCCTGTGGTCGAGGCTGACGTCGTAGAGGGTGACGTTGGCCTCGCCCTGGTAGAACCTGTTCAGCGCCCGGTAGTGTTTGGTCAGGCCGGCATCGTCGAACAGATAGTCCTGGCGGTCGCGCTTGAACTCGACGGCCACCAGGGTCTCGGCCTCGTCCATGACCACGCCGGTGATGTCGGCCCCCTCGACGGACTTCAGCGTCCGGCCCATGGCCAGGCTCCTGATGTCGAATTCCTTGATCGCCGCGAACTCTTCCTTGTCGTCGCGGTGGCTGATCAGCACCACGCCCGGCTGCGCGGTCACCCCGACCACGTCGAGGTCGGCGTAGCGCTTCATCTCGTTGCGGCGGGTCTTGCGGATCAGGGCCCAGTCGTTCTGGCCCGGGGCCCGGCCGAAAACGCTGAAGGTGGTGCCGCGGTAGTTGGAATCGAAGCGCAGCACCGCCCGGCCGTCCTGCACGTACCAGCCGTCGGTGGCCTTCTCGCCGAGCTCGACCAGGGTCGCCTCGCCGCTCCGCACATCGACCCGGTAGAGGCCGTAGCGGTCCTTCGACGACTCCCATTTCTGCATGAGCACGATGTGCTCTTCCTTCGGCAGCCGGTCGACGACGTTGCCGAGGTCGAAGTCGCGCTTCACGGCCTTGGGCTGGTTGCCGAACAGCACCGCCGGGTTGGAGCCGTCGGCCCCGACCGAGATCACCCGCCGGATCGGGAAGGGGAAGAAATAGGCCCCCAGCTGGATGCCGAACTGCCGGCCGTCGGCGTCCTTGCTCATCCGCACCCAGATCAGCAGCCGCTCGTCATTGGCCCACTCGACCTGTTCGACGTCGTAGTCGCCGACCCGCACGAAAGCCGGCGGCCGGGCGAGGTCGGCGGTGGTGTAGAGCGCCACATAGGCGGTGCGCTTCTCGACAGTCTTGGCCAGCCCCTTGCCCGTCTTGGGATTGGCCACCTGCTCGCGCAGCACCCGCAGCGACGCCAGGCGACTGCCGTTCGGCGACAGGGCGGTGTCGAGCAGGCCGGCCGGCTGGTAAAGCTCGTCGAGGGTCGGCGGCGTCGCGGCCGGGGCGGGCGCGACCGGCGCCTCGGCGGCCGCCACCTGGTCGAGACTCAGGGCCGGGAGGGTGAACCCCGCACCGGCCATCCAGGTCGCAAGCTGGCGACGTGTGGGCTTCACCTCGAAAACGCTCCCCAAGTACTGCCGCAAGGTTGCGGCCGGGGCTGTCACGCGTCAAGGCGACTCAATTCAAGCCCGCTCATCCCGGCGACCCGAAAGGCGGCGCGAAATGTCTCTGCCGGGGCGGGCGGAGGGGAGGGGATGCCCCTAAAGCATCGAAGGAATGACGCGGTCCGGCGGCCGGTGGCCGTCCATGAAGGTCTTGATGTTGACGATGACCTTCTCGCCCATGTCGATCCGCCCCTCGACGGTGGCCGAGCCCATGTGCGGCAGCAGCACGACATTGGGCAGCTTCAGGAGCTTGGGATTGATCGCCGGCTCGTGCTCGTAGACGTCGAGGCCGGCGCCGGCGATGTCGCCGCGCGACAGCATGTTGGCCAGGGCCCCCTCGTCGATCACCTCGCCGCGCGCCGTGTTGACGACGATGGCGTGGGTCTGCAGCAGCTTGAGGCGCCGGGCCGACAGCAGGTGGTAGGTGGCCGGGGTGTGCGGACAGTTGACCGAGATGACGTCCATCCGGGCCAGCATCTGGTCGAGGCTCTCCCAGTAGGTGGCCTCCAGCTCCTCGGCGACGCGGGGGCTGACGGGCTTGCGGTTATGATAATGGATCGACAGGCCGAAGGCTTTCGCGCGCCGGGCCAGGGCCTGGCCGATGCGGCCCATGCCGATGATGCCCAGGCGCTTGCCCCAGATCCGTCGGCCCAGCATCCAGGTCGGCGACCAGCCCTGAAAGTCGCCGTTCTGGACGACGTTGGCGCCTTCGACCACCCGGCGGCTGGCGGCCATGATCAGGCCCATGGTCAGGTCGGCGGTGTCTTCGGTCAGCACGCCGGGGGTGTTGGTGACGATGATGCCGCGCTGGTTGGCGGTGGCGACGTCGATGTTGTCGACGCCCGCGCCGAAGTTGGCGATCAGCTTCATCCGCTCGCCGGCCCGCGACAGCAGGCGGGAGTCGAGGCGGTCGGTGATGGTCGGCACCAGCACGTCGGCCCGGCCGAGCGCGTCCAGCAGCTGTTCGCCGCCCATCGGCTTGTCGTCGAGATTGAGCTCGGTGTCGAACAGCTCGCGCATCCGGGTTTCCACCGGATCGGGCAGCTTGCGGGTGACGATGACTTTAAGTCGTTTGGCGGCCATGACGCAGTCGATTGGAGCAAGGGGCTGCGCCCGGACGGGCGTCCCCGCGACAGATAAAGCGCGCGGGCCCCGAGTGAAACCCAAATGCGTACCCGGAGGCGAAATGAGCGAACTTTGATCACCGCCGTCAAAGTCGCCATCTCAACGAAGCCTTCACCATGTTGTAGCCGTTTAGGGCCTGATTCCGCTTCGAGCCCCGCCAATGCCCCGCCTTCTCGTCCTCTTCGCTCTCGCCGCCCTGCTGGCCGGCTGCGGCGAGGCCGAGGCGACCAAGTGCAAGACGCGGTCGGGGTTTCCGGTGCCGCGCTTCGTGTCGCTGAAGTCGGGCGAGGTGAACGCCAGAAAAGGCCCCGGCGAGGACCACCGCATCCTCTGGGTCTGGCGGGTGCGCAACATGCCGCTGATGGTCGTCGCCGAGAGCCGTGAATGGCGCAAGGTCCGCGCCCCCAACGGCGACGAGGCCTGGGTCAAGGCCCAGATGGTCGATGGCGGCAGCTCGGTGATGCGCACGAAGCCCGGCGACCTGCCCCTGCTCGACAAGCCCAAGGCCGGCGCCAAGGTCGTGGCCTACCTGCGCTCCGGCGCCGTGGCCGTGCAGCTCAAGCACAGGGACGGCTGGAACCAGCTGCGGGCCGGCGGCGAAGAGGGCTGGGCCCCGTCGGGCGAGGTCTGGGGCGGCGGACCGGCCCCTGACTGCAAGGGGGTCAAAGTTCCGGCAGGTTGAGGCTGGCCGGGGAGCGTGCTACCCCCCGCCCCCAAACCAAGGCTGCAAGGAACCGCCGCCCGACAGGCGGCATTGAAACTTCATGACCCAGGACCGCAAGTCTTCCTTCGACTACGACGACCTCATCGCCTGTGGGCTGGGTGAGATGTTCGGCGACGGCAACGCCCAGTTGCCGGCCCCGCCGATGCTGATGATGGACCGCATCAAGCTGATCACCAACGAAGGCGGCCTCTACGGCAAGGGCGAGATCGTCGCCGAGCTGGATATCAATCCGGACCTCTGGTTCTTCAAATGCCACTTCATCGGCGACCCGGTCATGCCGGGGTGCCTCGGCCTCGACGCCATGTGGCAGCTGGTCGGCTTCTTCCTCGGCTGGTCGGGGGCGCCCGGCAAGGGCCGCGCCCTGGGCGTCGGCGAGGTCAAGTTCTCGGGCCAGGTGACGCCGAACGTCAAGAAGGTGGTCTACCGCATCAACCTCAAGCGGGTGATCATGCGGAAATTGATCATGGGCATCGGCGACGGGGTTCTGGAAGCCGACGGCAAGCCTATCTATGAAGCCAAGGACCTGCGCGTCGGTCTGTTCGACCCCGCGACCATGGTCTGACGGGTTCGACAAGAACGGCGGCAAAGCCCGCCGATAAACAAGGTGAGTGGACCGGCCGGACGACATACGTCCGGCGGGCTCAACGGGAACAGCAAGGAGTCGCCATGCGGCGTGTCGTCGTCACCGGCATCGGTATCGTTTCGTCGATCGGAAACAACGCCAACGAGGTTCTCGCCTCGCTGCGGGAAGCCAAAAGCGGCGTCACCTTCGCCCCCGACTACGCCGAGCTCGGCTTCCGCTGCCAGGTCCGGGCCATCCCGGACATCGACTGGGAGTCGATGGTCGACCGCCGCGCCGCCCGCTTCCTGTCGTCGGGCACCGCCTACGCCCACATCGCCATGGACCAGGCCATCGCCGACAGCGGCCTCGAAGAGTCCGAGGTCTCCAACGAGCGCACCGGCCTGATCGTCGGGGCCGGCGGCCCCTCGACCAAGGTCATCGTCGAGGCCGCCGCCACGACCCGCGAAAAGGGTCCCAAGCGCATCGGCCCGTTCGCGGTGCCGAAAGCCATGAGCAGCGGCCCCTCGGCCGTTCTCGCCACCTGGTTCAAGATCCGCGGCCTGAACTTCTCGATCAGCTCGGCCTGCGCCACCTCCACCCACTGCATCGGCTCGGCCTACGAGCAGATCGCCATGGGCAAGCAGGACATCATCTTCGCCGGCGGCACGGAAGAAGAGGACTGGACCCTGTCCAACCTGTTCGACGCCATGGGCGCCATGTCCAGCAAGTTCAACGACACCCCGACCAAGGCCAGCCGCGCCTACGACACCGACCGAGACGGCTTCGTCATCGCCGGCGGGGCCGGCATGCTGGTGCTCGAAGAGTACGAACGCGCCAAGTCCCGCGGCGCCAAGATCTACGGCGAGATCGTCGGCTACGCCGCCAACAGCGACGGCTTCGACATGGTCGCCCCCTCGGGCGAGGGCGCCGAGCGCTGCATGAAGCTCGCCATCGACAGCGCCGGCGGCCGCAAGATCGACTACCTCAACCCGCACGGCACCTCGACCCCGGTCGGCGACAGCAAGGAAATGGGCGCGGTCCGCAACGTCTTCGGGGCCAACGCCCCGCTGATCAGCTCGACCAAGTCCCTGACCGGCCACAGCCTGGGCGCCGCCGGCGCGCAGGAGGCCATCTATTCGATCCTGATGCTGAACAACGGCTTCGCGGCCGAGAGCGCCAACATCGAAAACCTCGACCCCGAGTTCGCCGACCTGCCGATCCTGACCAAGCGCTCGGACAAGCCGCTCGAAACGGTGATGAGCAACAGCTTCGGCTTCGGCGGCACCAACGGCTGCCTGATCATGGCGCGGGTCTAAAACTCTCCCCCCGCTCCGCGGGGGGAGAGTTGCGTTTCTGGTTCCTCGCCATCGACCTGCATCAACTCTGCACTCCCCAGCCGGCACGATATCGCGCTAGCCTCCCGCCATGCGCCTAGCTCCAGACCGCCGCACCCTGCTCCTCGGCCTCGGCGCCGCCGGCCTCGCCGGGCGCGCCCTCGCCCAGCCGGGCTTCGTCATCCCGCCGCTGGCCCCGCTGAAGATGGACGCCGGCCGCATCACCAAGGTCACCGTCTGCCTGCGTCCGTTTCGCGCCGCCGGCCCGCGCCTCGACGTCGAGAAAGTCGGCCGCAAGCGGGTGGTGCACAATTACGGCCACGGGGGCAGCGGCTGGTCCCTGTCCTGGGGCTCGGCCCAGATCGCCGCCGCCAAGGCGCTGGAGGGCGGCGCGAAAGACGTCGCCGTCATCGGCTGCGGGGCCATCGGCCTGACCACGGCCCTGACCCTGGTGCGGGCCGGCGCACGCGTGACCATCTACGCCAAGGACCGCACCCCCTACACCCGCTCGGCCCGCGCCACGGGCACCTGGTCGCCCGAAAGCCGCGTCGCCGACGCCGACAAGGTCGATGCGAACTTCCCCGCTTTCTGGGATGGCATGACCCGCAGCTCCTACGCCACCTGGCAGACCCTGCTTGGCCTGCAGGGCGACCCGGTGGCCTGGACCGACCGCTACACCCTGTTCAATCCCAAGGAGGCCGGGGGCCCGCCAGTGACCTTCCCCGAGCGGCCGACCGCCGGGCCCGACATCCGCTTCTGGAAGCCCGACCCCTATCCGGACGGCATCGACCCCGACTGGCGCGCCCTCGACCCGGCCCAGACCCCGTTCCGCGTCGCCGGGGTGCGCCACGGGACCTCGATGCAGTTCAACGTCGCCGAGCTGGCCCATCTGCTGACCACGGACTTCCTGACCGAGGGCGGCCATATCGAAACCATGACCTTCAACACCCCGGCCGACCTGCAACGGCTCAAGCAGCCCGTGGTCGTCAACTGCACCGGCTACGGGGCCCGCGCCCTGTGGAAGGACGAGACCATCACCCCCGTGCGCGGCCAGATCACCTGGCTCGCCCCGCAGCCGGAGGTCCGCTACGGCCTCTACTATCGGCACGTGAACGTCCTGCCCCGGGCCGACGGCATCGTCGTCCAGTACGGCGGCGCAAGCGAGATGTGGGGCTATGGCTCGGAGGACGAAACCCCCGACATGGCCGAGGCGCAGGCGGCCATCGCCACCATCGCGCCCCTGTTCGAACCGCCCAAGGCTCTATAAACGGGCCTGAAAGAGCTTCGAGGAGACGCCGCATGGCCGAAGAGTACAGCTTCCCCAAGGGTGACCTGATGGCCGGCAAGACCGGGCTGGTCATGGGGGTCGCCAACCACAATTCCATCGCCTACGGCATCGCCAGCCAACTGGCCGCCCAGGGCGCGAAACTGGCCTTCGCCTATCTGCCGGACATGGAAAAGCGCGTCCGCCCGCTCGGCGAAGCCATCGGCGTCACCGACTTCATCCCCTGCGAGGTGACCGACGACGCCTCGATGGACGCCTGCTTCGCCGACGTCGAGAAGCGATTTGGCGGGCTCGATTTCCTGGTCCATTCGATCGCCTTCGCCAAAAAGGAAGAGATGAAGGGCAGCTTCGTCGAGAACACCACGCGCGACGGCTTCCTCACCGCCATGAATGTCTCGGCCTTCAGCTTCGTCGACGCCGCCAACCGCGCCAGCAAGATGATGAAGCCCGGCGGTTCGATGGTGACCATGACCTACCTCGGCTCCGAGCGGGTCATCCCCAACTACAACACCATGGGCGTCGCCAAGGCCGCGCTCGAGGCGGCCACCCGCTACATCGCCCGCGACCTCGGCCCCAAGGGCATCCGGGTCAACGCCATCAGCGCCGGCGCCATGCGCACCCTGTCGCTGGCCGGCATCAGCGGCGGCCGCGGCCTGCTCAGCCAGGGCCGGATGTTCAGCGCCATGAAGGAAGACACCACCATGGAAGGCGTCGCCGGCTGCGCCCTGTGGCTGCTGTCGGACCTCGGCCGCTCGACCACCGGCGAGGTCATCCACGTCGACGCCGGCTTCCACATGATCGGCCTGCCCGACGAGTTCGCGAACCTGGCGGGGTAGTTGCGTCCTTCGACACGCCCGCTGCGCGGGCTGCTCAGGATGACTGACTTGGGTTGGCTTCACTAAAGCTAGTCATGCTGAGCAGCGGCCTTCAGGCCGCGTGTCGAAGCACGCATGAACGATCAGACCGCGTAGGCCCGCATGAACACGCGGGCGGCCTCGCTGGCCAGCCGTTCGATTTCCGCGTCCGACAGGTTGGTCGGCAGTCGCAACAGCGACTGGATCTGGCGGTTGGCCATGACCATGCCGCCAAAGAATTCGGCCGCCTGCATGGGGTCGTCGACTTTCAGGCGGCCGGCGCGGCTTTCCAGCTCCAGGAATTCCGCCAGCTGGGCGCGCGAGCGCATCGGGCCATTGGCGTAGACCTCGCGGGCCAGTTCCGGCAGTTCGCCGGCGCTCTGGATGGTCAGCCGCATCAGGCTGTAGCCGCCCCGCTCGATGACCTGCAGCAGGCTGCGGGCGTAGGCAGTCAGGGTCTCCTCGGGATGCTCCTCGGCGCCCGGGTCGCGCAGCGGCGCGGTGATGCTGTCGACCCGCTTCTCGACCAGGGCGCGGACCAGTTCGATCTTGCCGCCATAGCGGTTGTAGATGGTCTGTTTCGACACCCCCGCCCGCCGCGCGATCTCCTCGATCGGCGCCGCCAGGCCGCGTTCGGCCAACACCTCGGAGGCGGCGTCGAGGATGGCCTCGGTCTTCGAAAGGTCGATCTGTCCGGTCAGTCTGGGCATGGGTCAGTGCGCTTCCGCCGCCGCTTCGAGCGCGGCTGCTGTGGGGGGTGTCTTTGCGGGTCTGGCGAGGAAGGCGAGGGCGGCGGCGATGGCGCCGGCGATGGCCAGCACCGTGAAGCCGTCCCCGAAGGCCAGGATCGAGGCCTGCTGGTTGAGGAAATAGTGGAAAGCCTTGCGGGCCGCCCCGCCGGCGTCGGCGACGCCGCGCTGGGCCATCATCTGCGTCAGGCCGGCGATCATCGCCTGGGCCTCGGTCGAGGCGATGCTGACCTTGGCGCTGAGCGCCTGCATGTGGTTGGCGGTCTGGGTGGTCAGGGTGGTCGACAGATAGGCCATGGCGATGGCCCCGGCCGTGTTGCGCGACAGGTTCATCAGCCCCGAGGCGTCCTTGATCATGGCCGGCGGCAGGGTCGACATGGTCAGCTGGCTGGTGGCGATCATGGCGATCATCACCCCGCAGCCGCGGAAAGCCTGCAGCACGGCGAACTCCCAGAACCCCCATTCGCCGTTGATGTCGTGGCCCAGCCACATGCCCCAGGCGACCATCGAAAAGCCGATGACCATCGGGATGCGCGGATCGATCTGCCGCGCCAGCCGCCCGACCAGCGGCCCGGTCAGGAACATGCAGATGCCGGAGACCAGCATGGTGGTGCCGACCTCGGCCGCCGAAAAATGCCGCACCCGGCCCAGGTACAGCGGCATCAGGAAGGTGCCGCCATAGAGGCTGATCCCCGACACCGCCGTCATCAGGATGCCGAGCGTGAAGTTGCGGTCGGTGAAGGCGCGCAGCTGCACCAGCGGTTGGCGATAGGTCAGGGTGCGCCAGATGAAGGTCACGAAGGTGATGGCGCAAAGCACGGTCAGCCAGAGGATCATGCCGTCCTCGAACCAGTTATCCTTGGCCCCCTCCTCGACGACGAACTGCAGGCTCATCAGGAACGTGGCCATCATGCTGAGGCCGAACCAGTCGAAGCCGGTCGCCAGGTTGCGGTCGCCACGGTCGAAGTTGGCGTAACGGCCGACCAGGAACAGGCTCAGGAGGCCCGGCCCGACGTTGACGAAGAACAGCCAGCGCCAGCTCAGCCATTCGGTCAGGTGGCCGCCGAGGATCGGCCCCACCGTCGGAGCCAAGGTGACGATCATGCCGGTGGCGACATTGGCCATGATCCGCTTGTCGGGCGGGAAGGCGGTGAAGGCGGTGGCGAACACCGTCGGCACCATGGCCCCGCCGACGAACCCCTGCAGGGCCCGGGCGACGATCATGAATTCGATATTGTTGGAAAAGCCGGCGACCACGCTCATCACCGTGAAGCCGGCGCAGCTCATCATGAACACCAGCCGCGTGCCCCAGAGCCGCGACAGGTAGGCCGACAGCGGGATCATCACCACTTCGGGGATCAGGTAGGCGGTCTGGATCCAGCTGACCTGGTCGGCGCTGGCCCCGACCCCGGCCTGGATCTGCGGCAGCGACGCCGCCACGATCTGGATGTCGAGGATGGCCATGAACTGGCCGATGGCCATGCCGGCGAAGCCGATCAGCAGGATGGTCCAGTTGACCTCGCCCGACGCCGTCTTGGGCGTCTGGGCGACGGTGATGTCTTCGGTTCCCCCCGGAGCGCTCATCCTAGTGGCCCCCGCCCCCGGCCGGCATCGACCGTTTGGCCGGCTTGGCGAACAGGGCCAGCACCGCCACTCCGGCCAGGCCGACCGACAGCGCCGCGAAGGCGTCGCCGAAGCTCAGCACCAGCGCCTTCTGGTGCAGCATCAGGCTGAAGCCCTTCATGCCGGCCCCGGCCGGATCGATCAGGCCCTTCTGGGCCATCATCGCGGTCAGGCCGCCGATCATCTCCTGGCTGGTGTTGTTGGCGATGCTGACGGTGCTGGCGAGATCGGCGTAGTGGACCGCCGCCTGGTGGGTCAGCAGGGTCGAGAGCAGGGCCAGGCCGACGGCGCCGCCGACATTCCGGGTCAGGTTCACGAGGCTGCTGGCCTCCTTCATCATCTCGTTCGGAATGGTGCTGACCGTCATCTGCTGGCAGGCGATCATGGCGATCATCACCCCGGACGCCCGCACCGCCTGCATGGCGGCGAAGTTCCAGAAACCCCAGTCGGCCGTGACGGTATGCGCCATGCCGGTGCCGAACGCCGCCACCGCGAAGCCGCCGACCATCGCCACCCGGATGTCGAACCGGCCGATCAGCCGCCCGGCGATGGGACCGCAGAGGAACATGGTCAGGCCGCTGATCAGCATGGTCGTGCCGACTTCCGCCGCGCTCAGTCGCTGCACCTGCGACAGGAACAGCGGCAGCACGAAGGTGCCGCCATAGAGGCTGAGACCCGAGACGAAGGTCATCACGATGCCGATCGAGAAATTTCGATCCTTGAACGGGGCCAGGCTGACGATCGGCTGCCGGTAGACCAGCTGTCGCCAGACGAAGGCGCCCAGGGCGATCACCCCCATGACGGTCAGCCAGAGGATCATGTCGTCCTGGAACCAGCCGTCCTTGGCGCCCTCTTCCAGCACATACTGGATCGACAGCAGGCCGATGGCCATCAGCCCGACGCCCCACCAATCGATGCCCTTGCTGAGGGCCGGGTTCCCCTTGTCGAAATTGCCGTAGCGGGTGACCAGGAACAGGGCCAGCAGGCCCGGCGGCACGTTGACGAAGAACAGCCAGCGCCAGTTCAGCCACTCGGTCAGGTGGCCGCCCAAGGTCGGGCCGATGGTCGGGGCCAGGGTGACGATCAGCCCGACGACGACGTTGGCGGTGATCCGCCGCTCAGGGGGAAACACCGTGAAGGCGGTGGCGAACACCGGCGGGATCATCGCCCCGCCGGCGATGCCCTGCAGGGCGCGCAGGGCGATCATCATCTCGATGTTGGTGCTGAGCCCGGTGAGGATCGAGCTGCCAATGAACAGGATCACCGCGCCGATGAAGAACCGGCGCGTCGAATACATCCGGCACAGGTAGGCGGTCAGCGGCATGATCACCACCTCGGCCAGCAGGTAGATGGTCTGCACCCAGCTCATCTGGTCGGCCGTGGCCCCGACCCCGGCCTGGATCTGCGACAGCGAGGCGGCGACGATCTGGATGTCGAGGATGGCCATGAACTGGCCGATCACCATCCCCCCGAAGCCGAGGAAGATCAGCAGCCAGTTGATTTTGGCGGGGGCGGCGGAGCCCTCGCCGAGGCTGGAGGGCTGGAAGCCGCCTACGGCGGCGTTGCTCACGGCTTGGGCGCCTGTTCGCCGGCGGCGACCTGCGCGGGCGCGACGCCGGATTCGGCGAAGCTGGCGCCGCCCTTGACCCGCACGTCGACCTTGACCTCCAGCGACAGCCCGGGACGCAGGGCCCCGCTGACCGCCTGGCCTTTGTCGACGACGATCCGCACCGGCACCCGCTGGGCGATCTTGGTGAAGTTGCCGACCGCGTTCTCGACCGGGATCAGGGCGAACTCGGCCCCCGTCGCCGGCGCGAAACTGTCGATGTGGCCCTTGATGACCTGCTTGCCGAGGGCGTCGGCCTTGATCTCGACCGGCTGGCCGATGCGCAGGCGCGACAGCTGGGTTTCCTTGAAGTTGGCGACCACGAAGGTCTCGCCGAGCGGCACCACCACCATCATCGTCTGGCCGGGCGACACCAGCTGGCCGACCCGCACCGAGCGGGCCCCGATGACGCCGGCCACCGGCGCGCGGATGACGGTGCGTTCGAGGTCCAGCCGGGCCTGCTGCACCTGGGCCTGGGCGGCCTGCACCTGGGCCAGCTTCTGTTCGCGGGCCGAGCCCAGCCCTTGCGAGGCGCGCTGCTCGGCCACCAGGGCGGCCTGGGCGGCGGCGACGGAGGCGGCGCTCTGCTTCTCGCCGGCCTTGACCTGCTCGACCTTCTGTTCGGAGACCCAGCCCTTGGCGGCCAGTTCGCTGTAGCGTTTGGAATCGACGGCCATGCGGCCGGCGTCGGCCTGGGCGCTCGAGACCCCGGCCGCCTTCTGGGCGATCATCGCCTGTTCCAGCGCCGCCTTGTCGTCGACAGCCGAGACGTCGGCCTGCAGGGCGCGGACGTTGGCGACGGCCTGGTCATAGCGGGCCTGGATGGTCGAGGGGTCGATGCGGGCGATGACCTGGCCGGCCTCGACCCGCTGGTTGTCGGCGACCAGCACCTCCAGCACATAGCCGGAGACCTGCGGGCTGACCTGGACGGTGTCGGCCTGGACGAAGGCGTTGTCGGTGCCCTCGAAGCTCTGCTTGCCGTGCCACCAGAAGGCGCCGCCGACGATGACGGCGACCGCGACCACCCCGGCCGCGATCATGGGAACGAGTTTTTGCCTGGAAATGGCTGGCATCGATGAGCCCCGGAACACGCAGAAATGAAAAATGGACGCCGGGAGGAGCGGCGTCCGCGCCTGCCGTTACAACCGGTCGGCGGCAGCGGCAAGACATAAATGGACGTTCGTGTCCACTTTTCAAGCGACGAAACCGCGCGGTCACGCTTTTCGTTCCGCGCGACTGCCGGTAGTCTTGCGCCCATGGACCGGATTTCGCCTTCCACCCTTCGTCTCGTGGTCATCGCCCTTGGCGGCTGCGCCGTGGTCGGCGGCTGGATGGGCCTGAGCGACAGCCTGCGCCGCGCCGCGCCGGCCTGGGACCAGCACCCGGTCGCCGAGGGCCCTGCGCCCGTCGCCGGCCCGCCGGAAGCCGTCGCCTTCGACCCCAAGGCCATCGAAAAAGCCGCGCCGACCCAGGCCCCGCCGCCGGTCAAGGCCGAGACCAAGACCCTGATCGTCCCCGAAATCCCGACAGATCCCGCCGTCGCCGCCCCGCCGGGAACGACCCCGGCCGCCAAGACGCCGCCCGGCGCCCCCAAGGCGACCCCCAAGGCCGCCCCGAAGGCCGACCCCATCGGCGACGTCATCCAGAACACCACCGCCCCGCCGCCGAAAGCCGAGCCGCCCCCGGAAGTGCCGTTCTAGCGGGCGGAAGAGCAGGAGACTCGCTCTCCCACGCTTGGCGGGGGAACCGTCCTTTGGCGAGCGCTGCAAGCGAGCCAAACCGAGGGAGCCTCCGCAGTCGGTGGAAGGCTAATCACCAACCGCCGGCGCCCCGCCTCCTGGTCCGTCGCTGACGCTCCGAACCGTCCTCCGCCCCCTCGCGGGGGCGGAGAGCGAAGCCGCCTTGGCGGGTCCCGCCCAACGAAAAAGGGCGCCGCCCCAACGGACAGCGCCCCAAATCTAATCCGTTGAAGGCCCGGCCTTACGCCGCCGCCTTCACCCCGGCCTCGGCCAGCCATTCGACGATCTTCTGCTTGGGCATGGCCCCGACCTTCATCGAGGTCATCTGGCCGTCCTTGAACAGCATCATCGTCGGGATGCCGCGCACGCCGTAGCGCGACGGCGTCGTCGGGCTTTCCTCGATGTTGACCTTGGCAATGGTCACATAGTCGGCCAGCTCTTCCGAGATCTGGTCGAGCGCCGGCGCGATCTGCTTGCACGGCCCGCACCACTCGGCCCAGAAGTCCACCAGGACCGGACCGGAAGCCTGCAGCACGTCCTTCTCGAAGGACTCGTCGGTGACCTTGACGGTGCTCATCGCGAAAATCTCCTCTAAGGCCTGCCAGGCCGAAGTGTAAGCGGTTCGGCCGACCGGCAGGCCGACAGCGTTAAATGTCGGCGCACGGGCGCCGAACTCAGGTCCAGCATGTAGGCGCATCGCGCGCCGGGTCAACCAGCGCCGGGCAGGGCGGCCAGCGCCTCGGCCATCATCTTTTCTGGAACGGGCATCAGCTTGGGCCCATCGGTCCAGACCAGCGCCGCCCGCACCTCGCGGCCCGGAAACACCTCGCCCAGCACCGCCGCATAGATGGCCAGCTGCGCCACATAGGAGGGGTCGGCCCCGGAAATATCCTCCGGCGCCGGACGGTTTGTCTTGTAGTCGACGACGGTGACGCGATCCGGCATCACCACCAGCCTGTCCACACGCCCGGAGATCGCCAGCCCTTCCGGTAGCGCCTTCGCCGACCCGGCCAACGCCACCTCGGCCCGCGACCCCGGTCCGAACACCTCGGCGAAGCCGGCATGCTCCAGCACCCCCATCGCCGCCCCGATCATCTCGGCCCGCTGGACATCGGTCAGGTCCGGCTCCCGGGCCAGCAGGCGCGCCGCCGTCTCCCGCCGCTCAGCCTCCGGCACGTCCGGCAACAGCTGCAGCAGCCGGTGGATGACATCGCCGCGCCGGAACCGGTCCAGCCCGCCCTGCCGGCTCAGCGGCGAGGGAGCCGGGATGCGGCTGCGGCTGGCGGCCTGCGACGGCGAGGCCCAGGCCGTGGCCGGCGGCTCCTCGCGGGCCGGCGCGGTCAGCCAGCCGGCCAGGGCCGGCGAGGCCGGCGGTCCCGCCGCCCGCTCGCCCGTGAAGGCCGCCGGATCGTCACCGAACCGCTGGAAGGTGAACCCGTCCGCCAGGGTGACGCTCTTCACCCGGCCGGCCACATCCGGGTGCTCGAAGGCCGCCGCCATCGCCCCGTACCAGCCTTCGGGGACCGTCCCCTCCTTCATCCGCGCCGGGGCCCGGCCGCAGAGCACCAGCCGGTCCCGCGCCCGCGTCAGCCCGACGTAGAGCAGCCGCCAGCTCTCGCCCTCGTCCTTGTCCTTGCGCCGCTGGCGGGCCGCCTCGCTGGCCGCGCAGTCTTCGGCCTGACGCGGCGCCCAGAGGAAGCCGCCGTCTCCCGTCTCCAACAAGGCCGAGCCCCGCGCGCCGGTCTTCACCGTCGTTTCGGGCAGGAAGACGATCGGCGCCTCCAGCCCCTTGGCCCCGTGGGCCGTCATCACCCGCACCTCGGCCCCGCCGGCCTCCATCTCGCGCTTGACCGAGATCTCCAGCCCCTCGAAGGCCGCCGCCAGCCGTTCCAGGTCCAGCACCCCGCGTTGCTCGGCCTCCAGGGTGCGGGCCAGGAACTCGTCCATGACATCGCCGGCTTCCGAGCCCAGCCGCTCCAGCATCCGCGCGCGGCCTGACCGCCCGGCGGCGTCCTTCAGGCTCAGCATGCGGCTGTAGAACTCGAACGGCGGCCGGCCCCGCGCCATCTCCAGGGCCCGCAGCAGCCAGCCCCGGGCCGGCAGGTCGCTCGTCTGCACCGCGGCCCACAGCGAACCCTTGCGCGGCTTGCCCACCGCATAGAGGTCGTCGTCGTTGACCCCGCACAGCGGGCTCTTCAGCAGTCCCGCCAGGTTGAGGTCGTCGTTCGGAAACTGGACGAACCGGGCCAGCGCCAAAAGGTCGTCGAAGGCGATATGCGCCGACAGCACCAGCCGGTCGGCCCCGGCCACCGGCACGCCGGCCTTGCGCAGCTCGCGGATGATGTCCTCGAACAGGGCCCGGCGCCGCCGCACCAGGATGATGATGTCCCCGAAAGTCGCCGGCCGCGCCGTCCCGTCCCGGGCGAAGACGGTGTCGCCCCGCTCGACCAGGTCGCGGATCTCCCGGGCGATGCGCCGGGCCAGCCGCCGGTTGGCGCTGCCCTCGCTCTCGACATCGAGCGGCGCGTCCCAGGCCTCGCGCTCCTGGGCCGGCTCTTCCATCTCCAGCGGCCAGAGGTCGACACAGCCCGGCTGCCCCTGCCGCGACGCCTCGTGCTTGAGCACCGCCGTGTCCATCGGCGCCCTCACGCCGATATGGGTGCGCGGATCGGAGAACAGGCTGTCGACGAAGGCCAGCACCGTCTCGACCGAGCGGTAGGAGGTGGTCAGCGGGGCCGCCTCGGCCTTGCCGCCGGCGCTCCGGATCAGGTCGATGTAGCGCCGGGTCTCGCTGAGCAGCCGGTCTGGATCGGCGCCCTGGAAGCTGTAGATCGACTGCTTCTCGTCGCCGACGATGAACAGGGTCCGCTGCGGACTGCCGGCCGGTCGCACCCGCCCGGCCCCGGCGAAGAACTCGTCGGTCAGGCTCTCGGCGATGGCCCACTGTTCGGGCGCGGTGTCCTGCGCCTCGTCGATCAGGATGTGCTCAAGCCCGCCGTCGAGCTTGTAGAGCACCCAGGGCGCCCCCGGCGACCGCGCCACCAGGTCCCGGGCCCGCGCCACCAGGTCGGCGAAGTCCAGCACCCCGCGCTCGGCCTTGGCCTGGGCGTAGGCGTCGGCGTAGCGCTCGGCCAGACAGAGCACCGCCAGGGTGTCCTCGGCGATCACCGCGCCGCGCGTCAGATCGCGGGCCTCCAGCAGCCGCTCCTGTTCGGCCAGCAGCCCCTCGCGCAGGTCCTCGCGGCTCTTCAGCCCCGAGGTCTTGGCCACCCAGGCCGCCGGCGTTCCGGCTCCGCCCTGCGTAAACAGGCAGCCCAGCATGCCGCCCAGGGTCGGGTCGAGGGTCACCGCGAGCATCTTCTCGGCGTTGCCGATGTCGGTCTTCGTTCCCTGGCCCAGCACCCCGGCCGCCGACTTCCACAGCGCCAGATCGGTGTCCCCGACCGCCATCGCCTCGACCTCGGAGACGCTGGTCGGTCCGTTGATGAAGCCGCATCGGCGCCAGACATCGGCTTCAGCGCCCGCGTAACCATCGACCGAGGCCAGGTAGTCGCCGATCGCCCCGCGCTTCTCCTCGAAGGTCCGGAACAGGCCCTCGAAGCTCATGTAGTCGAGCGCGATGGCCAGCCGGGCATAGGCCTCCGACACCGCCACATCCTCGCCGCCGGCCAGGCCGGCCAGCCGGGCCCTGGCGTCGCGCACCACCAGGGCGGCGGCCGCGTCGTCCATCACCGTGAACCCCGGCGAGACGTCCGCCTCCAGCGGAAACCGCCGCAGCAGCTGTTCGCAGAAGGCGTGGATGGTCTGGATCTTCAAGCCCCCCGGCGTCTCCAGCGCCCGGGCGAACAGCCGCCGCGCCTCGGGCAGTTCCTGGCCGTTGTCCGGCCCCAGCAGCCGGGCCATGGCCTCGGCCAGCTTTTCGTCCGGCGTCACCGCCCAGCCGCCCAAGAGGTCGAACAGGCGCGCCTGCATCTCGGCGGCGGCGGCCTTGGTGTAGGTGACGCAGAGGATGGCCGACGGCGGCGCCCCGGCCAGCAGCAGCCGCGCCACCCGGTCGATCAGGGTCTTGGTCTTGCCCGAGCCGGCATTGGCGGTGACGAAGGCGTTGAGGGTCGGGTCGGCGGCCAGCGCCTGGGCGGGGTCGATGACGAGGCTCATTCGACCTCCTCCCCCTCGGCGCCCGTTGACCATTCGAACACCCGCGCCAGATGGTCGTAGTCGCCGGCAAAGGTCTTCACGAACTGCGGGGCCGTGCGGCTGGGATAGCCCTGTTTGGGGTTCTGGTAGGCGGCCAGCAGCTTCAAGGCCCCCTCGAAGGCCAGCATGCCGGCCTGCTCGCTGTCGTCGCCGGCGTATTTGCGCGTCTCCTCGACGCCGGGCGGATCGCGGCCGGTGACCTTCACATAGGTCAGGTCGCCCCAGGTCCCCTTGAGCCCCCCAATAGACTCGGCAAACCCGCCCGCCTCGAGAATGGCCGCCGTCAGGGTCAGCTGCGGCGAGAAGCCGGTGTCGATCTGCTTGGCGCTCGGGGAGGAACCGGTCTTGTAGTCGAGGATATGGCCCACCCCGTCCGGGGTGATCTCGATGCGGTCGGACTTGGCGCTCAGCGAATGGGGGACGCCGTTGACGTGGAAGTCCATCGTCCCCTTGACCTCGACATGCACCGACCGTCCGTCGGCCCGCCGCCGCCGCTCGAAGTCGGCCACCCAGCGCGCCGTCTCCCGCGCCAGCACCGTCTCCCGCGCCAGGGCCGCCGTTGTGAGCCCCGCCTCCGTCAGCTCGTCGAGATACTGCTTTTCGAAGAATCCCTCCGGATCGGGCAGCGGCCAGGCCCGCGACAGCGCCTCGAAGGCCGCATGGATCGCGGTCCCCCGGGCCATGGACTCCACGAGTTGATCGGGCCGCTCCAGCGGGAAGAGCTTCAGGATATCCCGCGCCCAGACCGCATAGGGATCGCGGACCAGGGTCTCGATACGGGTGACGAACAGGTCGGTCGGCCGGTCGGCCACCGGCGGGATCGGGGCCGGCCGCTTGATCGGCGCATAGCCGACCCCGGCGTCCAGCGACTTCGCCCAGCCGTTCAGTTCCGGCCGCCCCGGCAGCGCCCGCCCCGCCCCCTTGGCCAGGGTCCGCAGCCGCCACAGCCAGCGGCTCTCGGTGGCCGGCGCCCCCTCGCGCCGGGCGCTGCTGACCAGCACCACCTCCGGCGCGCAGGCGGCCTGGGCGAAATCGTGGGCCGACAGCCCGACCCGCCGCTCGGGGCTCGGAAGCCCAAGCGTCCGCCGCATGGTCCGCGACAGGAAGGGATCGATCGGCGCCCCGCGCGGCCACACCCCCTCTTCCAGGCCGGCCAGCACCAGCCGGTCGGCCCGGGTCATCCGCGATTCCAGGGTCCCCATGATCGACAGCCGCGCATGCGCCGCCTCGCCGCCGCGCACCGTCTCCTCGGCGATCATCCGCTGCATCAGGGTGACAAACCCCTGCCGGCTGACGCGGGGCAGCAACGATCCTTGCGCGATCAGCCCGCTCAGGAGACGCGCCAGACACTCCCCCTCAGGCCCGGCCCACAAGAGCTCGGCCCCGGCGCAGACCGCCTCCAGACCGGCGGTCAGCCCGGCCGCCGCCTCGCCGACATCGGCCGTCCCCGATGCGAAGGCCGCCCCGGCCAGCGCCACCGCCGCGTCGAGATCGAGCGACAGCGACAGCGCCGCCGCCACCTCGGCCGCGATCTTCGGATGCTTCTCGACCTGCGCCTCCAGGCGGGCCGCCAGGGCCTGCGGACTCCGCGGCCGGGGGCCGCGCAGACCGCGCCGTTCCAGCACCTCGGTCTCGGCCGCCAGCCCTTCGGCCTCGCGCCCGAGCCGGGCCAGCGGACTCTTCAGGATCTGCAGCCGCGCCACCGGACTGGCCGGGTCGAGCACCAGCTCGGCCATGGCCACCGCCAGGCCGCCGGCCGCCTTCAGGGTCAACGGAACCCCGGCCGAGCTGTCGGCCGCCACCCCCCAGCGCGCCAGCTTGGCCGACACCCGCCGGGCCAGGCCGAGGTCGGGGGTGATCAGGGCGCAGGTCTTGCCCGGCGTCTCCAGGGTCTCGCGCAACAGCAGGGCGCAGACCTCGGCGGTCTCCTCTTCGCCGGCCCCGGTCACCGCCGACAGGCCCTTCAGCCCCTCCTCGAACGGATCGACCCCGTCCTCGGCCTCGGCGCGCAAGGCGCCGATGACCTCCAGCCAGTCGGCCGTCGCCTCTGCCGGCCGCAGGGCCTCGTTGATCACCCGCCGCCGCCAGCGCCCGCGCCGGTCGGTGTCGGGCCGCCAGGTGCGCACCGCGCCGCGCGGCACGCCGGCCAGGGTCAGCAGGGTCTTCATCGCCCCCTGCGGATGCTGGTCGTCGACCTCGGCCCAGGCGCTGTCGGCCAGGTCCTCGTCCAGCCCGGGCAGGATCACCGCCCCGCGCGGCAGCTCGGCGATCACCTTCAGCAGCCGCGCCGTCGCCGGCTGCGCCCCGGTCGAGCCGGCGGCGATCACCGGCCCCTGCGGCGGATGGTCGGTCCAGCTTCGGCTGAGGTGATCGAGCAGTTTCACCCGCCGGTCGGCCACATCCATCAGCCCCAGCGCCTCGAGCCGTTTGGGCCACTCCCGGATCGTCAGGTTCAACACCCCGGCCGAGATCTGCCAGTGCAGCGCCAGGTCCTGGTCGACCAGAGTCTCGATCCGCTCGGCCACCGGCGCTTCCTCGATGGCCGCCGCGTCGAGGAAGGCGGCCAGGGCGTCGGCCAGCTCCAGCGCATGCGACGCGCCAAGCCCGACTTTCGAGACGTCATTGACCAGCTTCGCCAGCTCGAACCGCCGCCGCATCGGATCGATGGCCGGGGCCAGGTCCAGCCCCGCGTCCCCCGGCTCGAACGGCGGCTCGCCCTCGTCCAGATCGCCCAGCGCCCGGATCTGCGGCAGCAGCACCGCCCGCCCGCCGGACGCCTTCAGGAACGACTCCGTCAGCGCCCGCACCGCCCGCCGCGTCGGCACCAGCAACAACGCCCCCGGCACATCCTCCGGCCCCGGCAGAGCGTCCACAAGCCCCGCCGCCAGGTCGTCGAGAAACGGCCGGTGCGCAGGGATGGAGAACCAGTTGGCGGGTGAGTCGGGCATCTGAGGCCACTATGGGCCGCCCGCCGCGTCTCACAAAACTCTCCCCCCGCTTTGCGGGGGGAGTTTGAAATCCCTAACCCGCCTCAGCCAACTTCGCCTCGGCCAGGTCACGCGCCGCCGGATCGCCGACGTGCATCCACAGCCCCGGCGGGCTGACGCCGTAAAGCCGGCCCCGTTCGGCCAGCGCCTTCCACAGCGGCAACAGCGAGAACGGCCCCTCCGGCCCATCCCGCACCACCGACGGCTTGCAGATGTGCAGGCCGACATAGACGTACGGCGCGGTCTCGCCCGGCGTCTTGAACCGCACCCGGCCGTCAGCCTCGAGGAACACGTCGCCCGTGTCGTGGAAGCCCAGCGACGTCCCGGTCGGCGCCAGCATCAGGCAGACGTCCATCTTCGCCGGATCCCACAGCGCTACCACCTGCTCGATGGCCCCCGCCGCGCCGTCCCGCCAGATGGCGTCGATGTTGGCCACGAAGAAGGCCTCGTCGGGCAGCAGCGGCAGGGCGTGCCTGACCCCGCCGCCGGTCTCCAGCGCCTCGGCCCGCTCGTCCGAGACCACGATGCGCGGCGCGGCCGTCCGCTTGCGCAGGTGCGCCTCCATCAGGTCGGCGAAGTAGTGGACATTGACCACCGCCGTCTCGACCCCGACCGCCGCCAGCCGGTCGAGCATATGGTCCATCAGCGCCTTGCCCCCGACCTCGACCAGGGCCTTGGGCCGGTCGTCGGTCAGCGGCCGCATGCGGGTGCCCAGACCCGCCGCCAGCACCATCGCCGTCTTGGGAGCCTTCATCGCCGCGCCTCCGCCGGCACATGGGCGTCGAACCAGTCTTTCAGCGGCCCCAGCGCCGGGTCGGCGATGCAGCTGTCGAGATAGCCCCAGAGCCTCGGCAGGAAGCCCTCGTATTTCGGCTTGCCGTCGCGCACGACCAGCCGGGCGAAAATGCCGATGATCCGCGCCACGTTCAGCGCCCCCAGCGCATGGTAGTCGCTGAGGAACTTGCCCCGATCCAGCCCCGGATGGGCCGCCAGATAGCGCTCCAGCGCCACCGCCTCCCGCTCGGGCGTCACCTGCCGCCGGGCGTCGTGCAGCAGCATGGAGAGGTCCCACACCCGGTGGGCCTTCACCGCGTCCTGGAAGTCGATCAGCCCGACCCGGGCCGGGCCCAGCCGGGTCGGCAGCCAGATCAGGTTCTCGGCGTGGTAGTCGCGGTGGCAGAAGACTTCCGCCTCGGCCTCGGCTTGGCTGCGGATCGGCGTCCACACCGCCTCCCAGGCGACCAGGGCCGCCGCGTCGGGCGCGAACCCCGGCCGAAGTTTCGGCAGCCAGTCGACGAACAGGTCGCTGGCCATGGTCAGGGCCAGCTGGTCATAGCTCAGCAGCGGCCAGGCTGCGTCCTCGCCCCCCAGCATCGCCGGCGGCGGCGCGGCGGCGTGCAGCACCACCAGGGCGTCGATGGCCGCGTCGTACAGCGGCCCCTCGTCATGCCCGTCGGCGATCTCCTGCGCGAACAGCCCGTCGCCGAGGTCCTCCAGCACCGCCAGCCCCGCCCCTGCGTCGAAGGCGACGATCTCCGGCGCCGACAGCCCCTGGTCCTTGAGATAGCGCGCGCAGGCCACGAAGGCGTCGACCCGCCCCGACGCCAGCCGGTAGGCGGCGTTGAACCCCAGGGCCCGCCGCTCCTCGACCGTGGCCTGCGGCGGGCAGGGCGCCGTCTCGGCCTTGGGCGGCTGGTCCATGAAGATCAGGCTCGGCCCATCGGCCGGATAGAGCCGCTCATAGGCCCGCGTCGAGGCGTCGCCGGTCAGCGGCTGGCGCCGCGCGGCGCCCAGGCCGTGGCGGTCGAGGAACCGCGCCTTGATGGCCTCACGATCAGAACTCAAGCGGTCGGTCCTTCCAGGCGCCGTGGCGGGTCAGCCGCGCCGTGCGGCCATCCCCCTCGATGGCGATCTCTATATCCAGTCTGTCGGCCGGAAGGCGACCCTCCAGCCGCTGCGGCCATTCGATCAGCGCCGCCCCGCCGTCCAGCGCCTCGTCCAGCCCGATCTCATAGGCCTCGTCCGGATCGCTGAGCCGGTAGAGGTCGAAATGGGCCACCGGGAATTCCCGCCCGTCATAGAACTGCACCAGGGTGAAGGTCGGGCTCGGCACCTCCTCGTCCGGGTGGGTGAGGGCCCGCACCAGGGCCCGCGCCAGGGTCGACTTGCCGGCCCCGAGCGGCCCCGACAGGCAGATCGCCTCCCCCGGCCGCAGCACCCCGGCCAGGACCCGGCCCAAAGCCTGCGTCGCCGTCTCGTCGGCCAGCTTCAAAACACCGCCTCCGGATCGTGCGGCAGCACCCGCTCGACGAAGGCCTTGAGGGCGTCGGTGACCTCGCCCGACTCCCCCTCCAGCCGCGCCGGCGGGATCGGCCGCCCGAAGATCAGCTCGAACCTGCGCCCCTTCTTGTTGAGCAACTCGTGGAACAGGGTGATGTCCCGCAGCTCCGGCGAAAAACCGTTGAAGAAGTGGAACAGCGTCGACCACGGCCCGGCCACATGCACCGGCACCACCGGCGTCTCGTACTTCTGGGCCACCGAGATCGCCGTCGCCATCCACGGCTTGTCGGTCAGCACGCCCTGGGCGTCGCGCCGCGACAGCACCCCGGCCGGGAAGATGGCCAGGCAGCGCTCGGCCTCCATCGCCTCGCGGGTCATCACCAGGGTCAGCCGGGTGCGCTCCCGCGTCCGCTTGGCCTTGACCCATTCGACCGGGATCAGCGCCTCGTCGAAGCGGGGACAGACCCGGTGGGCGTCGGAATTGGCGTAGAAGACGACGTCCGGCCGCGGTCCCTTCACCGCGTCGTAGAGGGCGATCCCGTCGGCGATGCCGGTCGGATGGTTGGCGACCAGGATCAGCCGGCCGCTCGCCGGGATGTGTTCCAGGCCGCGCGCCGTGGTCTCCAGCGCCAGCAGCGCCGAAATGTGCTCCATGGCCTCCGCCCCGGCCATCGGCGCGATGGCGTTGGCCATGGCGACGGCCTGCGGATAGTGCAGCGTCCGGTACAGGGGCTTTCGCACCACGGGCCAGACCGGCGATCCCGCCAGCTTCGGCGCCCGCTCCTCGATCAGTACATCGACGATATGTTTTTCGCCCATGGGCCTCATCTAAGGCGAAACGGCCTCAAGCGACCAGAGCGTCGAACTCGTCGACCAGCCGCTCCAGCTGGCTGACCCCGGCCGCCCAGAAGCTCTTCTGGCGCGGGTCGAGCCCGAACGGCTCCAGCGCCTCGACGTAGGTGGCCGTGCCGCCGGCCGCCAGCAGCTTCTCGTAGACCGGCGCGAACCCGGCCGGATCCTCCCGCCGCTTCTCCATCAGGGCCCGCACCAGCAGGTCCCCGAAGGCGTAGGCGTAGACATAGAAGGGCGCGTGCACGAAGTGGCTGACATAGGCCCAATAGTGCTCGTACCCGGGGTTCAAGCGCACGGCCGGGCCGAGACTGGCCCCCATGACTTCGAGCCAAAGCCCGCCGATCTCCTCCGGCGACAGCTCGCCCGACTTGCGCGCCTCGTGGAACCGGGTCTCGAACTGGTGGAAGGCGATCTGGCGCACCACGGTGTTCAAGCCATCCTCGATCCGCCCGGCCAGCAGGCCCAGCTTCTCTTCCGGCCGCGCCTCGGCCAGCAGCCGTTCGAAGACCAGCCCCTCGCCGAAGATCGAGGCCGTCTCGGCCAGGGTCAGCGGGGTGTCGGACAGCAGGGTGCCGAGCGGCGCCGCCAGGGTCTGGTGCACGGCATGGCCCAGCTCATGGGCCAGGGTCAGCACGTCGCGCCGCTCGCCCATGAAGTTCAGGAACACGTAAGGATGCCGCGCCGAACAGACCGGATGGCTGTAGGCCCCCGACTGCTTGCCGGGCCGCGGCCGCGCGTCGATCCACGGCCGGTCGAAGAAGACCCGCGCCCCGTCGGCGAACTTCGGGGCCAGGGCGCTGAAGCTGTCGAGCACCATCGCCTTGGCCTCGCCCCACGCATAGAGCTTCGGCTGGGCCGTGGTCAGCGGCGCGTTGCGGTCCCAGTGGTCGAGCGTCTTCCTGCCCATCGCCCGGGCCTTCAGCGCGTAATAGCGGTGCGAGGTCGCGCCATAGGCGTCGGTCACCGCCTCGACCATGGCCTCGACGCTCAAGCCGTGAACCTCGTTGGCCAGGTGGCGGCCCTGCGCCGGGTAGTCGTATTTGCGCCAGCGGTCCTCGACCTGCTTTTCGAAGGCCAGGGTGTTGAGGCACAGCGCGATGGTCGCGCCGTTGGCCTCCAGGGCCGTCGCCAGCCCGTTCGCCGCCGCCTTCCGCGTCTTGACGTCCGGATCGCTCAGGCGATTGAGGGTCTCGGGCAGGGTCAAGCTGTCGCGCCCGACTTTTGCCCGCAGCGTCGCCAGGGTGTCGTCATAGAGCCGCGACCAGTTGGCCACCGCCGGCGAGCGGTCGAGGAGCAGGGTTTCCAGCTCCTGCGAAAGCTCATGCGGCCGCGATAGCCGCACCCGCCGCAGCCACGGCGCCCAGCGCTCCGCCCCGGGATGGGCCTTCAGGGCCGCGTCGATCTCGCCGTCCTCCAGTTGGTTGAGCTCGAGGGTGAAGAACAGCGACCTGGCCGCGATCTCGGCGCTCTTCATCCGCAGATCGGACTCGAACTTGGCCCAGCGCGGATCGTCCCTGGCCGTCGAGGCCGAGAGCGAGGCGAAGGCGCTGACCGAATAGAGGCCGTCGGCCGCCTGTTCGTAGAGCTTGATCCCCTTGTCGATCAGCGCGCCCAATTTGGCCGGCTCGCCCCGCGCGGCGATGAACGCGCCCTCCAGTTCGGCCAAGGCGTCGTTGGCGGCCCGGGCCGCGTCGATGTCGGCGGCGATGCGCGGGTCGGCGCGATCGGCATAGAGGTCGGCGAGGCTCCACTCGGGAGCAGCGGCGGTGATCTTGGCAAGCTGGGACATGCCGCGGATTTAGGCCCGCCGAGGCCCAAGCGGTAGCCTTTTCGCTCTCCGCCCTCGGGGCGGAGTGGCTTTGGCGAGCGCTGCAAGCGAGCCAAACCGAGGCGGGACTTCCACCGGCGGACGTGCGCCGAAGCCGCCGCCGGCGCGAAAGGAAACACGCTAATCACCCACCGCCGGTGGGCCCGCCTCCTGGTCCGTCGCTCACGCTCCGAACCGTCCTCCGCCCAGAGGGCTGAGAGCGAAACCTCCGTGCCCGGCCCCCAGTTAGGCGATGAACCCCCGCCGTTTCCACCACCCCAGCACCAGGTCCGGCCAGACCTCGACCGGCTTGCCGTGGGTGAAGCGCAGGCCGAAGCCGTGGCCGCCTTCCTCGAAGATGTGCATCTCGGTCGGGACCTTCTTCGCCCGCAACGCGGCCTCCAGCGCCAGACTGTTCTCGACCGGCACGGAAGGATCGTCGGCCGCGTGCAGCAGGAACACAGCCGGCGCATCGGCCCGGGCCCGCTCTTCCAGCGACCAGCGCGCCTCCAGGGCCGGCGTCGGGTCCTTGCCCAGCAGCAGCAGCCGCGAGCCGGCGTGGGCCAGCGGCGGCTTCATGGTCGCCACCGGATAGACCAGCACGCTGATGTCGGGCCGGGCCGAAAGTTTATCGGCCGCATCGACCGGCTTGTAGACCGCCTCGTCGAACATCAGGGTCAACGACCCGGCCACATGGCCGCCGGCGGAAAACCCCATCAAACCGATCCGGGCCGGATCGAGCCCGGAGCCCTTGCGCCCGGCCTCGCGGCGCACCAGCCGCAGGGCCCGCTGGGCGTCCTGCAGCGGCGTTTCCGGTCCCGCCGCCCAGCCGTCGCCCGGCAGCCGGTAGCTCATCACATAGACGGTCAGCCCGGCCGCCGCGAAGCGCATCGCGCACTCATAACCTTCCTTGTCGCGCACCACCCATTTGTAGCCGCCGCCCGGGGCGATCAGCAGCGAGGCGCCGTTGGGCTTTTCCGGCCGGAACACCTTGAGGTCCGGATCGCGCACGCTCTTGATGATCCGGTCGCGCAACGCCGCCGGCGGCGGCGAGCGGTCGGTCTCTTCCTCGACCACAGTGACCCCGGCCCCGCCGGGCGCGCCCTGCGGCCACAGCCGGATCGCCTCCATCGCCCCGGCCGGCGCTTCCCCGGCTTGCGCCAGCCCGGGCAGCGCCCCGGCCAGCCCCGCCGCCAGGGCGCCCTG
>JAQGIK010000124.1 GCA_028291265.1 Caulobacter sp. | reverse complement strand
GACAAGCCGGCGCTGCCCCCTCCACCACCGGCCCTGAGTCGGGCCGGCGGTCCCCCTCCCCCGTCAGGCCTGCGGCCTGCCGGAGGAGGAATTAATTGAGCCAGGGCGCCGCTTCGGCTTCGTCGCTCCAGCCGCCGCTGTCGACCAGCCGCTTGAGCAGGTCGCGCTCGGTCTTCAGCCGCATCAGGGTCGAGCTGTCATTGTCGCGTTCGAGGTCCTGCTTGGCCCCCTCGACCGCCCGTTCCAGCGTCTCCAGCTTGACCAGCAGATCGAACGCCAGCGACCACAGCCGCCGGGCGGTGACCGGGTCCATATCCACGGTCAGGAACGCCGCCCCGGCCGCCTTGGCCGTGCGGGCCAGCTGCTGGAAGACGTCCTCGCCAAAGCCCCGCGCCTCAAGCCGCCGCCGAACCGATATCGCGTCGACCACATCGCTCTCGAAGCGGAACTCGACCAGTTCGTCGGCCAGGGCGCTCAGCCGCTCGTCGAGGAACCCGCGGGCGCTGAGCTGCTCGACCTTGTCGTCCAGCACATGCGGGTCCTGCAGCGCCGCGAAGGCCAGCGCCGCCGACAGGGGCCGGGGCTGGTTGCGCATGCGGCGGACCTGTTCGGTGGTCTCGGCATTGGGACCGATCGGCCCCGCCAGCTTGCCGCGCTTGCCGTCCCACCGCCGGCGCGACATCTCGCGGGCGGCCGCCCCGACCGTGAACACCGGATTGGAGGTCGGCCAAAGCTGCTCGTAGCGGCCCAGCAGGTCCTCACGATAGGCCTGGGCCAGGTCGCCGTCGGCGATGGTCGCCGCCAGTTTGCGCAGGCGAACCTTCAGCCCCGCCCGCCGCTCGGGCGTGTCGAGCGGCTCCAGATCCCGCTCGCGGTGGAACAGCTGCTCCACGAAGGGCGTGGTGTCGGTCAGTTGGCTTTTAAGCGCCACCGGCCCCTGCTCGCGCAGCACGTCGTCGGGGTCCTTGCCGCCGACCACGATGGCGAAGCGGAAGCTCTTCCCCGGCTTGATCAGCGGCAGGGCCCGGTCGATGGCGCTGTTGGCGGCCCGGCGGCCGGCGGCGTCGCCGTCGAAGCTCAGGGTCGGCTCGGGGTGCAGCCGCCACAGGACCTCCATCTGGTCCTCGGTCAGGGCCGTGCCCAGCGGCGCCACGGCCGCGATGCCGGCCCGCTGGCAGGCGATGGCGTCCATGTAGCCCTCGACCACCACCAGCGGCGCATCGGCCCCGCCGCTGTGCATCAGCTTGCGGGCCTCGGGCAGGCCGTAGAGCAGCCGGCCCTTGTGGTAGAGGCTGGTCTCCGGCCCGTTCAGATACTTGGCGCGGGCGTTGGGATCGAGCGCCCGGCCGCCGAACGACACCACCCGCCCGCGCGCATCGGCGATCGGGAAGATGATCCGGTTGCGGTAGCGGTCGTACGGCGCCCCGCCCTCTTCCGGGGCGATCAGCAGCCCGGCCTCGACCAGTTCGGCCGGCTTGGCGCCCTTGGCGATCAGATAGTCCTTCAGCGCCGTGCGGCTCTCGGGCGCAAAGCCCAGGCCGAACCGCTTCCATTCGGTGTCCGGCAGGCCGCGCCGTTCCAGATAGGCCCGCGCCTCGCGTCCCGGCGGCCGGCGCAGCTCGCCCTCGAACCAGGCGGCGGCCAGGTCCATCCAGTCGGTCAGGCCCTGGCGCTTCTTCTCCTGCTCGGCGGCCTGCGGGTCGGGGGCCGGCAGCGGCACCCCGGCCTCCGACGCCAGCCGCTCGACCGCCTCCATGAAGCTGAGCCGCTCGGTCTCCTGGAAGAAGCTGATCAGGTCGCCGTGCTTGCCCGAACTGAAGTCGTGGTAAAAACCCTTGTCGTCGTTGACGAAGAAGCTGGGCGACCGCTCCTTGGTGAATGGCGAGAGGCCGACGAACTCGCGGCCCTGACGCTTCAGCTTCACGGTCTTGCCGATCACGTCCGACAGGCGGACGCGCGACTTGATCTCTTCGAGGAAGCGGTCGTCGAAACGCATGGTTCAATTAGATGGGGCCGAGTCGGCTGGAAACCATAAGCGGCGCAACAACCCCCGGCGCCTACCCCCTTATCCACAGCCACACCGCCGCACTCGCGTGTGGAGCCATCCTCGCTGGCGCCCGTTGCATACCCATGGTCTTATTAACCTTCGGGCGTCCCGTCCGGGGGCAAGGGAGTTCGTTCCATGGTTTGGTGGTGGTGGATTCTGCCGGCGGCCTCGGCGCTGCTGGGGGCGATCGTGCTGTTGCGCGGCCTGGGCGGCCTGTTCGGCGGGCGCTTCATTGGCGGCCTGTTCGGCACGGCGGTCGGCGGCGGCCTCTTGGCGGCCGGCGCGGTCGTGGCCCTGGCTGGCCTCGACGTGCAGACCTATCAGCGCCTGACCTACGAGCGCCCCGTCGCCACCATCGAGACCCGCCAGCTGGGACCGCAGCTGTTCGAGGCCACCCTGACCACGCCGCCGACCGCCGCCGAGACGGCCCCAGCCGTCAAGCGCTACCAGGTCCATGGCGACCAGTGGCGCGTCGAGGCGCGGCTGCTGAAATGGAAACCCTGGGCCAACGTCCTGGGCCTCGATACCCAGTATCGGCTCGACCGGCTGTCCGGCCGCTACGAGAGCACCGCCGACGAGCTCAACGCCCCGCGCAGCGTCTATGACCTTGGTCCCGAGCCCGGCAACATCGACATGTGGACCATGGCTCGCAAGTCGAAGCGCTACGCCCCGATGGTCGACAGCCTCTACGGCGGCGGCGCCTTCATGCCGATGGCCAACGGCGGCCGCTACGAGGTCTGGCTGACCCAGACCGGCCTGGTCGCCCGGCCGATGAACCCGGCGGCGCTCGAAGCCGGCGGCGAGGGCTGGCACTAGGCAAGCCGGCCCGGCCGCTCTACAGCCGGGCCATGGACGTCAAAGACAGCAACGGAACCCTCCTCGCGGACGGGGACAACGTCATCCTGGTCAAGGACCTCAAGGTGAAGGGCTCGGGCGGGGTGACGCTCAAGCGCGGCACGCTGATCAAGGGCATCCGCCTGACCGACGACCCGGCCGAGATCGAATGCCGCGCCGAGAAGGTCCGCGACCTGGTGCTGCGGACGGAGTTCGTGAAGAAGGCCTAGCCGCCCCAGCCGGCGCGCCGGGCTTCTGTCGATCAAGGGTCGAGCGGCTTCTCCGCCTCCGCCATCGTTGCCCTAACTTCGGCCAGCGTCCGGTCGATGAGCAATTTGCCGTTCCGGAACACCGGGAGCAGCAGATTCTTGCCGCCTTCCAGCGGTGCGAACCATTCACCGTCGACCGCCACCGTCTTGTAGCCGGCGTCGTCGCGCGCCAGGCCCAGCAGGCCCTTCTTCGAGCGTTTGCCGCTGTCTGTTACCGGATCCTTGAACACATCCCGCCACACCCCGCCAACCTGCGCCGCCGAGGTCTTGTAGGCGAACTTCTGGGTGTCGCGGTTGAGGTGCTGCAAGAGGGCGCCGCCCATGCCGAAGGCGATGTTGCTGGCGCTGAAGCCGTCGGCGGCAGTGCGTTCGAGGATGGCGGCGATGCTGACCGGGTTGACGCCGTCGCCCTGGATGACCCGCACGGTGTTCAGCACCTTGAAGCCCTTCGAATTCATCGTCGTGCCGAACCGCTCGGCCAGCAACGCCAGCGTCTTGGCCACCACCGTCACCGGATCGCCGCTGTCGGGCCGCACGACCAGGGTGGCGCCGCTGTCGATGACCTGCTGTTTCAGGGTCTCGCCCCAGAGGTGCTCGATGGCCGCGTAGAGGTCGTAGCTGTCCGATACGACGGCGTATATTCTGCCCGGCTTGCCGAACGCGGCCACCATGTTGGCGTAGGCGTCGGCCTCGTGCTCGCGGCCCCAGCTGGTGATGGTGCTGTGCTCGGCGGCCGGGATCGAGAAGCCGGCCATCGGCTCGTGGTACCAGCGGCGGGCGGCGAGGATGGCCGACAGGGTGTCGCTGCCCTGGAAGTTGACCAGGTGGGCCAGGCCGCCGATGGCCGCCGACTGTTCGCTCGACACGCCGCGGGCCCCGAAGTCGTGCAGCTTGAAGGGCAGTTCGGCCATCGGGTCGTCGGCTGTGCGCTCCAGCGCCGCCTTGATGATCTGGCGGACGTGGTAGCTGATGGTGGCGACGGTGATCGGGTACCAGACCCGCAGCAGGGCGGTCTCGGCGTAGCTGGTGATCCAGGGCAGCGACGGGTCGGTGTTGACCACCGTCATCAGCGGCTGGTGGACCGGCACGACCGAGCCCTCGGCGACGGCGCGCACCTCCAGCGGCAGGAACCCGCCGTGGACGTCGACGATCCGCTGCCAGCCGGCCCGGTTGAACGGCATGCCGTGGGCGCCGAGCAGTTCCTCGGCCTCATCGATATGGGCGGCCGTCACCGGGGTCTGGAATTCGGCCTTGAGGATCGCCTGCAGGCCGAAGAAGACCGTGCTCGGATAGTCGCCGCCGCGGCTTTCGACGTACGAAAACACCCGCTCCGTTCCCGGAGGATACTGCAGGAAGTGGCTGGTCTTGTAGCTGTCGGTATTGAGGATCGGATTGATCATGACGGGAAGCTCCTTCGCGTCGGGTGGAAGCCTCGGGGTCTGTCCCCTGGGCTGTTGAGCCTCAGCTGGCGCCGAGGAAGCGTTCGAGGATGAAGTAGTGGTCCTCGAAGAGGTGGCCGCGCATCCCCATCACCTCGGCGACGGGGAGCCAGCGGGCCCGGGCCGCGTCGTCCGAACCGCGCACGGCCGGCAGCGGGCCGGTGGGGAAGTCGAAGTGGAAGGCGTGGGTGATGGTCCGTCCGCGCATCGAACGGTCGGGGTAGTCGAACACCGCCTGGCCCTTGAGGCCGCCGCGCAGCACCGGCTCGGGCAGCTTCAGCCGGGTCTCCTCGCGCAGCTCGCGGATGGCGGCGGCCAGCAGCGTCTCGTCCTGGTTCACGAAGCCGCCGGGCAACGCCCACAGCCCTTTGCCCGGCTGCGAGCGGCGCTTGATCAACAGCACATGGCCCGAGTGGACGACCACCGCGTCGGCGGTGACGAAGGTCGGCGGATAGGGCGCGGCGGCCCAGATCTTCTTGTAGTCGATGACGTGGTTCCACTCATCGGCGATCTGGCTGAAGGCCGAGGTGCGGCGGAAGGCCTGCAGGGTTTCGAACACCGCCGGCGGCACATTGGCCTCGAGCAGCCGCTGCCCCCCGGCGTCGTCGGTGAAGACATGCTGGCGCAGCTCGGTCGCCGACAGCATGGCCACCTGGTCGACGTCGACCAGGTCCCACTGCGGAAAGGCGTGCAGGTAGTAGCTCGAGGCGTCCTTCTCATGGCCGATCAGGCCGACGCTGACCGGCCCCTCGTGGCTGGTCTCGGCGATGGCGGCGGCGACCTGGGCCTGCACCTCTCCGACCCAGGCGGTCTCGTTGTAGAGGTGATCGATCAGCGGCCGGATGGTCAGCCGGGCGGCGTCCTCGCCCATGGCGGCGCGGATCATCACCGCCCGTTCCTGATAGGTCCAGGGGTTGCGGGCGCTGCGCGGCGCGTCGGCCGAGCCGATCAGCACGATGGCGCGCTGACCCAGGTCCAGCGCCCGGCGCAGGACGGCATGATGGCCAAGATGGAAGGGTTCGAACCGCCCGATGTAGGCGATGAAATCGTGGCGCGGCATGAGGCTCCCTCAGCGCTGATGTGGATGTCCGGTCTCCCCGGACGGACGAAGGCTAGACCCGGTTCGGTGAACGAACAATGGATGCCGGGCGAAAATTGTCGCGGGCGGCCCGGTTGCGGCGTGGGGCTGGCTCGCCCTATCTTCCCCACCTGTTTCGGGGGATTTCCAATATGCGCAGCGTTCTGTTGCTGGCGGCCGGTCTGGCCGCCCTCATTCCGTCGCTTCTGGCCACGCCGGTCCTGGCCCAGGCCAACCTCACCCAGGCCAGCAAGGGCTATACCTATTTCCACAGGCAGGGCGCCGACATCGACGCCCATGACGCGGCCGTAAAGAACTGCATCGTCCAGGCCTCCCGCGCCGCCCAGACCGATCCGCATTCCATGGGATCGGGCGATGTCCTGGTCGACGCGGTGCTGACGCCGATGCTGGTCGGCGGCATCGCCAGGGGCGTCAACACCAACGCCGACGCCGCCAACGTCGAGAATTGCATGGTGGTTCGCGGCTGGGAGGTCGTGGGCCTGGATGGCAAGGAGGGCGCGGCGCTGGCCAAACTGCCGACCGGCCAGCAGCGGGCCGCCCTGGCGCCCTGGGTCGGCGCCGACCAGCCGCACGGGACGGTCCTGCGGCGTTACGGCAACGACCTGACCCACGCCGCCACCAGGTTCGAGGGCCGCCCCGGCGGCCTCGACAAGCTGTCGCTCAGCATCAGCGCCGTCGATCAGATGCCCGACCCCGGCCGTCCGCGCGTGCCGCGCCCCGCCCTCTACAAGCTGGTCCAGGCCGGCAAAGTCAGCGAGGCGATGCTCGCCGCCGAGATCGCCAACGTCGGCCCCGGCGAGACGGTGATCGTCTTCCGCATGACCTCGGTCGGCGGCATCGAGTTCACCGGCATTCACCTGACCGTCGGCGACGGGACCGTCACCGAGGTCGGCAGCCGGATCGCCATCCACCAGCCGATCAGCACCATCTGGGAGAAGAAGACCGAAGAACTGCTGGTCTTCCGCGTGCCGGCCGGGCGCTGGCGGATGGAGAAGCTGCGCTCGGCCATCGACATCCAGTCCTCCCTTAACCTCTGCCTCGGCTCGCCGGCCTTCGATGTGGCCGAAGGTCAGGCGGTGTTTGCCGGCTCGATCGCCATCAAGGGCGACGGCCGCTTCACGCCGGTCATGGACCTGGAGCCGGCGCGCCGGATGCTGGGCGCCAATCCCGGCCTGGCCGAGCGGCTGAAGCCGGCCGCCTGGGTCAACGGCACGACCGCGCCCTGCGGCAACGACAGCTATCTGTACGCCCTGGAAATCCCCGGCGCCCCGGCCGCGACAGCGCCGCCCGCCCCCTGACCCGGCGTTGGCGGCTTGGGAAGACTTGGCCGCTAGGCTTGCATCCATGACCGCCCCGGCCAGTGATCGCCGCCCTGCCCTCGCCGCCCTGGCGCTCGGCTCGCTGGCGATGATCGTCACCGGCCTGCAGCCGCTGCTGCTCAGCGAACTGGCGGACGCCGGGCGGCTGTCGCACGCCCTGGTCCACCCGACCGCCATCGTCGAGCTGCTGGCCATGGCGCTCAGCGTCGCCGTCTGCGCGCTCTTTCTGAAGCCTGAGCGGCTGAACCGCTGGGCGGCGGGCGGGGCGGTGGTCTGCATTCTGGCCGGGCTTGGCGCCCTCGTCGCGAGAGACAGCCAGTTCCTTCTGGTCCGGGGCCTGAGCGGCCTGGCCGGTGGCGTGCTGATCTGGATCACCGTCGGGATGATCGCCCGGCGGCAGCGGCCCGAGCCCTGGGCGGCGGCCTTCTTCCTCATCCAGTCGGCCGGGCAGGTGTTCGCCGCCGGCTTGGCCTCGGCGCTCGGTCCCACAGGCGGGGTGGCGCTGGCGGCCGGGTTGTCGGGCCTCTGCCTGCTGGCCGCGCCGCTGCTCGGCCCCGCCATGGAAGACCTGGCGCGGGCCGGCGGGCGCGGTCCGGATCGGCGGGGACTGCTGGGCCTGACGGCGCTGTTCCTCTACTTCGCGGCCAATTCGGCCCTGTGGTTCAAGATGCGCGACCTGGCCGCCGGCCAGGGGCTGGAGGCGGTCAGCGGCCTGGTGGTGCTGACCACGCTCGGGGCCCAGATGCTCGGGGCCATGGCGGCGGTGTCGCTGGCCGGGCGGCTGAGCCTGCGTCAGTTGTTCGCGCTCGTCGTCATCTGCCTCCTTCTCGCGTGCGCGACGTTGGCCTTCCGCCCGCCGGCGCCGGTCTTCGTGGCCGCCTTCGGCCTGCTGGCCTTTGCCGCCCTGTTGCTCGGCGCCAGCCTGTTCGGCTTCCTGCACGGGGCCGATCCCAGCCGCCGGGCCGGGGCGGTCAGTCCGGCGGCGCAGTTCCTGGCGGCGGCGCTCGGCCCCTTGGCCGGCGTGGCGGTCGCGGACCTGGCCGGCCTGGCGGCGGTGCTGGCGCTCAGCCCCGTTCTCGCCCTCGCGGCGTTGGGCTGCGCCCACTTCAGTCTGCCGAAAGGTGGCCCAGCTTCTCCGGATTGCGCATGACGTAGATGGCCGCCAGGCGGCCCTCGCCGTCGGGTTCGAAGGCCATGGTCATGACCCCCTCGGCGTTGCGCAGGATGACGCCCGGCAGGCCGTTGATCCGCACCGGGCGCATGGCCTGCATGTCGGTCATCCACGGACCGCGCCAGGCCAGGCCCTTGAGCAGGGCGATGACGTCCTCGCGGCCGACCAGCGGACGCAGGGCGGCTTTGCGCTTGCCGCCGCCGTCGGTGATCAGCACGGCGTCCTTGGCCAGCAGCTTTTCGAGGGCGTCGAAATCCTGATTGGCCGAGGCGGTCATGAAGGCGATGGCCAGCTGCATGGCCTCGTCCCGGGGCACGCTGTAGCGCGGCCGGGCGTCCTTCAGATGGCCGCGAGCCCGGGAGGCCAGTTGGCGGCAGGCGGCCTCGTCGCGGCCGAGCGCCCTGGCCACCTGGCCGTAGTCCTGGTCGAAGACGTCGTGCAGCAGGAACACCGCCCGCTCCAGCGGGCTCAAGCGTTCGAGGGCCAGCAAGAAGGCGACCGAGACGTCCTCGGCCCGCTCCAGCGGATCGACCGGCTCCTCCTCGATCAGCGGCTCGGGCAGCCAGGGGCCGACGTAGCTCTCACGCCGGGCGCGGGCCGACTTGAGCCGGTCGAGGCAGAGGCGGGTGGTGGTCTGGGCCAGCCAGGCGCCGGGGTCGAGCGCGCCGTCTCCGGCCCGGTCCCAGCGCAGCCAGGCGTCCTGCACCACATCCTCGGCCTCGCTGACCGAACCGAGCATGCGATAGGCCAGCCGCTTGAGGCGCGGGCGTTGAGCTTCGAAGGCGGCGAGATCGCTCATGCGGCGAGGGACTCGGGGCGATGGAACGGCGCGGGCGTCCCGGAAACGGTGACCCGCGAGCAGGTTTTCGCATGTCCGAGGCCGAACTTCACGGTCGGATAAATGCGGCCGACGGTGATGGCCAGCGACAGGTCGACGACGGCCTTCTGGCCCCACAGGGCCTCGATGGTCTCGCGAGCCTCGTCGGCGGCGGGGCCGTCGTGGTCCAACACCGCCCGGGCGAACCGGTAGCCGAGGGCGGCGGCCTCGCTCATGCCGACGCAGTCGCCGGCCAGGATGGCCCGCAGCACGGCCGGGTCGACGCCACCCGTCTCGGCGATGTCGACGCCGATCTGGGTGCAGGGCCCGCAGTCCTCGCGCAGGGTGGCCAGGATGCCGGCCGCCGCCAGCGCCTCGCGCGGGGCGGCATCGCCGTGGCCGAGGCTGGCGACAAAGCCGAAGCGCATGAACCGCCAGGTCCCGGCGTCCAGGAGGTCGCGCATGTAGCTGGCGTCGTAGCCCCACTGCTTTTCGAAGCGGGAGATGTAGCGGGAGAACCAGGCCTTGAGCATGGATCAGGCTCCTTTGGGACGGTTGAGAAAGGCGATGGTCCCGGCGATCAGCGGCGGCAGGTAGACGCCCGGAAAGTCGCGCAGGACGGTTTGCAACGGGCCGGGACCGCAGGCGCTGTCGACAACGTGGATCGAGGCGTGCAGGGCGAGGAAGGCGGCCGCCAGCGTGAGGGCGGGCCAGCCCTGCGCCGGCCGCCAGGCGAACCAGGCCAGGCCGGCGGCCACGGTCAGATAGGCCATGCCGATGTCGCGGACGAAGTGGGGGTTGAACAGGCCCGTCAGTGGCACGCCGGGCACGGCGTCGTACCAGGCCTGCGGGGCGGCCAGCATGAAGAGGCCGTTGGCGGCCATGGCCAGGGCGAGAACTGCGGCGATCCAGCGGATCATCTGTGGCTCCGTTTCGATGGAGACGAGGCGTCGGCCCAGTCTGTGACATTGACCGGCGGGCCGGTGCATGCCGAACTCCCGCCATGACCCCCGCACGCCGAATGGGCCCCGCCCTCGCCGCCCTGCTCGTCGCCGGCAACATGATCGGGTCGGGGCTGTACCTGCTGCCCGCCTCGCTGGCCGACGTCGGCAGCTCCAGCCTGCTGGCCTGGATCGTCGCGGCCGGCGGGGCGCTGGCGATTGCCGGGGTGTTCGCCATCCTCGGCCGGCTGCGGCCCGAGGCCGACGGGGTGCTCGACTATCCGCGCCTGGCCCTGCACAGGGCGACCGGGCCGGTGGCCTGGGCCGCCTACTGGGTCAGCGGCTGGGCTGGCAACGTCGCCATCGCCCTGGCGGCGCTGGGCTATCTGGCCAGCCTGTTTCCGGTGCTCGGCGGGATGACGCTCGTTGGCCTGATCGTCATCATGTGGCTGTTCGTCGGTCTCAACATGCTGGGCGCGCGGGGCGTCGCCGGGTTTGGCGGGGTCAGCCTGGCGCTGGGCCTGATCCCGGTGCTGGCGGCGACGGTCCTGGGTCTGATGCATTTCAATCCCGATCTCTTCACCCAGGCCTGGAACCCCTCGGCCAAACCCCTGATCCAAACCCTGCCGCCGACCGTGGTGCTGGTCTTCTGGGCCTTCCTCGGCCTCGAAAGCGCCAACGCCGCCGCCGCCAAGGTGCGCGACCCGGCCCGCGACCTGCCCCGGGCGGCGCTGCTCGGCGTCGGCCTGGCGGCGGGGGTCTACATCCTGGCCTGCGTCGCCGTGCAGGGGGTGATGACCCCGGCCGAACTCAAGGTCTCGTCGGCGCCGTTCGCCGATGTCGTCACCCGGCTGGCCGGGCCGATCGCCGGGGCCGTCATCGCCGGCTGCGCGGCGCTGAAGGCCTGTGGCACCCTCGGCGGCTGGATCCTGGTCACCGCCGAGACCGGCCGGGCCGGGGCGGCGAAGGGCTACCTGCCGAAATTCCTCTCCGAGGCCGATCCGGAAGTCACCCCGCGCCGGGGCCTGATCCTGACCGGGTTGCTGATGACCCTGACCGCCTTTGTCACCGTCTCCCCGGCCTTGAGCACCCAGTTCAACTTCATCATCGGCCTGTCGGTGGCCCTGTTCATGCTTGTCTACGGCCTGGCGGCCATGGCCCTGATCCGCGAGGCCCGGGCCATCGTCAGCCCGAGGAAACGCCTCGCCGCCCGCGCCGTCGCCGTCATCGCCCTGATCTTCAGCGCCTGGATCGTCATGGTCTGGGTGGGGTCCCTCTAGCTACCAGCTCCAGTCCTTTGCCGACTTGCGGCAGCCGCCGTCATGCCAGCCGGTCCAGGCCCGGCCGCGGACGAACTGGCCGCCCAGTCGGCCGGTGGGTTCGCCGGCCTGCAGGGAGACGACGCCGTTGACCACCACCTCGGAGACGCCGGTCGCGAACTGGCGGGGGTTGTCGTAGGTGGCGTGGTCGCCGACCGTGGCCGGGTCGAAGACCACGACGTCGGCGTGGTAGCCGGCCTTCAGCAGGCCGCGCTCGTGGAGGCCGAGGTTGTGGGCCGGCATGGCCGACAGGCGGCGGATGGCGTCGGGCAGGGTCAGGCTCTTTTCGTCGCGGGCGTACTTGCCCAGCACCCGCACGAAGTTGCCGTAGGCGCGGGGGTGGGTCGAGGACTTGAGGAACACGCCCTCGGGGGCCAGGGCGGCGGCGTCGGAGCCGAAGCTCATCCACGGCAGGGCCGTCTGGCGTTTGACGTTCTCCTCGCTCATCAGGAAGTAGACGACCTGCACCCGGCTGCCGTCGGCGATGACCAGGTCGATCATGGCGTCCTCGGGCGAGACGCTCTTTTCCTTGGCATAGTCGGCCAGGGTGCGGCCCGTGAGGGGTTTGAGCGCCTCGGTGCGGAAGCCGACCATGATGGCGCCCTCTGCCCCGGCGTGGCGGTAGAGGTTCTCGTATGGGCTTTTCGGATCGCGCATCTCGGCGATGACTTTCGCCCGGGCGGCCGGCTCCTTCAGCCGGGCAATCCAGGCCTCGCGGCCGCCGGCCTGGACCCAGGGCGGCATGGCGGCGTCGAAGCCGGTCGAGCCGGCGGTGTAGGTGTACATGTTGGCGCCGATCCGCAGGCCGGAGGCGCGGGCGGCCTCAATGCGGGCGATGGCGGCGTCGAGCTTGTTCCAGTTGCTCTTGCCGGCCGCCTTCAGGTGCCAGATCTCGCCCGGCGCCCCGGAGCGGCGGGAAATCTCGATCAGTTCGTCGATGCCGTCGAGCAGGCGGTCGCTCTCGTAGCGCATGTGGCTGACATAGATGCCGCCGCAGCGGCCGGCCTCGGAGGCCAGGGCGACCAGTTCGTCGGTCTCGGCATAGCCGCCGGGGGCGTAGATCAACGAGGTCCCGACGCCGAGCGCCCCTTCCTCCATGGCCTGGACGACGAGGCCACGCATGGCGACCAGTTGATGCGGGTCGGGATCGACGTCGCCTTCGCCGAGCACGTAGGTGCGGGCCGTCTCGGCCCCGATCATCGAGGCGACGTTGGGGCCGATCCCCTTCTTCTCCATCGTCTCCAGGTAGCCGCCGAGGGTGGTCCAGGTGATGGGGTATTTGACGTCGCCCTGACGTTCGACCTCCTGGCCGATCATCGCCTTGTTCCAGGGGCCCATGGAGGAACCCTCGCCCATGACCTCCAGGGTGACGCCCTGCTTGAGGTCGGAGAGGCCGCGGCCGTCGGCGATCAGGCTCTCGTTGGCCCAGGACAGCATGTTGATGAAGCCCGGCGCCACGGCCTTGCCGGCGGCGTCGATCTCGCGGGTCCCGCGTCCGGAGACCTTGCCGAGCTTGACGATGCGGTCGCCCTGGATGGCGACGTCGCCCCGGTAGGGGGCGCCGCCGGAGCCGTCGTAGATCATGCCGCCGCGCACGACGAGATCGTAGGCCGGCTCGGCCGACGGGCTGGCGCAGGACAGCAGCAGCAGGGCGGCAAGGGGGATCAGGCGTTTCATCTCAGCTCTCCGTCGGGAGCAGTCTAGGGGCGCCTTGCGCGGCCCGGCGAGGGCTTTGAAGGGCATGCGCCCACGCGCGCACTGTTGTTGAGGGATTTCAACGGCTTGACCCCGCGCCCGTTTGAAGTCGATTTGAAGTCTGTGTGAAGTCGGCTTGAGGCGCGCGTGAAGCGGATCTGAAGTCGGCGTCGGGGCGGTCGGCGGCATGGCGGGGCCTTATCGAAGCGGCCCGCCTATTATCGCATGTCCGCTCAGGCGAGGGTGTCGAGCCAACCAGGCAGGTCGGCCAGGCTGGCCAGTTCGCGGTAGCGGGGATGGTCCTTCGGCGCCGTCGCCGCCTCATGGGCCCAGACCAGCGGGTAGGGAATCAGCGCCGCCCAGGCGCCGGCCTCGAGCGCCGGGATGATGTCGGACTTCACCGAATTGCCGGCCATCACCGCCTCGGCCGCCCCCGTGCCGTGACGGGAAAAGACCCGCTCGTAGGCGCCGCGGTCCTTCTCGCTGACGATCTCGACGGCGGCGAACAGGTCGCCGAGGCCGCTGGCCGCCAGCTTCTGCTCCTGGTGGAGCAGATCGCCCTTGGTGATCAGCACCAGGCGGTATTTTTCCGAAAGCTGGGCCAGGGCGGTCTCGACGCCGGGCAGCGGCTCGACCGGCTCGGTCAGCATCTCGCGGCCGGCGGCGAGGATTTCGCGGATGACGCGGACGGGGACGTCGCCGTGGGTGATCTCGATGGCCGTCTCGATCATCGAGAGGGTGAAGCCCTTCACGCCGTAGCCGTAGAGCCGGAGGTTGCGCTGTTCGGCCTCGGCCAGGCGCGACTGCAGGGCCGCCTCGTCGGCGTGCGGTTCGAGCAGGGCCAGGAACCGCGCGTGGGTCAGGCGGAACAGGGTCTCGTTGTGCCAGAGGGTGTCGTCGGCGTCGAGGCCGACCGTGGTGATGCGCATGGCCGGGGTTCTAGCGGCGGAGCGGCGGGGCGCCAATCACCGATGCGGAGCTGTCAGGAGAGCCGGTCGCGGAAATCCGCGTAGTCGAACCGCCGGACAATCCTCAGGGCGTCGGTGTCGCTGTTCCACAGGGCGATGGACGGCAGCGGCACGCCGTTGAAGGTGTTGGTCTTGACCATCGAATAGTGGGCCTGGTCGAGGAAGGCGATGCGGGTTCCGACGGCCGGGCGCGCCGCGAACCGGTAGTCGCCGATGATGTCGCCGGCCAGGCAGGAGGGGCCGCCGATGCGGACCGTGACGCCGCCCCCATTCTCGGCTTCGACCTCGCCCAGCAGGGCCGGCCGGTAGGGCGCCTCGATGACGTCGGGCATGTGGCAGGTGGCCGAGATGTCGGTGATGGCGACCGGCATGCCGTTGTCGAAGGTGTCGAGGATCTCGCCGACCAGAATGCCGGCGTCCAGGGCGACGGCCTCGCCCGGCTCGATCAACACCCGCAGGCCGTGGCGGTCGGCGATCTGGCGCAGCAAGGCGATCAGGTCCTCGCGCTGGTAATCGGCGCGGGTGATGTGGTGGCCGCCGCCGAGGTTGAGCCACTTCAGACCCGAGGTCAGGCCGGCCAGTCGCGGCTCGAGCGAGGCCCAGATGCGATGCAGCGGCTCGAAGTCCTGTTCGCACAGGGCATGGATGTGCAGGCCATCGACGCCGACCAGATGTTCGGGACGCAGCCGGGAGACCGGAAAGCCCAGGCGGGAGCCCGGTTGGCAGGGGTCATACTTTGCGACCTCGCCCTGGCTGCATTCGGGGTTCAGCCGCAGGCCGATGTCGAACACCTCGCCGGCCGCGCGGGCGGCGGCGATCAGGTCGGCGAAGCGGGCGATCTGGTCGGGCGAGTTGAAGATCACCGCATCCGACAGCTTCAGGATCTCGGGCAGGTCCTCGCGGCGGTAGGCGGGCGAATAGGTGGTCAGCTCGCCCTGATAGTGCTCGCGTGCCAGCCGCGCCTCCCACAGGCCCGAGGCGCAGGTTCCGTCCAGATATTCACCGACCACCCCGGCCAGCGACCACATCGAAAAGGCCTTCAGCGCCAGCAGCACCCGCGCGCCGGATCGGTCGCCCACATCCTTGAGGATGGCGAGATTTCGCCGCACCGCCGCCTCGTCGACGACGAAGCAGGGCGAAGGCACGCGGCCCAGATCAAAGCCGGCGAAGGCGCCGGGACCGCCAGCCCTGGTTTCCATCTGTCGCCGCCCGATCAGAAGGCCAGGGGGGCGTCGAGGTCGCGGACCGCCCACGGCAGACCGTGCCGGTTCAGCATGTCCATGAAGGGATCGGGGTCGAGCTGCTCCATGTTGAACACCCCCTCGCCCTTCCACCGGCCGGTCAGCATCAGGGCTGCGCCGATCATCGCCGGGACGCCGGTGGTGTAGCTGACCGCCTGGTTGCCGGTCTCGGCGTAGGCCTCTTCGTGGTCGCAGACGTTGTTGACGTAGACGGTCTTCGCCCCGCCATCCTTCACCCCGGTCGCGATGGTGCCGATGTTGGTCTTGCCCCTGGTCAGCGGACCGAGGGAGGCAGGCTCCGGCAGCAGGGCCTTCAGGAACTGGATCGGGATGATCTCGCGGCCCTCGAACATCACCGGGTCGATGCGGGTCAGGCCGACGTTCTCCAGCACTTCCAGATGCTTGAGATAGGAGTCACCGAAGGTCATCCAGAAGCGGATGCGTTTGATTTCAGGAAGGAATTTGACCAGGGATTCCAGTTCCTCATGGTACATGAGGTACATGTTCTTCGGGCCGACCTGGTCGAAATCGAAGACCTGTTTGTGCGCCAGGGCCGGGCCTTCGACCCAGGCGCCGTTCTCCCAGTGACGCGACGGGGCGGTCACTTCGCGCAGGTTGATCTCGGGATTGAAATTGGTGGCGAAGGGCAGTCCGGTGTCGCCGCCGTTGCAGTCGAGAATGTCGAGGGTGTCGATGCGGTCGAGCAGGTGCTTCCTGGTGTAGGTGGCGAAGACCGAGGTCACGCCCGGGTCGAAGCCCGAGCCCAGCAGGGCCATCAGGCCGGCCTCGCGGAAGCGGTCCTGATAGGCCCATTGCCAGCTGTATTCGAACTTCGCCTCGTCACGCGGCTCGTAGTTGGCGGTGTCGAGATAGTGGGTCCCGGTCGCCAGGCAGGCGTCCATGATGGCCAGGTCCTGGTAGGGCAGCGCCAGATTGACCACCAGCGCGGGCCCCACCGCCCTGATCAGCGCGATGGTGGCGGCGACATCGTCGGCGTCGATCCGGGCGGTGTCGATGGTCACGCCTGTCCGCTGCTTCACGGAGCCGGCGATGGCGTCGCACTTGGCCCTGGTGCGGCTGGCCAGGGTGATGTGAGTGAAGATGTCGCTGTTCATCGCCATCTTGTGGACCGCCACCGATCCCACGCCGCCCGCCCCGATCACCAGAACCCTGCTCATCGCCACCTCTTTTCAACGCCACGCCGTCGCGAACAGGGTCGCCGCCGCGATCGGGGCGCGGTCTTACCACGGGGCAGGCCGATGGGCTAACCGCGTACGCCGTGGGTCTTGAGAACCCGCTCGCTCGACCCCGGGGCCTTGGCCAGCAAGGCCGTCGGCCGGGCCGGCCTGGCCACCAGTCCGCCGCCGCAGTTGGGACAGACGCCGCCGAAGCGGTCCGCCGCGCACCCCTCGCAGAAGGTGCATTCGAAGCTGCAGATCATCGCCCCGGCCGCGTCGGGGGCGAGATCGCGATCACAACATTCGCAGTTCGGCCGAAGTTGGAGCATACCGCCCTCCGATAGCGTTTGACCGGGCGGGTTCGACTCACTACCAACGCGCCCGTTTGTCCAGCCACCCCCAAGCCACTTTTGAGAGCCCACGCCATGACCGACCTTCTTCCCGGCGTCACCGGCGTTCTGGTCCTCGCCGACGGCACGGTCCTGCAGGGGATCGGGGTCGGGGCGACGGGCGACGCGGTCGGCGAGGTCTGTTTCAACACCGCCATGACCGGCTACCAGGAGATCCTCACCGATCCCTCCTACATGGCCCAGATCGTCGCCTTCACCTTCCCGCACATGGGCAACACCGGCACCAACAGCGAAGACCTGGAACAGATGAGCGGCGGGTCAGAGACCGCCGCCCGCGGGGCCATCTTCCGCGACGTCCCGACCGAGCCGGCGAACTGGCGGGCCAACGCCAATCTCAACGACTGGATGCTGCGGCGCGGCGTCGTCGGTCTGGCCGGGGTCGACACCCGCAGCCTGACCAGGCTGATCCGCGAAAAGGGCATGCCGCACGCGGTCATCGCCCACAGCCCGACCGGCGCGTTCGACCTTCCCGCGTTGCAGGCCAAGGCGGCCGCCTGGTCGGGCCTCGAAGGCCTCGATCTCGCCAAGGACGCCACCACCCGCCAGACCTTCACCTGGGACGAGACCCGCTGGGACTGGGAAGGCGGCTACGACCGGCTGGAGACGCCCAAGTACGAGGTCGTGGTCGTCGACTACGGGGTCAAGCGCAACATCCTGCGCAGCCTCGCCTCGATCGGGGCCCGCGCCACCGTGGTGCCGGCCGACACCAGCGCCGAGGACATCCTGGCCCGCAAGCCGGACGGGGTGCTGCTGTCGAACGGGCCGGGCGACCCGGCCGCGACGGGCGTCTATGCGGTGCCGGAGATCCGGAAGCTGGTCGACAGCGGCACGCCGGTGTTCGGCATCTGCCTGGGCCACCAGATGCTGGCCCGGGCGCTCGGCGCGAGCACGGTGAAGATGGACCAGGGCCACCACGGGGCCAACCATCCGGTCAAGGACCTGACCACCGGCAAGGTCGAGATCGTCTCGATGAACCATGGCTTTACGGTCGACCGCGACAGCCTGCCGGCCGCCGTCACCGAGACCCATGTGTCGCTGTTCGACGGCACCAACGCCGGCCTGGCCCTGACCGACAGGCCGGTGTTCAGCGTCCAGCACCACCCGGAAGCCTCGCCCGGGCCGACCGACAGCCTGTACCTGTTCGAGCGGTTTGCCGGGCTGATGGACAAGGCGAAGTAGCGCCTCCCGGTTCGCCGGTTGACTCCGCCGGCCTGAACGATGAATACTTCGCTATATGGCGAAGTATCAGACATCAGACATGGACCGCACCTTCCGGGCCCTGGCCGATGCCACCCGGCGCGGGGTGCTGCAGCGCCTGATGGACGAACCGGGGCTTTCGGTCAGCGAGCTGGCGCGTCCTTTTTCGCTGAAGCTGCCCGGCATGACCAAGCATCTGGACGTGCTGTCCGACGCCGGATTGATCACCCGGACCAAGACCGGCCGCACCGTGGCGGTGAACCTTTCGCCCGCCCCGATGCGGGAGGCGATGGCGTGGCTGGGCCGGTACGAACGCTTCTGGACGGCCAGCCTGGATCGACTGGCCGCCTTCGTCGAAGAGGAGGGCGAGCCATGACCCTGCCGAGCGTGACCCTCGTGCGCCGGATCAAGGCGCCGCCGGCCAGGGTCTGGGCGGCGATCACCCGGCCCGAGCAGATGCTGCAGTGGTGGGGTCCCGATGCGGGCCCGACCCTCGACGTGGTGGCCGACGTGCGTCCGGGCGGCCGCTTCAGCGTCGTGTTCCGACTGCTCAATGGCGACGAGCACAACCCGACCGGACTCTATCGGGAGGTGGTTCCCGAGAAGCGGCTGGCCTTCACCTGGGACCTGCCCGGGACGCCGGAACCGGCCTCGCTGGTGACGTTCCGGCTCGAGCCGTTCGAGGGCGGCACCGAGCTGACCCTGACCCACGAGCACCTGCCCGACGAGGCGGCGCGCGCAAGTCACGAGGCAGGCTGGAAAGGCCTGCTCGACAAGCTTCCGGTATTCCTTGGAGACAGCGAATGAGCGAGATCGTCCTCACCACCTACGACTGGGTTCCCGAGACGCCGCGCGGCTTTGTGCGCGACCTGCGCGTGCGCTGGGCGCTGGAAGAGGCCGGGCTGCCCTACCGCGTCGAGAGCACGCCCTTCAAGGATCGCCCGCCCGAGCACCTGGCGCACCAGCCGTTCAGCCAGGTCCCGTGGCTGACCGATGGGGACCTCTCGATCTTCGAGAGCGGCGCCATCCTGCTCCACATCGGCGAGCTGAGCGACAGGCTGATGCCGACGGATCGGCGCGGCCGCAGCGACGTCAAGCAATGGCTGTTCGCGGCGCTCGCGTCCGTCGAGGCCGCGAGCCAGCCCTGGTCGTTCTTCATGTTCTCGGGCGACACCGACGAAACGCCGATGCGGAAGTTCTTCGACTCCTTCCTCGAACACCGGCTCAAGCACATGGAAATGATCCTAGCCGGCGGCGGATGGCTGGTCGGGCGTTTTTCCGTCGCCGACATCCTGATGTCGGACGTGCTGCGCCTCGTCGATCGGTTCGACGGGCTGGCGCGCTATCCCGCCTGCCGCGCCTATGTCGCGCGTGCCACGGCCCGGCCGGCCTTCGTCAAGGCGTACGACGACCAGATGGCCCACTTTGCGGCGGCGGACGCCGCCTGAGAGGGGGCTGATCTCTTCGGGGCGGAGGCGGAACGGCGCTTGCCCCTTGCCGCGACGCAGGGTCAAAATCCCCGTCTCCGGGGAGGGCCATCCATGACCGACGCTGCCGCCACCGGCGCAGAGCCGCCCGCCAAACAGCGTCTCGCCTCCATCGACATGCTGCGGGGCGCCGTCATCGTGCTGATGGCTCTCGACCATGTGCGCGACTATTTCCACGACAAGGCCTGGATCATGGACCCGCTGGATCCGGCGAAGACCGATCTGGCCCTCTACCTGACCCGCTGGGTGACGCATTTCTGCGCCCCGACCTTTGTCCTGCTGGCCGGGATGAGCGCCTTCCTGCAGGGCTACAATGGCAGGGACAAGAAGGCGCTGTCCTGGTTCCTGGTCTCGCGCGGGCTGTGGCTGGTGCTGCTGGAGCTGACGCTGATCAACTTCGGCTGGAACTTCAATATTCCGGGGTTCGCGCTGATCATCATCTGGGCCATCGGCGTCTCGATGATCGCGCTGGCCGCCCTGGTCTGGCTGCCGACGCGGGCGGTGCTGGCCATCGGCGTGGCCATGATCGTGCTGCACAACCTGCTCGACCCGATCAACGCCGGGCAGCTGGGCGAGCTCGGGCCATGGTGGATGATCCTGCACCAGCCGGGGTGGAACGGCTTTGTCTTCGTCTCCTATCCGCTAATCCCGTGGATCGGGGTGATGGCCTTCGGCTACGGCCTGGCGCCGGTGTTCCAGATGGAGCCGGCGCGGCGGGCCCGTATCCTGACCGGGCTGGGCCTCGGCATGATCGTCGCCTTCCTGCTGCTGCGGACCTTCAACATCTACGGCGACCCCCGGCCGTGGAGCGACCAGCCGGGGGTGCTGCGCGACGGCTTTTCACTGTTCAACGTCGCCAAATACCCGCCCTCGCTCGACTATCTGCTGATCACGCTCGGGCCGGCGCTGTTGCTGCTGCCGCATCTGGAAAAGGCCAAAGGCTGGTTCGCCGACATCCTGCTGGTCTATGGCCGCGCGCCGCTGGCCTTCTATGTCCTGCACATCTTCCTGGGCCACGCCATCATGCTGGGGGTGGGTCTGGCCACCGGCTATCCGGCGCAGATCTTCGTCGGCTTCATGGCCAACCCGCAGCCGCTGGTCGAGAGCGGCTGGGGCCATCCGTTGTGGGTGGTCTATCTGGTCTGGGCCATCGTGCTGGTGCTGCTCTACCCGGTCTGCCGCTGGTGGGGCGCGCTCAAGCGGCGGCGGCGCGACTGGTGGCTCAGCTACCTCTGACCGACCTCGGGCTGGTCCCCGTCCAGCGCTTGAAGGCGCGGGAGAAAGCGGCCGGGTCGGAGAAGCCGAGCAGGTAGGCGGCCTCGCCGACCGAGGCGTTTTGCTCGCCGAGGTATTCCAGGGCGAGGCGATGGCGCAGGCCGTCGAGAACCTGTTCGAAGCTGGTCCCCTCGGCCCGCAACTGGCGGTACAGCCGCTGGCGGCTGATCTTCAGGCGCCGGGCGACGGCGTCCATGCCCGGCTGGCCGGCGCGGATCATCGGTCCCAGCACCGCCTCGACCCGGCCGCGCGCCGACTTGGAGCCGTCCAGCGCCTCGAGCTCGGCCCGGGCGCTTTGCGTCAGCAGGTCGCCGGCATAGTCGGGCAACAGGGCGACCCGGTTGTCGAACAGGCGCTCGTCGACCAGGAAGGCGTTGCGGCGGGCCCCGAACACCACCGGCACGCGGAAGATGCGCTCGAACTCGGCCACGTAGGCCGGGGCCGGGAAGGTGAAGTGGACGGCCTTGAGGGTCTCGGGCTGGCCGTGGCGGCGGGGGCCGCAGACCAGCTGGGCGAAGGCCGATTCGGTCAGTTCGGGGAAGGCGTCCGGGCTGAGGCGGGCGTCGACCACCCAGACGCCCTGGCGGTCGCGGACCAGCTGGAAGCGTTCGCCGTTGCCGCCGTTGGGGGTCTCGACGATCAGGCGCACGAAGCGGTTCAGCTGGATGAAGCCCTCGATCATCGTCGCCGCCGCCTGGCCGAGCAGGCCGACGATGGAAACCTTCGAGATGTCGACCTGCTCGCCGTAGTGCAGGGCCAGGGCCGGGTCGCCGGTCACGGCCTTGGCGGCGCGGACCAGGGCGACATAGGCGGCGAACGGCAGGCGGCCCGTCATCTCCTCCAGCGCCGCCGGCTCGATCCCGGCGGCGGCCAGCAGGGCGTCCCGCGACGCGCCCTTGCGGACCGCGAAGTCGAGCAGGCCGCGCGCGAAGCCGGCGCCGACGGTGAACTCTGCGGTCATGCTTTTGATGCCCGGCGTCATGTCCAAGTCCGGCCCGATGGATAGCCTCACGGGGAGTAGAGGACCATAGCCTTGACCCTTGCCGTGCCTGTTCCGCGTCCGCGTCTTACCCCCGATCAGCTGCTGGTCCGGACCGCCGGGGTCTGGCTGGCCGTCGCCCTGGTCGGCCAGTGGCTGTTCCTGGTCTACATCGCCGGCTTCTACGGCCCCTCGACCCTCAGCGGCGACTTCGAGGCCTGGACCCGCAACAGGATGCTGCACAACGCCTACCGGCCGGGCGATCTGGCCGGCAACCTGACCTTCGGCGGCCACGCCCTGCTGGCCGGGGTGATCGCCTTTGGCGGGGCGCTGCAGATCATGCCGCAGGTCCGGGCCCGCTGGCCGAGGTTCCACCGCTGGAACGGGCGGGTGTTCCTGACCACCGCCGTCGTGCTCAGCCTGACCGGGCTCGGCCTGATCTGGCTGCGCGCCCCGGAGCCGGAGAAGATCTCAAATTGGGCGATCACCGGCAACGCCGTGCTGATCCTGGCCTTCGCGGCCCTCGCCTACCGAACCGCGCGCGGCCGGAATTTCGTCACCCATCGGCGCTGGGCGCTGCGGCTCTATCTGGTGTCGAACGCCCAGTGGTTCATGCGGGTCGGGTTCGTGGTCTGGATGATGTTCAGCCGCGGGATCGGGCTGAAGGGGGTCAATGGTACGGCCTTCCTGGTCTGGACCTTCGGCTGCTATCTCGTGCCGCTGGCCGTGCTGGAGCTCTACCTGCGGGCCAGGGCCGGCGGCGGCGGCGCGGTCAAGCTGACGGCGGCCTGGGTGCTGGGGGTCTTCACCCTGCTGATGGCCGTCGGGGCGGTGATCTTCGGTTTCGTCTCGATCAGCATCGCCAATGGCGGGACGATATGACCCTGGCGATGATGATCCATATCGCCGGCGGCACGGCCGGGCTGGTCGGCGGTTTCGGGGCCCTGGCCGTGGCCAAGGGCGAGCGGTGGCACCGGATGCTGGGCACGGCCTTCTTCGTCGGCATGCTGACGATGTCGGGGTTCGGGGCGGTGATGGCGATCTTCATCCCCTCGCGGATCACCATCGTCGCCGGCAGCCTGACCTTCTACCTGGTGGCCACCGCCTGGATGACGGTGCGCCGGCCCGAGAACGCGGCCGGCCGGTTCGAGGTCGGGGCGGCCGTCGCCGCGACGCTGATCGCGCTGGGGGCGGTGGGCGTCAGCGTCGCCGCCCTGATCAGCCCGACGGGGCGGCTGGACGGCCTGCCGCCGCAGCCGGTGCTGGGCTTCGCGCTCGTCGCCGCCCTGGCCGCCTGGTGCGACGGGCGGCTGGTCCGCCGGGGCGGCATCGCCGGGCCGCGGCGCATCGCCCGCCACCTGTGGCGGATGACCACCGCCCTGCTGATCGCGGCCCTGTCCTTCTTCCTCGGCCAGCAGAAGATGATGCCGCAGGACTGGCGCGGCTCGCCGCTGCTGTACCTGCCGCCGCTGCTGGTCTTCGCGGCGCTGGTCTTCTGGATGCTGCGGGTGCGGCTCAGCAGGCGGTGGGCGGCGGCGCCGCCCTAGCCTGCCAGAAGCCTGCCGGCCTCGATGCGAAAGGCGCCGGCGCCGAGGTAGCCCTGGCCGCTGGCCTCGACGATGTAGCCGACGCCCGGACGCAGCGGCTCCGGCGGCGCCTTTTGCGTCGCGCCGGGCGGCGTCTGGCCGTAGCGGACGGTCGTGACGTCCGGGAGCGGGCCGAGGCGGGTGGCGTAGATCCGCCAGACCTCCCGGCCCCCGGTCTCGCCGACCGTCAGAGAGCCCGGGAAAGCCAGCGCCTTGCCGCCGAACAGGCCGGCGGTCCTGAACCGGAACAGCGGCGCCGACGGCGGTCCCTCGACCAGGATGTCGACGCCGCGCGAACAGCCGGCCAGCGGCAGGGCGGCCGTCGCGATGAGGAGCCGGCGGCGGGTGATCATGGCTTCAGCCTCGCGACGAGTTTCTGCGGGACCAGCGCCCGATAGCTGGCCGCGATGAGGCCGGCGACCTCGTCCCAGTCGGTGGCGGCGTCCAGGCGCAGGCCGACGATATCGGCGAACCAGGGCGGCCGGAAGAAGGGGGCCTGCGCGTAATGCAGCGGATCGAAGCCGGCGATGGTCGAGCGGAAGGTCAGCACGGTCAGCGGGCCGGGCAATCCGGCCGCGCTGGCGTAGGCCGGCGGCCAGCCGTCCTCGATGCGGACGACATGGGCGAAGGTCTGCTTGCCGATGCGCCAGCGGGTCCCGGTCCAGGCCGGCTCCTCATGCGCCTCGGGAAGGCCCAGGCAGATGGCGCGCAGGGCAGAGACGATGTCAGGCTTGGGCTGCGGCCGTCCGGTCACGGCTCCTTGCGCACCGTGTTGGCCTTGCCCTCCGGTGTCTGGTCGATGACCAGCAGGACCACCGGCTGGCTGCCCAGCGCCGTGCCTGTGTGCCACTGGTCGCGGGCCTCGACGATGGTGGCGCCGGGCTTGAACTCGACGGCCGTGCCGGTGTCGAGGTTGCGGACCACGATGCTGCCGGACTCGACGTAGGCGTAGCGCTGGAACGGGTGCTTGTGGACCGGCAGGCTGGTCCCGGCCGCAATGGTCACGCGGCTGACGGTCAGGGTCAGCGGGGCCTGGGCCACGAGAATCGCCTGGCCGGTGTTGGTCGTGGTGTAGGTCCCCAGCACATGCGCCTCGGGGGCCTGGGCCACGGCCGGCAGGGCCAAGCAAAGGGTCAGGACGGCGGCGAAGGCGGCGGTTTTCATGGTGGTGTCTCCCTGACGCCTTTGTGCGGGATGACCGGGGGCGGATCAACGCTTGCCCTCCCCCCCTCCCCTCTCTAAACGGGCGCCTTAGCCTGAATAAGAAACCACAGGGGGACGGGCGCGCGCTGGCGCGACCGCCCCTGTGCGCGACTGGACGAAAAAAGAACCGCAATGCCCAAACGCACCGACATCAAGTCCATCCTGATCATCGGCGCCGGCCCCATCGTCATCGGCCAGGCCTGCGAGTTCGACTATTCGGGGGTGCAGGCCTGCAAGGCCCTCCGCGCCGAGGGCTACCGGATCATCCTGGTCAACTCCAACCCCGCCACCATCATGACCGACCCGGAGGTGGCCGACGCCACCTACATCGAGCCGATCACCCCGGAGATGGTCGCCAAGATCATCGAGAAGGAACGCCCCGACGCCCTGCTGCCGACCATGGGCGGCCAGACGGCGCTGAACACCGCCCTGTCGCTCGAGGCCATGGGCGTTCTCAAGAAGTACGGCGTCGAGATGATCGGGGCCAATGCCGAGGTCATCGACAAGGCCGAAGACCGCCAGAAATTCCGCAACGCCATGGACCACCTGGGCCTGGAATCGCCCAAGTCCCATGCCGCCCACAACATGGACGAGGCGCTTGCCGGGCTCGACTTCGTCGGCCTGCCGGCCATCATCCGGCCGAGCTTCACGCTGGCCGGCACGGGCGGCGGCATCGCCTACAATGTCGAGGAATTCCGCGAGATCGTCGAGCGCGGCCTCGACCTCTCCCCCACCACCGAGGTCCTCATCGAGGAGAGCGTGCTGGGCTGGAAGGAGTATGAGATGGAGGTCGTCCGCGACAAGGCGGACAACTGCATCATCGTCTGCTCGATCGAGAACATCGACCCGATGGGCGTCCACACCGGCGACTCGATCACCGTCGCCCCCGCGCTGACCCTGACCGACAAGGAATACCAGCGCATGCGGGCGGCCAGCATCGCCGTGCTGCGCGAGATCGGCGTCGAGACCGGCGGCTCCAACGTGCAGTTCGCGGTCAATCCCGCCGACGGCCGGATGGTGGTCATCGAGATGAACCCGCGCGTGTCGCGCAGCTCCGCCCTGGCCTCGAAGGCGACCGGCTTCCCGATCGCGAAAATTGCAGCAAAGTTGGCGGTCGGCTACACCCTCGACGAGCTGGACAACGACATCACCGGCGGCGCCATGCCGGCCAGTTTCGAACCCAGCATCGACTACGTCGTCACCAAGATCCCGCGCTTCGCGTTCGAGAAATACCCGGGCAGCGAGCCCTACCTGACCACCAGCATGAAGTCGGTCGGCGAGGTCATGGCCATCGGCCGCACCTTCGCCGAAAGCCTGCAGAAGGCCCTGCGCGGGCTGGAGACCGGCCTGACCGGCCTCGACGAGATCGCCATCGAGGGCGCCGACGATCCGGACAACGCCCATGCCGCCGTCCTGCGCGCCCTGGCCAAGCCGACGCCGGAGCGGCTGCTGGTCATCGCCCAGGCCTTCCGCCACGGCCTGACCGTCGAGGAGGTCAATCAGGCCTGCTCCTACGAGCCCTGGTTCCTGCGCCAGCTCCAGGACCTGGTCCGCGAAGAGGGTCTGGTCCGGGCCGGCGGCCTGCCGGCCGCGCAAGGCCTGCGCCGGCTGAAGGCCAAGGGCTTCTCCGACGCCCGCCTGGCCAAGCTCACCGACATGACCGAGATGGAGGTCCGCGCCCGCCGCCACGCCCTCAACGTTCGCCCGGTCTTCAAGCGCATCGACACCTGCGCCGGCGAGTTCGCCGCGACCACGCCCTACATGTACTCGACCTACGAGACCGGCGCGCTGGGCCAGGCGCCCGACTGCGAATCCGATCCGTCTTCAGCCAAGAAAGCCATCATCCTCGGCGGCGGTCCCAACCGCATCGGCCAGGGGATCGAGTTCGATTACTGCTGCTGCCACGCGGCCTTTGCGCTGGCCGAGATCGGCGTCGAGTCGATCATGGTCAACTGCAACCCCGAGACCGTCTCGACCGACTACGACACCTCCGACCGCCTCTACTTCGAGCCGCTGACGGCCGAGGACGTGCTGGAGCTGATCGCCGTCGAACAGCGCAACGGCGCCCTGCTCGGCGTCATCGTCCAGTTCGGCGGCCAGACGCCGCTGAAGCTGGCCCACCCGCTGGAACAGGCCGGCGTGCCGATCCTCGGCACCAGCCCCGACGCCATCGACCTGGCCGAAGACCGCGAGCGCTTCCAGCAGTTGCTGCACCGCCTCAACATCGCCCAGCCGCGAAACTCCCTGGCCCGCAGCGCCGAGCAGGCCATCGCCGCCGCCGACGAGGTCGGCTTCCCGGTGGTGATCCGCCCGTCCTACGTGCTGGGCGGCCGGGGCATGGAGATCGTCCACGACCACGCCCAGCTGGCCCGCTACATCGCCACCGCCGTGCAGGTCAGCGGCGACGCCCCGGTGCTGATCGACCAGTACCTGAGCCGCGCCACCGAGGTCGACGTCGACGCCCTGTGCGACGGCAAGGACGTCTTTGTCGCCGGGGTGATGGAGCATATCGAGGAGGCCGGCGTGCACTCGGGCGACTCGGCCTGTTCGTTGCCACCCTTCTCCCTGCGCCCCGAGACCATCGAGGAACTGAAGCGCCAGACCACGCAGATGGCCCTGGCCCTCAACGTGCGCGGCCTGATGAACGTGCAGTTCGCCATCGAGGAGCCGCTGGGCCCGAGCCCGCGCATCTACGTCCTCGAAGTGAACCCCCGCGCCAGCCGCACCGTGCCGTTCGTCGCCAAGGCCGTCGGCTTCCCGGTCGCCGCCATCGCCGCCAAGCTGATGGCCGGCGTGCCCCTCGCCTCCTTCGGCCTGGTGCAGGGCGAGCCCGACCACATCGCCGTCAAGGAAGCGGTCTTCCCGTTCGCCCGCTTCCCCGGCGTCGACACCATCCTCGGTCCCGAGATGCGCTCGACCGGCGAGGTCATGGGCCTCGACTGGAAGCGCGACGGCGAGGCCGACCTGGCGCCGGCCTTCGCCCGCGCCTTCGCCAAGAGCCAGCTGGGCGGCGGCGTCGAGCTGCCGCGCTCCGGCTGCGCCTTCGTCTCGGTGCGCGACGCCGACAAGGGCCTGATTCTGGAGCCGGTGAAGACCCTGCTGGCCGCCGGCTTCCGGGTCCTGGCCACCAGCGGCACCTGCGCCTGGCTCAAGGACCAGGGCGTGGAAGTCGAGTTCGTCCGCAAGGTGCTGGAGGGCCGCCCCCACATTGTCGACGCCATGAAGAACGGCGAAGTCCAGCTGGTCATCAACACCACCGAGGGCAAGCAGTCCCTGGCCGACAGCTTCGAAATCCGCCGCACGGCCCTGATGATGAAGATCCCCTACTACACCACCGCCGCCGGCGCGGCGGCCGCGGCGCAAGCCATCGCCATCGCCCCCACCGAAGCGCTGGATGTGCGGCCGCTGCAGAGCTACGCGTAGCGAAAGCGGAGCGCCCTTCTCCCGACAAGCGGGAGAAGGGATGTTGTATGGCGGGCCCTCACCGCTAGGCTGGCGCCGCAACTGACAGAGACTTCCCCCATGCCGTCCCCCGCCCGCCTCGCCGCCTTCGTCGCCATGGTCGAGGCCGGCGACTACGTCCACGCCATCGAGCAGTTCTACGCCGAGCACGCCACCGGCCAGGAGAACCTCGGCCGCACCACGGTCGGCCGCGCCGCCCTGATCGCCAAGGAGGAGGCGGCCCTGGCGCGCGGAGCCATCGCCACCCGCAAAGGCTCGATCACCGCCCACACCGGCGACCATGTCGCCATCCGCTGGGTGTTCGAGATGGGCGGCGGCCGGACGCTCGACGAAATCGCCTGGCAGCGCTGGGAGGGCGACCGCATCGTCGAGGAGCGGTTCTACTACGACCCCGCCCAGATGACCGGCTGAACCCGGCTGGACTTGCCGGCCCCGCGCCTTAGCTTGGCGAGGACACAGGAAAGCCGCCATGCTGATCGTCCACCACCTCAACAACTCCCGCTCCCAGCGCGTGCTGTGGCTGCTGGAGGAACTCGGCCTGCCCTACGAGATCGCCCACCATCAGCGCGATCCGAAAACGATGCTGGCGCCGCCCTCGCTAAAGGCCGTGCACCCGCTCGGCAAGTCTCCGGTGGTAACCGACGGCGACTATGTGCTGGCCGAGACCGGGGCCATCGTCGAGTACCTGTGCGAAAAGGCCGGCGGCAAGCTCAAGCCCGCGACCGGGACCCCCGAGCGCCTGGCCTGGACCTACTGGCTGCACTACGCCGAGGGCTCGGCCATGCCGCCACTGCTGCTCAAGCTGATCTTCATGAGCCTGCCGGCCCGGGCCCCGGCCCTGATGAAGCCCTTCGTCAAAGGCATCGCGGGTCAAGCGTTGAAAAGCTTCGTCGATCCGCAGCTGCAGACCCACTTCGACTACTGGGAAAGCGTCCTGGCCCAGGTCCCCTGGTTCGCCGGCCAGGAGTTCAGCGCCGCCGACATCATGATGAGCTTCCCGCTGGAAGCCGGCGCCCAACGCGGCGACGTCAAAGCCGGCCGGCCCCGCATCGCCAAGTTCCTGGAGACCATCCACGCCCGGCCGGCCTACCGGACCGCCCTCGAAAAGGGCGGCCCCTACGTCTTCGCCGACTAGAGGGCCCAGTCGCCGCTTTCGCCGGTGACATCGCCGTTGATCTTCATCTGGTAGTCGGCCTTGCCGTCGCCATTGACGTCCAGCCGCAGGGTGGTGACCCCGGCCGCGAAGGTCAGGGTCATCTCGCCGGCATGCTTGCCGAAGGTCGTCCCGACATAGGCGAAGGCGTTGTCGGCCCCCCCGGCGATGGCGTCGATGTCGGCCAGATAAATGCGGTCCTCGACGGAGAAGTCGTAAATCTGGTCGGTCTCCAGAGCCGGCCCGCCAAGGCTGTCGGCCCCGACCACGAAGATGTCGGCCCCGATGCCGCCGCGCAGCAGGTCGTTGCCCGCCCCGCCCCTGATGGTATCGGCCCCGTCATTGCCGTTGATGGTGTCGACGCCGGCCAGGCCGCTCAGGATGTTGGCCCCGGCGTTGCCCTGCAGGTTATTGGCGCCGCCGTTGCCGATCCCGGTCAGGTCGGCGCTGCCCTGCAGTTCCAGGCCCTCGATGTTCGACGCCAGCACCCAGCCATCCAGGGCGGTGCGGACGATGTCGAAGCCCTCGTCGGCGGCCTCGAGGGTGGTGTCGCCGGCGTCGTCGACGAGGAAGACGTCGTTGCCCAGCCCGCCGGTCATGGCGTCCGCGCCGGCCCCGCCGTCGATGTAGTCGTTCTCCGCGCCGCCGGTCAGAATGTCATTGCCGACGCCGCCGTCCATGCGGTCGGCCCCCGCCCCGCCGGTCAGGCCGTCGGTCCCATCGCCGCCGAACAGCTTGTCGGCCCCGTCGCCGGCCGTCAGCACATCGTCGCCGGCGTCGCCCTGCAGCCAGTCGTTGCCGACCCCGCCGAGCAGGGTGTCCGTGCCGTCGCCGCCGTACAGGGTGTCGTTGGCGTCGCCGCCGTCGAGGGTGTCGGCCCCGGCCCCGCCGTCGAGCACGTCCTTGCCGCCCTCGCCCGCGTAGTTGTCGTCCGAGGCGCCGCCGGTGAAGCTGTCGGCCGCCGCCCCGCCCATGGCGAAGGTCAGCAGGCGGTCAGCGAACTGGACGAACTCCATGTTGAACAGGGTGTCGCTGCCCTCGCCGCCAACCGTGCCCGAGCCGCCGGCCGCCAGATTGACCGTGTAGTCGCCATAGGCGCCGCTGAAGATGGCCCGGTCCTCGCCCGTCCCGCCGTCGAGGATGTCATTGCCGGCCCCGCCTTCGAGAATGTCGTTGTCCGCGCCGCCCTTGAGATTGTCGGCCCCGCCAAGGCCGCGCAGCATGTCGGCGCCGTTGCCGCCTTCGATGGTCTCGTCGCCGTCGCCGCTGGTGATGGTGTCCGCGCCGCCGGTGCCGACGACGCGTTCGAAGCCAGTGATGTTGTTGCCGGCGTAATCGAAGGTGATGCCGATCGGCGAGGCGAACTCGCCCCATTGGCGACCGAACAGGGACAGGGTGTCGGTCCCGTCGCCGCCTTCGAAGCTGTTGCCGGAGATCAGCGCGGTTCCGTTGTCGGAATACTCGATCTGGATATAGAGCGTGTCGTTTCCGTCGCCGAGGTCGATGGTGTTGCCGCTCACCTCGGCCAGCACGGTCCCCAGCGGGCCATTGGGAGCATTGTGGACGATGTCGCGCATCTGGGCGCCGTTGCCGGCCGCTCCGCCGCGGGCGTTGACGATCAGCGAGACCATGTTGGCCTCGTCCGAACCGGTGATGACGTTGTTGACGATCCGGGCCGAGGCGCCGCCGCCGCCCCCGCCCGGCAGGCCGTCGAAGGTGGGGCCGCGGCCGACTCCGGGGTTGTAGGGCCCGCCGAGACCGCCGTAGGAGCCGCTTCCACCCCGGCCGCCCTGGGCAAGGGCCTCAAGGGTGATCGTGCTGCCGCCGACCAGCGTCACCTGGTTGCCGTCGATCAGGGCGAAGGCGTCGCCGCCATCGCCGGAGGCGCCGCCAGGGGCGCCGGCGCCGGGGGGATCGCCGGACCCGCCGTCGCCTCCGAAGCCGGCGGTGTTGCCCTCGCTGCCAAAGGCCTGGGCGCTCAATCCGGCCCCGGTTCCGTTCATCAAGATCTGCGACTGGGCGATGCTGGCCGAGCCGAAGCCGCTGTCGCCGCCATCGCCGCCATGCCCGCCGCTGCCGCCCGGACGACCGCCGTTGGAGCTGAAGTAGCTGCCGCCCGCCCCGGCCCCGCCCTGTCCGCCCCGTGCACCGTGCGCCTGCACCGATATGCCCGAGTTGCTGGTGATGTGGTCAACCGCGACGCTCGCCGAGCCGCCGTCGCCGGCATCACCGCCGTCGCCGCCGTTGGCGGCCGTGAAGTCCGGCTGGTCCCCGGTGTTGCCCCCAGCGCCGCCATAGCCGCCCGTGCCGGCCGTGTAGCGGACATCGAGGGTCTCGCTGTAGGTCGTGCCGCTCTCGGTGTAGGTGACGCTTTCGCCAGCGACGCCGGCGCCGCCGTCGGCCCCCTCGCCGAAGCTGTTGAAGGGCTGGTTGGGACCGGCGGGGCCGGCCGCGCCATTGTCGCCGGTTTCGGTGATCGAGATCGTCATCGCCAAGCCTCCAGGCGGAGAATCTTCGCGATGAAGACGCTGAACCCTGAGGGCGGACGCTAGGCCCGCTCCCCAACGTGGGTAATCCCCATTTGCGGTATGCTGTTCAGCGCCGGGCGCCCTACAATTCCGCCGCCAGCACCACATCGTCGTAGAAGTTTTCGCCGACGTGGAAGACCCGTGTGCCGACCTGCGTAAAGCCGTGCTTGGCGTAGAAGGCGATGGCCCGGTGGTTCTCGCCATAGGCGCCCAGCAACAACCGCCGCGCCCCCCGCGCCCGGGCCCGCTCCAGCACCGCGGCCATCAGCCGGGGGCCCAGGCCCTCGCCATGAAACCGGTGCAGCGCGTAGATCCGGCGAAGCTCCAGGTCGCCTGGGCCCGTCTCCACCGGCAGGTCCGGCGGCGACAGCATGGCGAACCCCACCGGCGCCTCGCCCGGCGGCAGGGTGGCCAGGAACAGGTCCACCTGCGGGTCGGCCAGCAGCGCCGCGTAAGCCGCCTCGCCATGGGTCTTGCTGCCGTGCAGCAGGATGTCGCCGCCATCGACGATCCCGGCATAGGTCTGCAGAAAGGTCGCCTGGCCGATGATCGCCAGACGCGCCGCGTCGCCCGGCTCGCAGGCGCGGATGGTGATGGTCATGGCCCCTCCTGAGGGCTCAACATAGGTGCGACCTGGCGTCGCGTTAAGGGCTCATCCGGCCTGAACGCCCGTCCGTTAAGGGCTTGTCCAGCCCGTTCGCCTAGTCTGCGGGCCAGGAGTTCCGCCCGCCGTGCGAGTCTTGTTCCGCCCCAGCCTCAGCGATCTGGATCTTGTCGCCCCGGATTCCCGACGCCTGTTTCCGGGCCGGGTCATGGCCGCCCTGATCCTGGTGGCCATGATCATACCGACCCTGGGCCTGGTCCGCGGCCTGGCCTGGGGCGCGGTCGTGGTGGTCGGAGAGACCCTCAACTGGTTCGCCACCGCCCCCTACGGCAGAGGCGGGCCCGTCACCCGCTTCCAGCGCCTCCGCTATCTGTCGGCCGCCCTGGGCGGCAACATCGCCTGGCTGAGCCTCAGCCTGTTCTTCTGGTTCGACAACGCCTCCGGCATGGCCTTCCTGGCCTTGATGGTCTGGTGCGCCATCCTGTTCAACGCCCTCGGCTACGCCTTCCGCTCGGCCACCGCCCTGCTGGTTTTCGGCCTGCCGACCCTCTGCGTCATGGCCGTCCTGCCGCTCGTCCATCCCCGCTGGGGCGGCCCCCAGCAGATCTTCAGCGTCATCGGCCTGCTGCTCTGCATCGTCCTGGTGGTCAGCGCCGCCCTGCGCAACGTCCGCGCCGCCCAGGAACTGGACCAGAGCCGCGCCGAGGTCGAGGCCGAACGCCATCGCGCCGAACAGGCCAACAGCGCCAAGTCGGCCTTCCTGGCCTTCATGAGCCACGAGATCCGCACGCCCCTCAACGGCGTTCTCGGCATGGTCCAGGCCATGGAGCGGGACGAACTCACCGCGGTCCAGCGCGACCGGCTGGCCGTCGTCTCCAGTTCCGGTGAGACCCTGCTGTTCCTGCTCAACGACCTGCTGGACCTCTCCCGCATCGAGGCCGGCCGCCTCGACCTGGAGGACGGGGTGGTCGATATCGCCGTCCTCGCCGAGGCCGCCTGCCGCGCCTTCACCCCCTTGGCCAGCGAGAAGGACATCGCGCTTCGGCTGGTGATCGATCCTGAGGCGCAGGGCTTCTGGGCCGGCGACCCGACCCGCATTCGCCAGATCCTGGTCAACCTGGTCGCCAACGCCGTGAAGTTCACCGACCGCGGCGAGGTGGCCGTCACCGTGGCCGTGGTCCCGGACGGCCTCGTCCTGACGGTCAGCGACACCGGCCCCGGCATCGCGCCGGACCGGCTGCTGGCCCTCTTCGACCGCTTCGTCCAGGCCGACAGCACCACCAGCCGCCAGCATGGCGGCTCGGGTCTGGGCCTGGCCATCTGCCGCCAGCTGGCCGAACTGATGGGCGGCTCGATCAGCGCCGAGAGCCGCCTCGGCGAAGGCTCCAGCTTCATCGTCCGCCTGCCCCTTGGCCCCGCCGAGGCGCCGCCCGAGGTCGTCGCCGCGCCGCGCCTGCTCGAAGCCTCGGACGGTCCGCCCCTGCGCCTGCTGGTCGCCGAGGACAACGCCGTCAACCGCCTGGTGCTCGACACCCTGCTCGGCCAGGTCGGCCTCGCCCCCCACTTCGTCGAGAACGGCCTGCAGGCCGTCGAGGCCTGCGCCGCCGCCCGCTGGGACCTGGTGCTGATGGACATCCAGATGCCGGTGATGGACGGCCCCACCGCCGTGCGCCGCATCCGCGCCGAGGAGCTCCGCGACGGCCGGCCCCGCACGCCGATCATCGCCCTGACCGCCAACGCCATGGCCCACCACAGCGCCGAATATCTGGAGGCCGGCATGGACGCCACGGTCGCCAAGCCCATCGAGCTGGGCCTGCTGCTGGCCGCCATCGACCGGGCGCTCGTCCCGCCCGCGGGCGAATCCGCCGTGGCTTAGCCCCGCCCTCCCCTTCATGGGGAGGGAGGGGCCACTACCCCGCGACGATCAGCAGGCCCGCCCCCATGGCGATGGCGGCGATCCCGGCCATTCGCCCGCCGGTCAGCTTTTCCTTCAGCACGAAGACGGCGATCAGCACCGCGAACAGGATCGAGGTCTCGCGCAGCGCCGCCAGCCGGGGCGTATCGCCCAGCCGCAAGGCCCAGAGGGCCAGGCCGTAGGTGAGGATCGACAGCCCTCCGGCCGCCAGCCCGGCCTTCCATTCGGCCCGCGCCGAGGCCACGAAAGCCGGGCCGCGCCAGAGGGCGAACAGCGCCGCGATGCCGAGGCCCAGGCTGAGAAACACCCAGACGATATAGCTCGGCGCGCTGGGCGCCGCCCGCACCCCCTGGGCGTCGATCACCGTGTAAGTGGCGATACAGGCTCCGGTCGCCAGCGCCCAGCCCAGCGCCCGCCGATCGACATGCCGCCCCAACCCCACGGTCAGCACCCCGGCCGACACCAGGCCGATCCCGGCCGCCGTGAGCAGGCTGATCGGCTCGTTGAACAGTCCCACCGCGACCACCGCCGCCAGCAGCGGCGCGACGCCCCGCAGGATCGGATAGGCCACCGACATGTCGGCCCGTTCGAAGGCCTTGATCAGGCAGATCAGATAGACGAGGTGCGTCGCCCAGCTGCCCGCCAGCCAGCCCCAGGCCCCGGTCGGCAGCGGCACGAAGAAGGCGGCCGGCAGGATGATCAGGCCCGAGAAGCCGTCGATCAGCGCCCGGCTCGACATCTTGTCCTTGCCGGACTTGAGGATGGCGTTGACCACCGCATGGATCGCCCCGCTGGCCAGCATCATCAGGGCAGCGAGGGGAAGGGCGGTCATGGGAACGGCTTAGGCTGTTGCCGCGCCGTCAGGCAAGGCGCTCAGGCCTCGAAGACGCTGCGCCGCCGGGCGACCTCGCGCTCCCCGCCCAGCGCCTGCCATGTCAGGGCCGAGGCCGTGGAGCCGACGGCGGCGGCAAAGGCGGCCAGGAAGGCGACAATGATTGCCAACGGCGCGCCCTCCAGAGCGAACATCGCCCACGCCGCGGGGGCGTCCGGCAGCGTCGGGCCGAGCAGAAACGAAGGCCGCGCCAGAGCCTGATCGAGCAGCCACCAGCCGCCCCCGAGCGGAAGGGCGACGGCCATCCAGAGGGCGCTGGCCGTCAGCCTTTGCACAACGATCGCCGTGGTGTGGCCTTCACCGAGGGCCCAACCCGCCTGTCGCGCGTGTTCGCGTCCGGCGAAGGCGGCGACGCCGGCCAGGCTGGCGCGGGCGTTGGCGACCATGCTGGAAGTGATCAGAACCGCCGCCGCCAGAACGGCGGCAAAGGTCCCCGCCCCCTCGCCGAACAGGCTGAACACCAGCGCCGTGGTCAGCAGGCAACAGAAGAACAGGCCCACAAGGATCATGCGCACCATGCCCGGCTAGCCGTTGTAATGCTGTCCATGCCAGAAAACCCGCCATTCGGCCGATCCCAGCCTCAGGAAGGCGCGGTCGCCGGCGTCGGGTCGAAGAACGGCGCGATAGGCGGCGGTCGATAGCATCATCAGCGTCGCCCCCATCACGATCCCGGCCAAAGGCAAGATGAAGAAGGCCAGAGGATCGTCGCTGACCCGGACGATTCGCAGCCCCACGACGGCCAGCGAGGCCGCCGGCAGCGCCGCCAGGGTCCAGGACAGCAACAGGCCCGGTCGGCCGAAATAGGCGAGGCCGGAAGACCCGACTTCGACCGGTGAGAAGGGCTGTTGTTCGACGATATTGCGGCTCATCGTCCGGACGCTAGCACCGCGACGCGTTCAGGCACAGTGGACGTCGCGGGGTCCGCGCGGCATGCTTGACGCCAGTCCGCTGGCTGGGGGTCCGCCATGAACACCGTCCTGATCAAGCGCCGCCTCGGCTGGTACGGCCTGGCCTGGATGGGCGGCTTCCTGCTGGTGCTGCTGGTGATGGTCGCCGGCCGCTACCTGTTCGGCGCCGACGTCATCGATCTGGCCGACATGATCATCCCCGCCAGCCTTGGCGTGATGGCGCTGGCCCTGATCGGGGTGGTGATCCGGGACCTCGTGTCGCGCGAGACCATCGGGACGCGCGTCGTCATCGTCCTGCTGGCGGCGCTTCTGCTGCTGCCGCTGCTCTGGTCGCCGGTGTCTGCGGCAGTGACCGCCGCCTGGATCGCCGACCGGTCCATCGAGTATTCCAGCGCCTACGCCGACTTCCGCATCACCATCAGCCGGCTGCTCTATCCCATGGTCGAGGCGGTCAGTTCCGGCGCCGCTTTCGAGCTGGCCTGGCAGGCTTTCCAGTTTGTCGCCTCGGCGGTGGGCTTCTTCTCGTCGCTGCTGCAGGTGATCGGTTTTCTGCGCCGGCTGCTCGCCGCCAGCTCGGTGGACGACTTCGTCGAGGACATGACCGCGCCCGATGAGGTCTCTTCGGACCCCGCCCCCTTGCCCTGAACGCGCGAGAGTGGTGAAACCCCCGCCTTCCCTAGAGCCCGTCAGGCGGAAGTGGACACGGTTCCGCCGCCCGGACGGGCTCTAAACTCTTGAAGGCAGGCCCCGAAAGGGGCCTGGGGGCGTAGCGTTGCAACATCGTACTGACATCGACGGCCTGCGGGGCCTGGCCGTGCTGGCGGTGTTTGCAGGCCACCTGGGCCTGCCGATCGCGCCCGGCGGCTTTGTCGGCGTCGACGTCTTCTTCGTCATTTCCGGCTTCGTCATCGCCGGCGTCGTCACCCGGCGCCAGGCGGCCGGAAAATTCTCGCTGATCGACTTCTGGGAGCGGCGCACGCGGCGGCTGTTGCCGGCCGTGCTGGCGATGATCGCCGGCACGACGGCGATGGCCTGCTTCCACATGTTCCCCGACGAACTGGTCGAGTACGCCGGCTCCAGCCTCTCGACCCTGGGCTTCGCGGCCAACATCTGGTTCTGGCAGACGATCAACTATTTCGCCGCCCCGCCCGACATGCACCCCCTGCTGCACGCCTGGTCGCTGGGGGTGGAGGAACAGTTCTACATCGTCTTCCCGCTGGTCATGATGGGCCTGTGGCGCTGGGCGCCGAGGGCCGTCAAGCCGGTGCTGGGGACCATCGCCGTCGCCTCGTTCGCGCTCGGGCTGTTCTGGGCGGAGAACCATCCATCCGCCTCCTTCTACCTGCCGGTGACCCGGGCCTGGGAGCTGTTGCTCGGCGCCCTGCTGGCCAAGGGCGCCATCCCGATCCCGGACGACCGCCGCGTCCGCGGCCTCTTCGGCCTGGCCGGCCTGGGCCTGGTGCTGTGGTCCATCGCGACCTACCAGCCGAACACGCCGATGCCGGGCCTGCCGGCCATCGCCCCCTGCCTGGGAACCTTGATGCTGCTGGCGGCCGGCGAGGACACGCCGACCGGGGCCCTGCTGTCGATCCCGCCGATGCGGTTCTACGGCTTCATCTCCTACAGCCTCTACCTCTGGCACTGGCCGCTGATCTCCTTCCAGCGGATGCTCTACGGCGAGCAGGCCGATCCGCTGGTGTCCTACGTCGTCCTCGCCCTGGCGGTGGCGCTGGCGACCCTGAGCTGGAAGCTGATCGAGACGCCGATCCGCGATCGCAGGGACGGCCTCTCCACCGGCCGATTCTATCTGGTCGCCCTGGTCGCCACCCTGGCCGTGGCGGCGCCCAGCCTGGTCATCATCGCGACCCACGGCCTGCCCGGCCGCTTCAGCGCCAGGGTCCACGCCATCGCCGCCAGCGCCGAGCGCACGCCCCGCCGCCTGGAGGCCTGCCTGCCGATGCCCGACGGCGACCTGACCGCCTGGCCGGCCGCCTGCATCGACCCGGTCCCGGGCAAGCCAAGCTACCTGCTGATCGGCGACAGCCACGCCAACCACCTCTGGTACGGTCTCAGCCAGGCCCATCCCGAGGCCGAGCTGCTTCAGGCCACCGTCTCCAGCTGCCGGATGACCCGCCGGCCGGCCAGGGGCGCCACCTCCCAGTGCCGCCGGCTGGCCGACGCCCTCTACAACGACGTGCTGATCCGGCGGCCGCCCGACCGGGTCTACCTGGCCGGCCTGTGGTGGGACGAGGACGCGGCGGCGGTGGCCGACACGCTTGCCTGGTTCAAGGCCCACAGGATCGAGGTCGTGCTGATCGGCCCGTCGCCGAACTACGAACAGAGCCTGCCGCGCCTGCTGGCGCTGGCCGAGCACCTGGGCCAGCCCGACCTGGCCGTCCGCCGCCGGCTGCACGAACGCGACGGCGTCGACGCCACCATGGCCCGCGTCGCCCGCCGCGCCGGGGTTCCCTATCTGTCGGTTATGGAGGCCATCTGCCCGCGCGGCGTCTGCGAGACGACCACCCCCGAAGGCTCGCCGATGCAGTGGGACGAGGGGCATCTGTCCAAGGCCGGCTCGGCGCTGGTCGGCCAGCGGCTGCGGCTGCAGGAAGCCCGCGTTAGGTGAACTTCGGCCGCCGAATGCGGCGCCGCAGCATTCCTCTTGCTTTTCCAATGCCCCGCGACTAGTTTCGACGCCCCCGGACGCTTCCGCCCGCGGCCGGCTTTTCTGTTTTTCGACAACTCCTCCCAGGGCGAACCGAGCGAATTTTCCCATATGGAAAAGGTACCGATGACCGCCGGGGGCTATAGCGCCCTCGACGAGGAACTGAAGCGTTTGAAGACTTTGGAGCGTCCGGCGGTAATCGCCGCGATCTCCGAAGCGCGGGAGCATGGCGACCTCAGCGAGAACGCCGAATACCATGCCGCTAAGGAGCGGCAGGGCTGGATCGAAGGCCGTATCGCCGAGATCGAGGACAAGATCGCGCGCGCCCAGATCATCGACGTCTCCAAGCTGTCGGGGGCCCAGATCAAGTTCGGGGCCACCGTCAGCGTCGTCGATGAGGACACCGAGGAAGAGGCCCGCTACCAGATCGTCGGCGAGCACGAAGCCGACGTGAAGGGTGGCCGCGTCTCCATCACCTCGCCCATCGCCCGTGCGATGATCGGCAAGGAAATGGGCGACGTCGTCGAGGTCAACACCCCCGGGGGCGTCAAGGCCTACGAGATCCTGAAAGTCGAGTGGCTCTAAAGCCGCTTGGCTGCACGGATGCATGACAGGGCGGCCTCACGGTCGCCCTTCTGCTTGCCTAAAGACCCGACAAGGTCTTGAAGGTCCCCCCATGAGCAAAGCGCCGCGCGCCAAGAAATCCGGGCCGCCTCCCCTCGTTATCTGGGCGGTGTCGGACGGCCGCGCCGGCATCGAGGCCCAGGCCGTCGGCCTGGCCGACGCGGTGGCCCGCCAGCGCCCCGCCCAGGTGGTCGTCAAACAGATTTCCTGGACCGGCCAGACCGGCCGCCTGCCCTGGTGGCTGAACCTGATGCCGAGGCGTTGGCTGCGCGGCAACGACTTCGCCCCGCCCTGGCCCGACATCATGATCGCCGCCGGCCGCGCCACCCTGCCCCTGTCGATCCGCATGCGCCGCTGGACGTCGGGCAAGACCTTCGTCGTCCAGATCCAGGACCCGCGCACGCCGCTGCACTTCTTCGACCTGGTCGCCCCGCCCAACCACGACCGGGTCAAGGGCGACAATGTCGTCTCCATCGCCGGCTCGCCGCACCGCCTGTCGCCCGAACGCCTGAAGGCCGACTACGCGGCCTTCGCCTCGCTGATCGACCCCCTGCCCCGCCCGCGCGTGGCGGTGCTGGTCGGCGGCAAGTCGAAGGCCTTCGACCTCTCCCAGGAGCGCGCCGCCGCCATCGCCAACAGCCTGGTCCTGCCGCTGGAGCAGGAGGGCGGCAGCCTGCTGATGACCTTCTCTCGCCGCACGCCGCAGAAGGCCCGCGACCTGCTGGCCGCGCGGCTCGGCGACCTGCCCGGCATCATCTGGGACGGCGAGGGCCCCAACC
>JAQGIK010000066.1 GCA_028291265.1 Caulobacter sp. | reverse complement strand
CTCGGTGGCCAGGGTGGGCTGGTAGCCCACGGCCGAGGGGATGCGGCCCAGCAGGGCGGACACTTCGGCGCCGGCCTGGGTGAAGCGGAAGATGTTGTCGACGAACAGCAGCACGTCCTTGCCTTCCACGTCGCGGAAGTACTCGGCCTGGGTCAGGCCGGTCAGGGCGACCCGGGCGCGGGCGCCGGGGGGCTCGTTCATCTGGCCGTAGACCAGGGCGCACTTGGAGCCTTCGGTCGAGCCGTTGTTCTTCTTCGGGTCCACGTTGACGTTGGACTCGATCATCTCGTGGTACAGGTCGTTGCCTTCGCGGGTGCGTTCACCCACCCCGGCCAGCACCGAATAGCCGCCGTAGGCCTTGGCGATGTTGTTGATCAGCTCCTGCATGGTCACGGTCTTGCCGACGCCGGCCCCGCCGAACAGGCCGATCTTGCCGCCCTTGGTGTAGGGGCAGAGCAGGTCGATGACCTTGATGCCGGTGACCAGGACCTCGGCCGAGGTGGCCTGCTCCTCGAAGCTCGGGGCTTCGCGGTGGATGACGTTGTAGGTGTCCGACTGGATCGGGCCGGCTTCGTCGATCGGCTCGCCGATCACGTTCATGATGCGGCCCAGCGTGCCCGGGCCGACCGGAACGCGGATGCCGGCGCCGGTGTCGATCACCGGCTGACCGCGGGTCAGGCCCTCGGTGGTGTCCATGGCGATGCAGCGGACAGCGTTTTCGCCCAGGTGCTGGGCGACTTCCAACACCAGGCGGAAGGTCTCGCCGGTGCGCTGGTCGCGGTTCTCGGTTTCCAGGGCGTTCATGATCGCCGGCAGCGAGCCGACAAACTCGACGTCGACGACGGCGCCGATGACCTGGGAGATGCGGCCGGTCGCGCCGCTGAACGACAGCTGGGCGGCCTTGCCGCCGGCGACGGCGGCTTTCGGGGCGGCAGCCTTGGGGGCAGCGGCCTTAGCGGCGGCAGCCTTGGGCGCAGCGGCGGCCTTCGGGGCGGCGGCGGCTTTCGCAGCCTTGGGGGCGGCGGGCTTCTTGGGGGCGGTGGCCATGGTCTTGGTCTTCCGTGCGGTCTTTATTCGGTCAGAGGGCTTCGGCGCCGGAGATGATCTCGATCAGCTCCTTGGTGATCTGCGCCTGGCGGGTTCGGTTGTACTGGATGGTCAGGCCCTGGATCATGTCGCCGGCGTTGCGCGTGGCGTTGTCCATGGCCGTCATCTGGCTGGCGTAGAAGCCGGCCATGTTCTCGAGCAGCGCCGAGAGCACCTGCACCGTGATGTTGCGCGGCAGCAGGGTCTCGAGGATGGCTTCCTCGCTGGGCTCGTATTCATAGGCGGCGCCGCCGAGATCGGCCGGAGCGCCACCCCCCTTATTGTCTTGGGCGGCGACCTGCGCCGGGATCAGCTGCTGGCCGACCGGAGTCTGGCTGACCACCGACTTGAAGCGGCTGTAGAAGAGGGTGACGACGTCGGTCTGGCCGGCTTCGTAGATCTCGATGATCCGCTCGGCGATGGGCTGGGCCACCGACAGGGTCAGGGTCCGCTCGGCCGACAGGTCGTAGCTTTCGATGATCTTGTCGGCATACAGCCGGCGCAGCGGCGGCAGCGCCTTCTTGCCGATGGTGATGATCTTCACGTCCTTGCCGTCGGCGATCAGCTTGCCGATGTGGGCGCGGGCGGCGCGGACGATGGTCGAGGTGAAGCCCCCGGCCAGACCGCGGTCGGCGGCGGCGACCACCACCAGGTGGCGCTGGTCGCTGCCCGTGCCGCCCAGCAGCTTGGGCGCGCCGTCGCCGGACACCCCCGCCGCCAGGTTGGCGATGACCGAAGCCATGCGCTCGGCGTAGGGGCGCGCGTTCTGGGCCGCGTCCTGGCTGCGGCGCAGCTTGGCGGCGGCGACCATCTGCATGGCCTTCGTGATCTTCTGCGTGGCTTTCACGCTGGAGATCCGATTGCGCATTTCCTTGAGGCTGGCCATCGAGGGCTACTCTCTCCTTCGGTCCAGCCGGATTTAGGCGAACGTCGCGGTGAAGTCGGCGAGGGCGCTCTTCAGCTTGTCCTCGAGGTCGCCCGACAGCGCCTTGGTGGTGCGGATGGCGTCCAGCAGGTCCTGGTGCTTGCTGTGCAGGCGGCTCAGGAACTCGGCTTCGAAGCGGCGGACGTCGGCGGTGGCGATCTTGTCGAGGTAGCCACGGGTGCCGGCGTAGATCACGCAGACCTGCTCTTCGACCGACTGCGGCGCGTACTGCGGCTGCTTGAGCAGCTCGGTCAGGCGTTCGCCGCGAGCGAGCTGACGTTGAGTCGCCGCGTCGAGGTCGGAGCCGAACTTCGCGAAGGCGGCCATTTCACGGTACTGGGCCAGCTCGCCCTTGATCGGGCCGGCGACGGTCTTCATCGCCTTGATCTGGGCGGAAGAACCCACGCGCGAAACGGAGATACCGACGTTCACGGCCGGGCGGATGCCCTGGAAGAACAGGTCGGTTTCCAGGAAGATCTGGCCGTCGGTGATCGAGATGACGTTGGTCGGGATGTAGGCCGAGACGTCGTTGGCCTGGGTTTCGATGACCGGCAGGGCGGTCAGCGAGCCGGAGCCGTTGTCTTCGTTCAGCTTGGCGGCGCGCTCCAGCAGGCGGCTGTGCAGGTAAAAGACGTCGCCCGGGTAGGCTTCGCGGCCCGGCGGGCGGCGCAGCAGCAGGGACATCTGGCGGTAGGCCACGGCCTGCTTGCTGAGATCGTCATAGATGATCAGGCCGTGCATGCCGTTGTCGCGGAAATACTCGCCCATGGCGCAGCCCGAGAACGGCGCCAGGAACTGCAGCGGGGCCGGCTCGGAGGCGGTGGCGGCGACGACGATGGTGTATTCCATCGCGCCGGCTTCCTCGAGCGTCTTGACGATCTGGGCGACCGTCGAGCGCTTCTGGCCGATGGCGACGTAGATGCAGTAGAGCTTGGCGCTCTCGTCATCGCCGGCGTTGGCGGCCTTCTGGTTGAGGATGGCGTCGATGGCGATGGCGGTCTTGCCGGTCTGACGGTCACCGATGATCAGTTCGCGCTGGCCGCGGCCGATCGGGATCAGGGCGTCGATGGCTTTCAGGCCGGTCTGCACGGGCTCGTGCACCGACTTGCGGGGGATGATGCCCGGCGCCTTGACGTCGACGCGGCGACGCTCGGAGCCGACGATCGGGCCCTTGCCGTCGATCGGCTCGCCCAGCGGGTTGACGACGCGGCCCAGCAGGCCCTTGCCGACCGGCACGTCGACGATCTCGCCGAGGCGGCGAACCTGGTCGCCTTCCTTGATGTGATTGTCGTTGCCGAAGATCACGATGCCGACGTTGTCGCGCTCGAGGTTCAGGGCCATGCCCTTGACGCCGGCCGAGGGGAACTCGACCATTTCGCCGGCCTGGACATTGTCCAGGCCATAGACGCGGGCGATGCCGTCACCGACGGACAGAACCGAGCCGACGTCGGAGACATCGGCTTCTTCGCCGAACCCGGCGATCTGCGACTTGAGGATGGCCGAAATCTCGGCGGCGCGGATGTCCATAACGTTACGCTCTCTTCAGGGCGAATTTCAGGGAGTCGAGCTTCGACTTCAGCGAAGCGTCGAACAGACGAGAACCGACGAGAACCTTGAGTCCGCCAAGCAGGGCGGGGTCCACGCGGGTGGTGATTTCCGGCTCCTTGCCCAGCGACTGGCGGAGCGCCGCGGCGATCCCCTTCGACTGGGCAGGCGTGAGCGGAAGGGCGGAGACGACCTCGGCGGTGACCGCGCCGCGATGGGCGGCGGCCAGGTTGCGGAAGGACGTGATGACGAGGCTGAGATCGCGGGCCCGGCCGTTGGCGGCCAGCAGGCCGAGGAACTTGGCGGTCAGCATGTTGACCCCGGACTTGGCGGCGACGGCCACCAGACCTTTGCCCTTGTCCTCGGCGGTGAAGGCCGGCGATTCGACCAGGCGCTTCAGGTCCTTGCTCTCGGCGAGCGCGCGCGAGAGGGTTTCCATGTCGGCCTCGACGGCCTTCAGGGCGTTGTTATCCATGGCCAGGTCGAACAGGGCCCGGGCGTATCGATCGCCCACATCGTTGGTCTTGCTGTCGTCCGCCAATTTGGTCCGTCCGGTGCGTTCTGTCCGTCGCCAGCAAGGTTGCCCTCACCACGATCCTAAAGGCTTGAAAGCGCTTGAGAAAAGCACGTGGGCGAGGGGGTCGTTACGAACCGCCTTCCCGAAGCCGCGCGCCTGATAGCACGGGGTGTTGTGCATCGCAACGTCGCGGGGAAATAAGGTGGGAACCGGGGTGATTTAGGCCCCGGCGGGGCCTCACGCAGGGTAAGCCCTTCCCCCAACTCCGTCATCCCGGCCGCAGCGCGAAGCGCGGAGAGCCGGGACCCAGGAGGGCCGTGCGCCGCCATCGCCGCCGCCAATTTCGATGCGGAGGCCCCTGGGTCCCGGATCGGCCCTGCGGGCCGTCCGGGATGACGGGGTCAGGAGATGACTCGGAAGATGCCCTGCCCGCCGCCGGCCACCCGCCCGTCGGGCCAGGTCGCCCGGGCGCTGACGAAGACCAGGCTCCTGGTCGAGCGGTCGACCTCGGCGGTCACCGACAACGCGCCCTCGCCGGTCGCGCCGTAGTCGACGGCCAGCGACACCGGCAGCACGGGCCGGTCGCAACCGGCGGCGGCGGTCAGGGCGTCTTCGAGGATGATGGCGAGGCGGGTCGTGGTCATGAGGCGCTGTCCTAATCGCGCGGCCGCAAAGAGAAAAGGGGCGGCTGGATGAACCAGCCGCCCCTTGACCATTCGCAAGGTCGAGTTTGCTCGAGGAATCACCGGGCGGGGATGAGCCCGCCCGATGGGGTAAACTCTTACTTGTTGGAGGCGACCGAACGGCTGGTCGAGACGACCGCGCCGCACTTGGCCAGGTCGTCGCTGCCCAGCGAGCCGAAGGAGACGACTTCGCCGACTTCCTTGCTCAGGGCCTTGCAGCCCTTGGTGGTGTCGGTGCGCGACGGGGCGGCGGCGGCGACGCAGACGGCGCCTTCGCAGTTGAACACGGCGCCGCCGGCGACGACCTTGGTCTTGGCGGCGACAGGGGTCTTCAGCGAGACGACGATCTTGCCATCGGCGGCGAACGACGTGCCGGCGAAGGCGAGCGACAGGGCGGCGACAGCCGCGAGGACTTGGAATTTCATCTGGGTGCCCTCCAGGGCGTTGGGGTGAGGAAACGCTACGCTTGGATCGAGATACTTTTCGCTTCGAACCCGCCGCGGATCTGTCGTCCGGTATCCCCACCGAACGACACGACTTGAACTAAGCACTGCTTAGATATCAACGATAACCTATAATCGCGCAAGCAGTTTTTTTGGCCAACCCGCAAAATTTTTTGTCGCGCCCCTTACGCCGGGTCACGGTTGCCGCGCGCGTCAAGCGGCGCATAGTGCGGCCAAGAACAATTCAGATCGGGACGAGCGCCATGGATTTCAACCTCCCCCAACATCTTGTCGATTATCTCGCCGAGCTGGACCGGTTCATCGAGGAGAAGATCAACCCGATCCAGGCGCGCGACGACAACGAGCGCTTCTTCGACCACCGCCGCGAACACGCCCGCACCGACTGGGACAACAACGGCCTGCCCCGCAAGGAGTGGGAACTGCTGCTGGCCGAATGCCGCAAGGTCGCCGACGACGCCGGCCACCTGCGCTACGCCTGGCCCAAGGACATGGGCGGCAAGGCCGGCGCCAACCTCGACATGGCGGTGATCCGCGAGCACCTGGCGGCCAAGGGCCTGGGCCTGTTCAACGACCTGCAGACCGAGCACAGCATCGTCGGCAACAACCCCTTCATCCTGATGTTCAAGGAGTTCGCCACCCCCGAGCAGGTCGCCCGCGACGGCGAAAAGGTGCTGAACGGCACGATGCGCACGGCGTTCGGCCTGACCGAGCCCAACCACGGCTCCGACGCCACCTTCATGGAGTCCACCGGCACGCCCGAAGAGAAGGACGGCAAGCCCGGCTGGCGGATCAAGGGCGAGAAGATGTGGACGACCGGCATGCACGTGGTCAGCCACGTCATGGTCTTCGCCCGCACCAGCGGCAAGGACGGCGACGCCACCGGCATCACCTGCTTCATCGTGCCCCGCGAGCACATCAAGATCGAAGAGTGGATGTGGACCTTCAACATGCCCACCGACCACCCGCGCATCTCCTTCGACTGCTGGATTCCCGAGGACAGCTACTGGGGCCAGATCGACCGCGGCCTGGGCCTCGGCCAGTCCTTTGTCCACCAGAACCGCATCCGCCAGGCGGCCTCATCGCTGGGCGCCGCCGTCTACTGCATAGAAGAGAGTGTGAAGTACGCCCGCCAGCGCAAGCCGTTCGGCAAGCCGCTGAGCGACAACCAGGCCATCCAGTTCCCGCTCGTCGAGCTGGCCACCCAGTGCGAGATGCTGCGGCTGCTGATCCGCAAGACGGCCTGGGACATGGACCACATGGAGCACAAGCAGATCGAGAAGGAGCTCTCCGACAAGGTCTCGATGTGCAACTACTGGGGCAACCGCCTGTGCTGCGAGGCCGCCGACCGGGCCATGCAGGTGCACGGCGGCATGGGCTACAGCCGCCACAAGGCCTTCGAGCACATCTACCGCCACCACCGCCGCTACCGGATCACCGAGGGCTCCGAAGAAATCCAGATCCGTAAGGTGGCGGCCTTCCTGTTCGGCTACCTGGGCCCCCGCAAGAAGCAGTTCGCCGAGCAGGCGGCGGCGGGCGCCGAGTACGTCCAGCCGGTCCCCGGCCGGCACTAGAAGGTTTCGCCTCGGGGCGCCCTTCTCCCCTTGTGGGAGAAGGTGTCGCCGCAGGCGACGGATGAGGGGTCGCATCGGCTTACGACATGACCCGTTGCTACCGTCCCCCCGCAGCTTACAGACCTATCGACCCCTCATCCGGCGCTCCGCGCCACCTTCTCCCACAAGGGGAGAAGGGACCTCTCACGGCGGCTGACCCAGTCTTGGCCCCTCACGTGCAGGGTGGATACGTCTTCCAGTGTTCGAGGTACTCCGCGAACGTCCACGGGAACCCCATCGCCTTGCGCCACTCCTCGACCCGGGCCGGGTCCTCGAGCTTTTCGGGGACCCACTTGCCCGCCTCGCACTTCATCTGTGAGCCATAGCGCTGCGGCCGGCCCTCGCTGATCGCCAGGCGGTCGTACATCAGGCCGAAGGACTGGCCGTCGATCTCGCCGGTGACCACCAGCGGCTCCAGCACCGGCACGAACCGTTTCCACTGGGCGACATCGCTGTGCTGGATGATGTGGAAGGCGGCGGCCGCCGCCTTGTCGCCATAGCGGCTCCTCAGGAACCAGCCGTCCTTCGGGACCATCTTCAACAGCGCCTTGAGGTTCTCCGCGTCCGCCGCCTCGACCGGCGCCCATATCGCCTTGCGGGCTCCCGCGATCTCTTCCGGCGGCAGGGTGGTCAGGTCGATCTTCGTCAGCACCCGGCGGCCGACCTGATCCATCGCCCCCATGCGGATGAGCTTTTCCGAGTCATCGGTCGGCGGCGGTAGCGCCGCCTGCCTGGCCCGCTCGGCGTCCAGCGCATCCTTGACCGGCGCCACCAGCGCCTGGGCCTGGGGCGACAGCGCCGCATCGGCGGCAAAGGCCGGCGCCGCCCCGATGAGCAACAGGCAGGCGACAACGATCCGCAGCATGGCAGTTCTCCCGACCCGGCCATTGGCCGGCGCGCCGGTGACGACAATGGGGCCGGCGCGGGGCCGAACCGGGGCTGTCAGGTTTCGGTCTTGCGCTTGATCGCGGCGCTCTCGGCCTTCAGCGGTCGTGACACCGGACAGACCTCCTGGACGTAGTCGTTGAGCGTGTTGACCAGGCTCTCGCGCACCAGGCTGTAGTGCACGAACTGGCCCTTCTTCTCGGAACTGACCAGCCCGGCCGCCTCGAGCACGCTGAGGTGCTGCGACACCGCCGGCTTGGAGATCGAGAACCGCGAGGCGATCTCCCCCGCCGTCAGGTCGGCATGGGCCAGGTAGGCGAGGATCTTGCGCCGGACGGTCGAGGAGAGGGCTTCGAAGACTCGCTGCATCGACCTTATTTAAGCGATGAATTAAACACTTGCAAACATGGTGCTTAGGTAATTAAGTTATTTCTTATTTACAGGAGGCGCCGCTGGCCATGCCGTCCCACGATCCGAATTCGCCGGACCTCCGCTTCGGCGACCTGCACGTCGTCAGGGCCCTGTTCGGCGGCGCGGCCGCCGGGGCCGGTCTTGTCACTGTCGGTTTCGCCGTGATGGCAAGCCTGAACGGCGGGATGGTGGGGCGATTGGCCAGCGAACCCCGGCCGGCGCCTCTGGAGGGGTTGTGGACCACCCTGCCCTTCCTGATGCTGGTGTTTCCGATCGCCTACATCGGCTGGCTGATTGGCCTGGTCCTGCTCGGCGCGCCCGGATGGTTCCTGCTACACCGCCTGCGGCTTCGCGGCCTCAAGGTTGCGATCCCCTTCGGATTTATCCTGGCCGGCTCGGTTGGCGCGAGCTTCGTCGGCGGCATGCCGATCCCGTCGCTGTTGTTCGCCATCGCGGGCGGTATCGTCGCGACGGCCGTCTGGTTCCTCGGATACCGGACGCGATGAGCAATCCCATGGGCGCAGATCCTGACCACGACCCCTACGCCGTGCATTCTGTCGTCGAGACCCCCGGCTGCAGTCCGGTTAAGGGCCGCGTGCACTGGGACCCCGCCCACTCCCTGTGGAATGGCGCCATGATGCTGGCCACCCTCATCGGGGGCCCGTTGCTGTTCACCTGGAGCGCCTTCGCCGTCTTCCTCGTCCTCACCGGCGCCGGCCTGCTGCTCGGCCATTCGGTCGGCTTTCACCGCCGGCTGATCCACGGCAGCTTCGATTGCCCGCTGTGGCTCGAACGGTTCCTGGTCTGGGTCGGAACCTTGGTCGGCATGAGCGGCCCCTTCTGGATGATCCGCACCCACGACCTGCGCGACTGGGCCCAGCGCCAGCCCGACTGCCATCCCTACCTGCGCCACGGCGCGCCGATGGCGCTGGACGCCCTCTGGCAACTGCACGGCCGGCTGGAGCTGGCCCGGCCGCCCCGCTTCGAGATCGCCCCGCGCATCGCGGACGATCCCTTCTACCGCTGGCTGGAACGGACCTGGATGCTGCAGCAGCTGCCTGTCGCCACTCTGCTCTACTTGGCCGGCGGCTGGCCGTTCGTGGTCTGGGGCGTCTGCGCCCGGGTCTTCGCCTCGGTCACCGGCCACTGGCTGGTCGGCCATCTGGCTCATACGCAAGGTCCGCAGACCTGGCTGGTCGACGGGGCCGGCGTCCAGGCCCACGACGTCCCCTGGGCCGGCCTGCCGACCATGGGCGAGGCCTGGCACAACAACCACCACGCCTACCCGGGCTCGGCGCGGATCGGGCTGTACCCGGGCCAGTCGGACTGGGGGTTCGTGTTCATCCGGCTGCTGGAGCGGCTGGGGTTGGCCTGGAACGTGCGGACGCCGGAGACCTTGCCGGAACGGGCCTGCCTCGTTCCTTCTCCCGCTTGTCGGGAGAAGGTGGCCCGCGAAGCGGGTCGGATGAGGGCAGCGCCGGCCAGCGAAGGTTAGCGATAGCGCTGAACGCGCCAGAACGAGCACAATCGCCTGAAGCCGGTGCTGCCCTCATCCGTCGGCCTTCGGCCGCCACCTTCTCCCGACGAGCGGGAGAAGGGACAACGAAAAGGGCCGCCCCTTTCGGAGCGGCCCTTCCCAACTCAGTCGGTGAGTAACCTGGACTAGAAGTCCATGTCGCCCATGCCGCCCATGCCGCCCGGCATGCCGCCGCCGGCGCCGCCGCTGCTCTTCGTGGGAGCCTCGACGATGGCGGCTTCGGTGGTGATCATCAGGCCGGCGATGGAAGCCGCGTCCTGCAGAGCCGTGCGGACGACCTTGGCCGGGTCGATGACGCCGGCCGCGACCATGTCGACGTACTCTTCGGTCTGGGCGTTGAAGCCGAAGGTAGCCGACTCAGAGTCCAGAACCTTGCCGACCACGATCGAGCCTTCGACGCCGGCGTTTTCGGCGATCTGACGGATCGGGGCCTGCAGGGCGCGACGGATGATGGCGATACCCTGGGTCTGGTCGGCGTTGTCGCCTTCCATGCCCGCGAGGATCTTCGAGGCCTTCAGCAGGGCCACGCCGCCGCCGGGGACGATGCCTTCTTCGACGGCCGCGCGGGTCGCGTTGAGGGCGTCATCGACGCGGTCCTTCTTTTCCTTCACTTCGACTTCGGTCGAACCGCCGACGCGGATCACGGCAACGCCGCCGGCCAGCTTGGCCAGACGTTCCTGCAGCTTTTCCTTGTCGTAGTCCGAGGTGGTGTCCTCGATCTGCTTCTTGATCTGGCCGATGCGGGCTTCGATGCCGTCCTTGGCGCCGACACCGTCGACGATGGTGGTGTCGTCCTTGGTGATGGTGACCTTCTTGGCCTTGCCGAGCATTTCCAGCGTCACGTTCTCGAGCTTGATGCCGAGGTCTTCGCTGATCACTTCACCGCCCGTGAGGACGGCGATGTCTTCCAGCATGGCCTTGCGGCGGTCGCCGAAGCCCGGAGCCTTGACGGCCGCGACGCGCAGGCCGCCACGCAGCTTGTTGACCACCAGGGTGGCCAGGGCTTCGCCTTCGATGTCCTCGGCGATGATCAGCAGGGGACGACCCGACTGGACCACGGCTTCCAGGACCGGAAGCAGGGGCTGGAGGCCCGACAGCTTCTTTTCGAACAGCAGGATCATCGGCTCTTCGAGCACGACTTCCATCTTGTCGGCGTTGGTGATGAAGTAGGGCGACAGGTAGCCGCGGTCGAACTGCATGCCTTCGACGACGTCGAGTTCGGTCTCGGCGGTCTTGGCTTCTTCAACCGTGATGACGCCTTCGTTGCCGACCTTTTCCATGGCCCGGGCGATCATCTCGCCGACTTCGGTGTCGCCGTTGGCCGAGATGGTGCCGACCTGGGCGATCTCGCTGTTGGCCGAGACCTTCTTGGAGGTCGACTTGATTTCGGCGATGACCTTGCCGACGGCCTTGTCGATGCCGCGCTTCAGGTCCATCGGGTTCATGCCGGCGGCGACCGACTTCAGGCCTTCGACGACGATGGCCTGGGCCAGCACCGTGGCGGTGGTGGTGCCGTCGCCGGCCTTGTCGTTGGTCTTGGAGGCGACTTCGCGGATCATCTGGGCGCCGAGGTTCTCGAAGCGATCGCTCAGTTCGATTTCCTTGGCGACGGTGACGCCGTCCTTGGTCGAGCGCGGGGCGCCGAAGGACTTTTCGATGACCACGTTGCGGCCCTTGGGGCCGAGGGTCACCTTCACCGCGTTGGCGAGGATGTTGACGCCGCGCAGCATGCGGTCACGGGCGTCGGAGGAGAAATAGACGTCTTTGGCAGCCATGATTGGAGGCCCTTTATCTGAAGTGGAAACGGAAGAAGGAAGCGGTCGTCAGCGCCAGGCGCTTAGGCCTGCAGGACGCCCAGGACGTCGCTTTCCTTCATGATGATCAGGTCTTCGCCGTCGACCTTGACCTCGGTGCCCGACCATTTGCCGAACAGGATCTTGTCGCCGGCCTTCAGTTCCAGGGGCTGGACCTTGCCGGAATCGTCACGCGCGCCGGGGCCGACGGCGACGACTTCGCCTTCCTGCGGCTTTTCCTTGGCGGTGTCGGGGATGATGATCCCACCTTTGGTCTTGGACTCTTCTTCGACGCGCTTCACCAGGACGCGGTCGCCAAGGGGGCGAAATTTCATCGGGTCGTCTCCGTCATAACGGTTGGCTTTATTTGGATCGAAGGCATGGGAGAGGGCGCTGTTAGCAGTCCTCTCCCGTGAGTGCCAACGGTGGCCGGGAAGTAGGTTGGGGGCCCTGGGGAGTCAAGGGTTGGGGCCTCCCCTTTTCCTCCGATCATCCCGACGAAAGTCGGACCCAACTGGCAGGCACGATGTGATTTCGGCTCCGATCAGAGCGAACGCCCATGCATAGTGGACACTGGGTCCCGACTTTCGTCGGGATGATCGGATTTTGAGAGCAATGATCTCCAACGCCATCACCCTGTTCCGCATCGCCCTGATCGCGCCGCTGTTCTGGCTGCTGACCATCAACGCCGGCTGGCCGGCCGTCGCTGTCTACCTGACGGCCGGTTTCCTCGACGTCGTCGATGGCCAGGTCGCCCGCCGCCTGAACGAGACCTCGAAACTCGGCGCCATGCTCGACCTCGTCGGCGACCGCCTCCTGACCTTCACCATGGTCCTCGGCCTGGCCGTGGCCGGCGCCCTGCAGGGCTGGGTGGCGGTCGCTGCCGCTATCCTGGCCGGCCGCTGCTTCGTGGTCGCCACCCTCAACGAGGCGCTCGGCCCCGACCAGCGGGTCGGCGGCTCGAAACTGGAGGCCATCAAGATCGCCTGCCAGTTCGCCGGCCTCAGCCTGCTGGCCGCGCCCGGTTTCCCGCTGGGACCGGTGCAGTCTTTCGCGCTCGGCGGCTGGCTGGTCGGGGTCTCGGCGCTGCTGACCCTGGTCACCGTCGCCGGCTACCTGCGCGCCGGCCTGGCGCGCCTGCGAGCCGGCTGAGGCCAAATTCCAATCCCGGGTATGGCCCCCTCCCGCCCGGCCACGCCAGCCTCCACACACCGGGCAGACCGAGGGTGGTTCCTGGCCTGCGACAAGGGTGGTCTCGATGGGTCGAATCGCCCTGCCCGGCGGACGTCCGGAGGGTTTCCGGTTGGTGCTAGTAAATTGATTTATTTGACCTATCTCCACCGTCGGATATCGTCCTCCGCCGCGATGTCGTATAATGGCCGCCGCTTCGACAGCGCCGCCCCTCCCGCTCGCCTCGCAATTTGACCCCCAAACCTCTACATAGCCCGCGATGACGACCGCCCTCGCCCCCTCCGCGATCGACGCCGCCCTGGACGCGGTGCGCGCCGCCGTGCGCCTGCCGGCCGGCAGCCGGATCGTGGCGGCGATGTCTGGCGGCGTGGACTCGACCGTGACCGCCGCCCTGCTGGCCCGCGCCGGCTACGACGTGGTCGGCGTCACCCTGCAGCTCTACGACCACGGCGCCGCCATCCAGAAGAAGGGCGCCTGCTGCGCCGGCCAGGACATCCACGACGCTCGCACGGCCTCGGACGCCATCGGCATCCCGCACTACGTCCTCGACTACGAAAGCCGCTTCAAGGACCAGGTCATCGAGGAGTTCGCCGACGCCTACCTGCGCGGCGAGACCCCGATCCCCTGCGTGCGCTGCAACCAGACGGTCAAGTTCCGCGACCTGCTCGACGTCGCCCGCGACCTTGGGGCCGTGGCCATGGCGACCGGGCATTACGTACAACGGGTCGATGACGGCGACGGCCCGCAACTGCGCCGCGCGGCCGACCCGGCCAAGGACCAGAGCTACTTCCTGTTCGCCACCACGGCCGACCAGCTGGACTATCTGCGCTTTCCGCTCGGCGGCATGAGCAAGCCGCAGGTCCGGGCCATCGCCGCCGAGCTTGGCCTCACCGCCGCCGACAAGCCCGACAGCCAGGACATCTGCTTCGTGCCCGAGGGCAAGTACCACACCGTCATCGACCGGCTGCGCCCGCAGGGCGCGCTGCCGGGCGATATCGTCCACATGGACGGCCGGGTTCTGGGGACCCACGAGGGCGTCACCCGCTACACCATCGGCCAGCGCCGAGGCCTGAACATCGCCGTCGGCGACCCGCTGTTCGTCACCCGCATCGACGCCGGCAAGCGCCAGGTCATCGTCGGCCCCCGCGAGGCCCTGCTGACCACGGCCCTGACGTTGAAAGAGACAAACTGGCTCGGCGAAGACGGCATCGACGCCGCCTGCGCCGCCGGCCGCCCGGTGCTGGCCCGCGTCCGCTCGACCCGCGAACCGGTCCCCGGCCGCCTGACCCTGGTCGACGGCCAGGTCGCCGTCGCCCTCGACACCCACGAGGAAGGCGTCGCCCCCGGCCAGGCCTGCGTCCTCTATGCGCCCGAAGCCCCCGACCGGGTGCTCGGCGGCGGCTTCATCGCCACGGCGGTGCGAGCGGAGCTGGCCGCTTGATCGACGTGCCCGTAGGCATCAGCCTCGTCCTCATCGGCCTGCTGGCCCTGGTCGCCCTGGGCCGCAGCCTGATGACCGGCACGCTGGCGGTGTTCTTCACCAAGAAGCCGGACATCGTCCGCGCCGAGGAGCCGTTGCGCTTCTGGACCCAGTTCGCCGGCGTCGGGATCGTCGCGCTGATCGCCCTGTTCATCGCGGCGGTGCTGCTGACCTAGGCGTAGCCTTGCGCGCCCGCTCGCCCTCGCTAAAGTGCGCCGACTTCAAACAAGCGTACGAATTGGGGACGAGACCATGGCCGACGCCGCGCCCAGCGCCCAGGACCTCAACAGCGGCACCGAGGCGCTCGACGAGCGCACCCGGATCGACGCCGACAGGCTGCTGCCCTGGCTGCAGGCCAACGTCGAAGGCTTCAAGGGCCCGCTGGAAATCCGCAAGTTCAAGGGCGGCCAGTCGAACCCGACCTACCAGCTGGTCACCCCCGGCCAGCGCTACGTCCTGCGCCGCAAGCCGCCCGGCAAGCTGCTGCCGAGCGCCCACGCCGTCGACCGCGAGTACAAGGTGATCGCCGCCCTCAACAAGGTGAACTTCCCGGTCGCACGCGCCTACGCCCTCTGCATGGACGAGAGCATCGTCGGCACCATCTTCTACGTCATGGAGCAGGTCGAGGGCCGTATCCTCTGGGATGGCCTGCTGCCCGACTACAGTCCCGCCGACCGCCGAGCGATCTACGAGGCCGAGATCGGCACCCTCGCGGCCCTGCACAACGTCGACTACAAGGCCATCGGCCTGGAGGACTACGGCAAGCCCGGCAACTATTTCAGCCGCCAGGTCAGCCGCTGGACCAAGCAGTACCAGGCCAGCGAAACGGCGGTGATCCCGGAGATGAATCAGCTGATCGCCTGGTTCCCGGACCACACGCCGGAAGACGACATGACCTCCATCGTCCACGGCGACTACCGCCTGGACAACATGATCCTGCACCCCACCGAGCAGAAGGTGGCGGCCGTCCTCGACTGGGAGCTCTCAACCCTCGGCAACCCGCTGGCCGATTTCTCCTACTTCCTGATGAGCTGGGTGATGCCCAGCCAGGAGCGCGGCGGCCTGTCGGGCATCGACGACCTCACCGCCTACGGCATCCCGACCATCGACGAGGCCGTGGCCCTCTACTGCAAGGCGACGGGTCGCGGCGGCCTGCCCAACCTCGACTGGTACTTCGCCTACAACCTGTTCCGCCTGGCCGGCATCTGCCAGGGCATCGTCGGCCGGGTCCGCGACGGCACCGCCAACTCGGCCCACGCCGCGACCATGGAGGCCCGGGTGCCGGTGCTGGCCCGCGGCGCCTGGGACTTCGCCCAGAAGGCCGGCGCCTGAGGGATATGCAGCGCCGCCTCGTCGGTGCAATCTGACCCAAAGTAAGGTTTTCCGGGGCTGATCATCATGAAATCCACCTTCAAGGCCGGCCTCGTCGCCGCCGCGCTCGGCGTTCTCGCCCTGGTCGGCGTCGCCGACGCGCAAGGGCAGTCCAGCCCCCTGACCTACGTCCAGGCCGGCCGCCTGCTGGCCGACCCGGCCACCGGCAAGGTCGAGACCGCCCGCACCATCGTCGTCGAGAACGGCAAGGTGCTGCGCATCGAGGAGGGCTACACCTCCGCCCCCGGCGCCAAGGTCATCGACCTGAAGGACAGCTTCGTCCTGCCCGGCCTGATCGACAGCCATGTCCACCTGACCAGCCAGAACGGCCCCAAGGGCGCGCTGGAACGCTTCACCAAGACCAAGAGCGACTACGCCCTCGACGGCGCCTACTACGCCAACCTGACCCTGCGGGCCGGCTTCACCACCGTCGCCGACCTCGGCGGCTCGAACGAGAGCGTCTTCGCCCTGCGCGGCGCCATCGCCGCCGGCCGCCTGCCCGGCCCGCGCATCATCGCCGCCGGTTCGGCCGTGTCGGTGCACGGCGGCCATGGCGACAGCGCCAACGCCATGCCGGAAGAACTGGTGCCGGTGTTCCGCGAAACCTCGGTCTGCTCCGGGGCCGACGACTGCCGCCGGGCCGTGCGCGAGCAGGTCCGCTCCGGCGCCGACGTCATCAAGATCACCGCCACCGGCGGCGTCCTGTCACCGACCAACGCCGGCCTCGCCAAGCAGTTCAGCGACGACGAGATCAAGGCCATCGTCGAGACCGCCCACGCCATGGGCCGCCGGGTCACCGCCCACGCCCACGGCGCCGACGGCATCAACGCCTTCCTGAAAGCCGGCGGCGACAGCATCGAGCACGGCACCTACCTCGACGCCGAGTCGATCAAGCTGTTCAAGGCCAACGGCGCCTGGCTGGTGCCGACCCTGCTGGCCGGCGACTTCGTGGCCCGCGAGGCCGCCAAGCCCGACACCTGGATGGTCCCGGCCGTGAAGGCCAAAGCCCTCGAGGCCGGCCCCAAGATGCTGAGCATGGCCCGCCGCGCTCACGACGGCGGGGTGAAGATCGCCTTCGGCACCGACACCGGCGTCTCGGCCCACGGCGACAACGCCCAGGAGTTCGCCCTGCTGGTCAAGGCGGGTTTGAGCCCGCTGGAAGCCATCAAGGCCGCCACCGTCTTCGCCGCCGAGCACCTCGACCTCGCCGGCCTGATCGGCTCGCTGACCGGCGGCAAGCAGGCCGACATCGTCGCCGTGAAAGGCGATCCGCTGACCGACGTGACCGTGCTGGAACACGTCAGCTTCGTGATGAAGGGCGGGATCGTCTACCGTCAGGACTAGACGGCGGCCTTCAGCAGGGCCTGCACCGCAGCCTCGTCCTCGAACCGGGCGCGGACCGGCCAGTAGTCGATCTTGCGCCGCCAGGGTCCGGGCAGCCGGACCCAGTCCTTCTCGGTAGTCAGCAGGCGGCCGCCCAGTTCCGCCGCCCGCTGCTCGAGGAAATGCAGCGTCTCCTCGCGGTACTCGCCGTGGTCGGGGAAGGGCGCGAAGTCCTTCAGCACCACGCCGGCCGCGACCAGCGAGCGCTCGAACTTCCAGGGCTTGCCGATGCCGGCGAAGGCCACGACCGGATGCTCCGGGGCCGGGCCGGACGGCTCCAGCCGGGCGATCAGCACCGGCTTGCCCTTGAACAGGTCGAGCAGTTCCGGATCGGGCTCAGCCAGATCAACCGGCATCAGCAGGACCACGGCGTCGGCCCTGGCCAGGCCGATGGCCAACGGCTCGCGCATCGGCCCGGCCGGGAAGACCGCGCCGTCGCCGAAGGGCCATTCGTTGTTCCGCGTCTCGCCATCGACGACGACCAGCGACAGGGCCTTCTTGAGCGAGGGGTTCTGGTGGCCGTCGTCCATGACCACGGCCTGGGCCCCGGCGTCTCGCGCCGCCGCCGCCCCGGCCGGCCGGTCGCGCGAGACCCAGAACGGCCCGTCGGCGGCCAGCATCAACGGTTCGTCGCCGACCTGCTCGGTGGCGTGGATGGCCTGGTCGACCTTCAGCGGCCCGGGCTCGTTGCCGCCATAGCCACGCGACAGCCCGTGCGCCGCCACCCCGTCCTCGCGCAGCATCCGCAGCAGCTCGCGCACCACCGGCGTCTTGCCGACCCCGCCGGCCGTGAGGTTGCCGACGCAGATCACCGGCACGCCGGCGTCCACGGGTTTGGCATTGTCGATCTTGTATCTGGTCACCGCCGCCCAGACCCAGCTCAAGGGGGTCAGCACCATGCGGGTGACGACGCCGGGAGCGTTGTGGCGGACGTACCACCAGCGGGGGGTGGAGAGCTTCATGGCAGCAGGGCTTCCAGCCGCGACCATGCCGTGTCGAGCTGTGCCGACTGGGCTTCCGCGAACGCCTGCCCCCGCGCGCCAAGCGCCCTGGCGGCGTCCGCCCCGGCCAACAGGCCGGCCAGCGCCATGGACAGGTCGCCCGGCGTCTCGACGATCATCGCGCCCCGCTCGCCCTCGACCATGGCGTCGTAGACTTCCTGCGAATTGAACACCTGAGGCCCGCTGATCACCGGCGCGCCGAGCCGGGCCGGCTCCATCGGGTTGTGGCCGCCGACCCCGGGCACGAAGCTGCCGCCCATGACAACGACGTGGGCGAGGCGGAAAAACAGACCCATCTCGCCGAGGGTGTCGGCGACATAGATCTGGGTCTGGCGGGTGATCCTGTCGCCGCGCGAGCGCACCGCCACCGGCCCGTGACCCGTCCCCAGGTCCGTCAGCAGCTCGGCCGTGCGGTCGGGGTGGCGGGGGGCGAGGATCAACAGGGCGTCCGGCGCCTCGTTGCGGATGGCGGTCAGCATCGGGGTGACGATGATCGCCTCCTCGCCGGCGTGGGTGCTGGCGGCCAGCACCACGGGGCGTTTGCCGACGGCCTTCTTGAGGGCGGCCAGCTCGGCGGCGTCGGCCGGCAGCGGCTCGCCGGCCAGCTTGAGGTTCAGCCGGCCGTCGGTCTCGACCCCGAAGAACCGCAGCCGCTCGGCCGACAGCTCGTCCTGCGGCAGCACCAGATCGAAGGCCGCCAGCACCTCGCGGATACCCTTGCTCATCCGGGCCCAGCCGCGGGCGGTCTTGTGGGTGATGCGGGCCGAGATCAGGGCCAGCTTCGCCCCGCGCTGCCTGGCGCCGAGGATCAGATTGGGCCAGATCTCGCTCTCGACGAGGACCACCAGGTCCGGCCGCCAGTGGTCGAGGAAGCGTCTGGCCGAGGCCGGGGTGTCGAGCGGCGCATACTGGTGGATGGCCCCGGCCGGCAACCGTTTGGCCAGCAGGGCGGCGGCGGTGACGGTGCCGCAGGTCACCAGCAAGGCCAGGTCCGGCCCCGCCTTGGCCAGCCGTTCGATCAGCGGCAGCACCGCCTGGCTCTCGCCGACGCTGATGGCGTGGATCCAGACCAGACGGCCCTCGGGACGAGCGACGGACGCATGGCCAAGCCGCTCCTGTAGCCGCGCGGGGTCTTCCTTGCCCTTGGCCGCCCGTGAACGCAGCAGGCCGGGGGCGAACGGCTGCAGCACCGCCATGGCCGCCCGGTAGAGGCTCAGGGACAGCGCCACCTAGTGGCCGCCGTGGGCGTCGGCCAGCCGGCAGGGGCCGCGGTGGCCGGTCTCCAGCTGCAGGGTGGCGTGGCCGATGCCGAAGGCGTGGACCAGGTCGTGGCACAGGGCGTCGAGGAAGGCGTCGGGGTCGGTGTTGTCGGGCCGGGTCAGGTGGGCGGTCAGGGCTGTCTCGCTGGTGCTCATCGCCCAGATGTGCAGGTCGTGGACCTCGGTGACGCCGGGCCGGCCGGCCAGCCAGGCCTTGACCTTGTCCGGGTCGATGCCGCGCGGGGCGGCGTCGAGGGCGAGATCCAGAGAGTCGCGCAACAGGCCCCAGGTGCCGGCCACGATGACCGCGGCGATGACCAGGCTGATCATCGGATCGATCCAGCGCCATTCCGGCTGCATCCACAGGATGACGGCCGCAAAGACCACGCCCAGCGACACGGCGGCGTCGGTGGCCATGTGCAGGAAGGCGCCCTTGACGTTGAGATCCTCCTGGCCGCGCATGAACATCAGGGCGGTGACGGTGTTGATCACCACGCCGATGGCGGCGACGATGATGACCGGCCCGGGCGGAATGTCCTGCGGCGAACCGAAGCGGCGCACCGCCTCCCAGGTGATACCGCCGACAGCGACCAGCAGCAGGCCGGCGTTGGCCAGCGAAGCCAGGATGGTGCCCTTGCCCAGCCCATAGGTCCGCCGCCCGGCCGGCGCCTTGCGGGCGATGACCACCGCGCCCCAGGCCATCAGCAGACCCAGCACGTCCGACAGGTTGTGACCGGCGTCGGCGAGCAGGGCCAGCGAGCCGGTGAACAGCCCGGCCCCGGCCTCGGCGATGACGAAGGCGATGTTCAGCCCGGCGCCGATGGCAAAGGCGCGGCCGAAATCCTTGGGCGCGTGGCTGTGGCCGCCGGGACCATGGTGGTGGTCCTTGTGACCGCCATGGTGGTGGTCGTGATCGTGCTGGGCGTGGGACATCGGCCTTGGGATAGCCCCGCCGCAGCGGGCAAGGAAGACGTTATTGAATACGCCCCCGAGCGCGGGAGGTCCTCAGCACTCCACCCGGTTGACCGGCATGCCCGCCGCCAGGCCGCCCAGCGAGGTTTCCTTGTAGATCTCGTTCATGTCCTCGCCGGTGCGCTTCATGGTGGCGATGACCTTGTCGAGGCTGACCGAGTGCTGGCCGTCGCCGAGCATGGCCAGGCGGGCGGCGTCGATGGCCTTGATGGCCCCCATGGCGTTGCGCTCGATGCAGGGGATCTGGACCAGGCCGCCGATGGGGTCGCAGGTCAGGCCGAGGTTGTGCTCCATGCCGATCTCGGCGGCGTTCTCGATCTGGGCGTTGGAGCCGCCCATGACGGCGGCCAGGCCGGCGGCGGCCATCGAGCAGGCGACGCCGACCTCGCCCTGGCAGCCGACCTCGGCCCCGCTGATCGAGGCGTTCTTCTTGTAGAGGGCGCCGACGGCGGCGGCGGTCAGCAGGAAGGTGCGGCGGCCCTCGGGCGTCCCCTGCATGAAGCGGTCGTAGAAGCGCAGGGTCGCCGGGATCAGGCCCGCCGCGCCGTTGGTCGGGGCGGTGACGACGCGGCCGCCGGCGGCGTTCTCCTCGTTGACGGCCAGGGCCCAGAGGTTGACGAAGTCCATGGCCGCCAGGGGATCGCTGATCTGGCGCTCGACCTTGGACATGATCGCCTCATGCACCTGCTTGGCGCGGCGCTTGACGTTGAGACCGCCCGGCAGCTGGCCGCCGATCCGCACGCCGCGGTCGATGCAGGCCTCCATGGCCCCGAAGATGGCGTCGAGCCGCTCCAGCACGACGGCTTCCGGGGCGCGGGCGATCTCGTTGGCCATCATCAGCTGGCCGATGGTCAGGCCGGCCGCATCGGCCTTCTCGACCAGCTCGGCGCCGCTGTCGAAGGGATAGGGGATGGGGGTCTCGTCGGCCGGGGCGTTGCGGCCGATCTCCGATTCCTCGCAGACGAAGCCGCCGCCGATCGAGAAATAGGTCCGCTGCAGGATCACGCCTTCGCCGCCGTCGAAGGCGGTGAAGGTCAGGGCGTTGGGATGCTGCGGCAGGCGCTGGCGGCCGGCCCAGACGATATCGACCTGCTCGTCGAAGGCCATGTCGGTTTCGCCGCCGAGGCTCATGCGGCCGGAGGCGCGCAGGGTCTCGAGCGCGGCGTCGCCGGCGTCGGGATCAAGGCCGGCCGGCTCGAAGCCCATCAGGCCCAGCATCACCGCCCGGTCGGTGGCGTGGCCGCGGCCGGTCAGGGCCAGGGAGGCGTAGAGCTTGACCTGCAGGCGGATGACCCCGGCGATCTGGCCGCCGGCCTTGAGTTCGGCGACAAACCGGGCGGCGGCCGTCATCGGGCCCATGGTGTGGGAGCTGGAGGGGCCGACACCCGGCTTGAACAGGTCGAAGACGCTGGCGGTCATCGCGTCGCGCCTACTTCCGCTCCGCCTTGGTGGCGTCGCGGGTGGCCTTGAACTCCGAGCCCTCGGCCCATTCGGGCCAGATGCGGCTGTTCGCGAGGTCCGAACCCAAGTCATGCAGCAGGGTCAGGTCGGCGACCATGCCGTCCATCCGCCAGTCGGCCGACCATTCGTCCGCCGGCTGATGGTACTTGTCCTTGGTGTAGGCCTCGGCCCAGGCCTTGGCCTCGCCCGGCTGGGCGCCGATGACGTCGATGCCCGAGCCGAACGAGATGGCCGGCACGCCGCGCTTGGCGAAGGGGAAGTGGTCGGAGCGGTAGAAGTGGCCGGCCTCCGGGTTCGGATCGGGGCTGAAGGTGCGGCCCTCGGCCTTGCCCTTGGCGATCAGCATGTCGAGCAGGTCCTGTTTGGCGTCGCCCGAGACGTTGAAGTCGCGGGTCGGGCCGAGCGGGCTGAGCGCGTCGGTGTTGAACACGGCCACCGTCTTGGCCAGCGGATAGACCGGGTTGGCGGCGTAGTATTCCGAGCCCAACAGGCCCTTCTCCTCGGCCGTGACGGTCATGAAGACGATGGAGCGGTCGGGGCGCGGACCGGCTGCGAAGGCGCGGCCCATCTCGATGACGGCGGCCGTGCCGGTCGCGTTGTCGACGGCGCCGTTATAGATGGTGTCGCCCTTGGCGTCGGGCCGGCCGATGCCGAGGTGGTCCCAGTGGCCCGAGTAGATGACGTATTCGTCCGGGTGCGTCTTGCCGGGCAGCAGGCCGACCACGTTCTTCGAAACGATGACCTGCGGCTTGACCTTGAAGTCGGCCGAGAAGGTCGCGCCCTTCAGCTCGACCGGCTGGAAGTCGCGGCTCTGGGCCTTCTTCTTCTCGGCGTCGAAGTCGAGGCCGGCCTCCTTGAACAGGGCCACGGCGACGTCGCGGGTGATCCAGCTCTCGACGGCGGTGTGGGCCTTGGTCGGATCCTTCCGCACGATGTCGAACATGGTGTTGGTGTTGGAGTTCTTGACCGTCGCCCAGCCGTAGGAGGCCGGCGCCGTCTCATGGACGATCAGCACCCCGGCGGCGCCGAGGCGGGCGGCCTCCTCGTACTTGTAGGTCCAACGGCCATAGTAGGTCATGGCCTTGCCGCCGAACTCGCCCTTACCCGTCTCGAAGTCCGCGTCGTTGATCAGCACGACGATGATCTTGCCCTTGACGTCCAGGCCCTTGAAGTCGTCCCAGTTGCGCTCAGGCGCCTTGATCCCGTAGCCGGCCCAGACGATCGGCGCGCCCTTCAGCGACACGGCCTTCTGGCCGGTCAAGCTGGCGCGGATGGCGATGTCGTCGCCCTGGACCAGCGGCACTGTCTTGCCGCCGACGGTGAAGCTGGCGGCCACCGGGCCGTCGATGTCGAAGCGGCCGAGCGGCACGTCCTGGGTCCAGGCGCGCTTGCCGTCCTTGCCGAGGTCGCCGCCGGGCTGCAGGCCGGCCTTGGCGTATTGCTCGGTGATGTAGGCGACGGTCTTGGTCTCGCCGGCGGTGGCCGGGCCGCGGCCTTCGAACGAGTCGTCGGAGAGGACCTTCACATGCTCGGTCAGGCGGGCTTCGTCGAACAGGGGATCGGCGGCAAACGCCGAGAAGGGGAGGATGGCGATGGCCGTGGCCAGAAGCAAGGACTTCATAGACGCAGGACTCCGGGGGAGGACGGTAAATTCGCGCGGAACCTAACGTCGCGGGAGGCGCGCCGCCAGTGGCGGAATTGGCGGAAGTGTCAAACAGCGTTCGGTGGCCAACTGCAGTCCTTCTCCCGACAAGCGGGAGAAGGGTCTAGGGTGGGGTATGCGTCGTCGCGAACTTATCGTCGGTCTGGGGGCTCTGCCTGTTCTCGGCTTGAGCAAGCCAGTTCGACGGCCGGACACGCTCGACGGTATCTGGCGCTCCGCTGTTGCCGACCTCCGCCAAGGCCGCACGGACGCCCTGCTGATCCTGCAGGACGGCGAGATGCTGTTCGAGCGGTACGGCACCGGCCACAGCCCCACCACTCGCCACGTCAGCTGGTCGATGTCCAAGTCGGCGACCCACGCCCTGGTCGGCGCGGCCGTCCTGCACGACGGCCTCGACATCGACCGGCCGGTCTCCGTCCTGCCGGGCGCCGGCGTCACCCTGCGCCACCTGCTGACCCTGACCGACGGCCTGCCCTGGAACGAGGCCCGCCGGCCGGCCGCCATCGCCTCCGATGCCTCGCGGCTGCTGTTTGGCGAGGGCCGACTGGACGTCGCCCGGTTCGCCGCCAGTCGGCCGGGACAGCGCAAGGCTCCCGGAACGACGTGGAATTACTCAACCGGCGCCTATCATCTCATCGCCCGCGAACTGACCGCCCGGCTGTTTCCCGCCGTGAGTCATCCGTTGCAGCGCCGCGCCGCCATGGCCGACTGGATGCGCCGACGGCTGTTCGCCCCCGCCGGCATGCCCAGCGCCCTCTTCGAGTACGACCCGCAGGGGACCTTCTACGCCGGCTCGCTGATGTGGGCGACGGCGCGGGACTTCGCCGCCTTGGGAAGCCTCTATCTGGGCGACGGCGCGGCGAACGGCGTCCGATCGCTGCCCGACGGCTGGACGCGATTCGCCCGCACCCCGACCGTCGAGCCGACCTACGGCGCCGGCTGGTGGCTGGAAGGGCCTCCCGGACCCCGCGCCGGCCCGTCCCTGCTGGGCGGATCGCCCGCCGACGCCCTCCACGCCCGGGGTCTCGACGGGCAACTCATATTGGTTGTGCCGTCCCGGCGCCTGATTGTTGTGCGACTGGGTTATACCCCGGATGGTGCGACAGGTTGGCCGGCTATCGGAGGTTGCCTGCGGCGGATCATCACGCTCGTGTCATAGGCGAGATTTAATGTTCAGTTGGAAGCCCCGGCCCCATTGGGTTTGCGACACTTGCAAGACCTTTTCTTCACATGTTGTTAACGAAAAAGTCGCCGCCGAGCCCCTCCACCCCGTTGACGAACCATTAGGCTCCGTGGCCCCATATAGTGGGTTAGCGGGGCGCTTCGCCCACAAGATATGGGGTCTTCGGGTGGAGTTGGTCTCCCGAAGTGGCTGTTTGTTTTACGGGTTTTGGGCACATGATGGGTGAAGTTGCACGTCAGATTCCTTTGGGTGAAGCCGCTGGCTCCGAAGCCTGGCTGGCCGATCGTCCTTCGCTGTCGCTGGTCCCCAAGATCGAGGTCGACCGCAGCCGCGACGCGCTGCTGACCGACTTCGGCAAGACCACGCTGGAAGACCGCTATCTGCTGCCGGGCGAGTCCTATCAGGACATGTTCGCCCGCGTGGCCACCGCCTTCAGCGACGGCCCCGAGCACGCCCAGCGTGTCTACGACTACATGAGCCGCCTGTGGTTCATGCCCTCGACCCCGGTGCTGTCGAACGGCGGGGCTGATCGCGGCCTGCCGATCAGCTGTTTCCTGAACGCCGTCGGCGACAGCCTGAACGGCATCGTCGACACCTGGAACGAGAACGTCTGGCTGGCCGCCAACGGCGGCGGCATCGGCACCTACTGGGGCGGCGTCCGCTCCATCGGCGAGAAGGTCAAGGGCGCCGGCCAGACCAGCGGCATCATCCCCTTCATCCGGGTCATGGACTCGCTCACCCTGGCCATCAGCCCGGGCTCGCTGCGCCGCGGCTCGGCCGCCGTCTACCTCGACATCTTCCACCCGGAGATCGAGGAGTTCCTCGAGATCCGCAAACCCTCGGGCGACTTCAACCGCAAGTCCCTGAACCTGCACCACGGCATCAACATCACCGACGAGTTCATGCACGCGGTGCAGAACGGTGAGAAGTTCGGCCTGCGCAGCCCCAAGACCAACGAGGTCCTCAAGGAAGTCGACGCCCGCACCCTGTGGCAGAAGGTTCTCGAACTGCGCCTGCAGACGGGCGAGCCCTACCTGATCTTCTCCGACGCGGTGAACCGCGCCATGCCGCAGCACCAGCGCGAGCTGGGCATGAGCGTGCGCCAGTCGAACCTGTGCAGCGAGATCATGCTGCACACCGGCAAGGACCACCTGGGCGCCGAACGGACCGCCGTCTGCTGCCTGTCCAGCGTCAACGCCGAAAGCTTCCTCGAATGGCGCAATGAGCCGAAGTTCATCGAGGACATCATGCGTTTCCTCGACAACGTGCTCGAGGACTTCATCCAGCGCGCGCCGATCGACGCCAAGAACGCCGTCTACGCCGCCAAGCGCGAGCGGTCGGTGGGTCTGGGCCTGATGGGCTTCCACAGCTTCCTGCAGGGCCAGAACGTTCCCTTCGAGAGCGCCATGGCCAAGAGCTGGAACATGCGGCTGTTCAAGCATCTGCGCCGCGAGGCCGACAAGGCGTCCAAGACCCTGGCCGAGGAGAAGGGCCCCTGCCCCGACGCGGCCGACCGCGGCGTCATGGAACGGTTCAGCCACAAGCTGGCCATCGCCCCGACCGCATCGATCAGCATCATCTTCGGCGGCACGTCGGCCGGCTTCGAGCCGTTCCCGGCCTACATCTACAGCCACAAGACCCTGTCGGGCACCTTCGCGGTCAAGAACCCCTACCTCGAGCGCCTGCTCGACGAGACGGGCAACAACACGCCTGCGATCTGGGACTCGATCCTCAGCCACGAAGGCTCGGTGCAGCACCTCGACTTCCTCAGCCAGGACGACAAGGACGTCTACAAGACGGCCTTCGAGCTGGACCAGCGCTGGGTGATCGAACTGGCCGCCGACCGGACCCCGGAAATCTGCCAGAGCCAGTCGGTCAACGTCTTCCTGCCGGGCGACGTCGACAAATGGGACCTGCACATGCTGCACTGGACCGCCTGGGAGCGGGGCATGAAGAGCCTCTACTACCTGCGCTCCAAGTCGGTGCAACGCGCCGCCCACGCCGGTGAGGACGAAGTCCGCGCCAGCGCCGAGGACGCCGCCCGCACCGACTACGAGGAATGCCTCGCCTGCCAGTGAGGCCTTCGTGGCGCACCCTGCCAACCGGCTGATCAGCGCGACCGTTCTCGTCTGCGGGGCCTTGTTGGTCTTCGTGGCCGGGGCGGCGGCCGACCACGTCTGGAGCGGCTCGCGGGCGCGGCAAGAGCAGGCGGAACTGGCCGCGGCGCCTCAACTGCGCGCCAGCTACCAGCACCGCGTCAGCCACTTCGAGCGCCTCAAGAGCCGGCCCGAGGTCGTCATGCTGGGGGATTCCATCACCCAGTGGGGCGAATGGAACGAACTGATCGGTCCGCAGGTCGCCAACCGGGGCGTCGGCGGCGACACGACGGGCCAGCTTCTGGCCCGGCTGGACAGGTCGGTGCCGGATTCGGCGACGACCGTGGTCGTCATGATCGGGCTCAACGACCTCAAGGTCCGCGACTGGCGCGTGGACCGGAGCGTCGACAACGTCGCGACCATCCTCGACCGGCTGAAGGGCCGCCGGGTCATTCTGCAGTCCGTCCTGCTCACCTCCTCGGCGGAGACCAACGGGCGTGTCCGCTGGTTGAACCGCGAACTGTCGCGGCTGTGCGACCACCGCGACGACTGCGAGTGGCTGAACCTCAACCCCGAACTGGCGCCCGAGGGCGCCCTGACCGGGTATTTCACGGCCGACGGACGGCATCTCAACGGCCGCGGCTACGAGGTCTGGGCCAGGACCCTCAAATCGGTGCTGGACCGCCCCTAGAACAGCTTGCCGGTCGGGGCGACATAGTGGGCCCCCTCGTGCTCCAGCAGCCAGCGCTTGCGCGGGATGCCGCCGCCGAAACCGGTCAGCGAGCCGTCGGCGCCGATCACCCGATGGCAGGGCACGACCACGGCGATGGGGTTGGAGCCGTTGGCCAGGCCGACGGCGCGGCTGGCGCTCGGCTGGCCGATTTTGCGGGCCATGACCCCGTAGCTGCGGGTCTCGCCGGCCGGGATCTGCTTGAGCTCGTTCCACACCGAATGCTGGAAGTCGCTGCCGACCGCCTGGGTCGGGATGCGGGCCAGCGCCGCCAGGTCGCCCTTGAAGTAGGCATCGAGGTTGTCGCGCACCGGCGGCGGGGCGCGGCCCTTGACGATCCGGGCCTTGGGATAGCCCCGGCGCAGGGTGCGCAGGAAGTCCTCTTCCGGGCGGTCGAAGTGGAGAAGGCGCAGGATCCCGTCCTCGTCGACGGCCAGCCACAGGCCGTCGATGGGCGAGACATAGCGTTCGATGGCCAGGGTTTCTGGGGTCAGGGTCTCAGGCGGCTTTGCGGGCATCGGCCTTTTCCTTGATTGAGGCGGCATCGCCGGCCCACAGATGCAGGGCGGCGTAGGCGCGCCAGGGCCGCCAGGCTTCGGCGCGGGCGAGCAGTTGGGCGGGCGTCGGGCGGACGCCGTCAGGGGTTTCGAGGGCGCGCATCAGGCCGATGTCGGCGGCCGGGAAGGCGTCCGGTTCGCGCAGCTGGCGCATGGCGATGTACTGGGCGGTCCATTCGCCGATGCCGGGGAGGGCCTTCAGGGCCTTGATGGCGGTGTCGAGGTCCTGGCGCGGGCCGAACAGGGTGGGGTCGGCGACGACGGCGGCGCCCATGCTGCTGAGCGAGCGGGAGCGGGCGCCGGGCATCGGCAGGCCGGAGAGATCGGCGGCGGCGAGACGCTCCGCGCTGGGGAAGGCGACGGTGAGGCCCTCCTGCGCCCAGGCCTCGGGCAGCGGTTCGCCGTATTGCGCGGCCAGCTTGCCGGCCAGGAGGACGGCGGCGTGGACGGTGATCTGCTGGCCGAGGATGGCGCGGATGGCCAGCTCGAAACCGTCCCAGGCGCCGGGCACCCGCAGGCCCGGGCGGGCCGTGACGCGGGGCGCGAGGTCGGGATCGGCGGAGAGGTGCTCGTTGATGGCCGTGGGGTCGGCGGCGAGGTCGAAGACGCGGCGCACCCGGGCGAGGATGGCCGGCAGGGCGCTGGTGCGCGGAAAGCGGACCTGGACCGACAGCTGGTCCTTGCCGACGGGGGTGACGGCGAGCGTGCCCATCTCGCCATCCAGTTCGATGGTGCGGGCGTAGCGGTCGCCCTCGACCCACTCGACGCCGGGGATGGCCCGCAGTTTCAGGAAGGCGATCAGCCCGTCCCAGTCGTAGGGCGGCTTGTAGCGGAGCTTGAGCGTGACCCCCTCGGCCGGGTTGGCCGGCGCCGAGCGGCGCCGCAGCGAGGCCGGCGGTCGGCGGTAGAGGTCCTGGAAGGTCTCGTTGAAGCGGCGGACGCTGCCGAAGCCCGAGGCCAGGGCGACCTGGGCCATCGGCAGGTCGGTCTCGTGGATCAGCTGCTTGGCCAGCAGGACGCGGCGGGTCTGGGCGACGCCGATGGGGGTGGCCCCGAGGTGGGTCTGGAACAGGCGGCGCAGCTGGCGGTCGCCGACGCCGAGGCGCCCCGCGAGCGTTTCCACATCGCCGGTGTCGAGGGCGCCGGCCTCGATCATGCTGAGGGCGCGGGAAACGGTGCTGGACGAACCCTTCCATGCCCCGAGGTCGGGCGAGGTCTCCGGACGGCAGCGCAGGCAGGCGCGGAAACCGGCGGCCTCGGCGGCGGCGGCGCTGGGGTAGAAGGTGATGTTCTGCGGCTTGGGCGTGCGGGCCGGGCAGATCGGCCGGCAGTAGATGCCCGTCGTCTTCACCCCGCCGAAGATCCGCCCGTCGAAGCGGGTGTCACGCGACAGGATGGCGCGGTAGCAGGCGTCGTGATCGAGCTCCATGCCTCCTATATGGGGGCAACGAAGGCCTGCGTCTCGCGGTTTTCGGACATCACCGTCTGACGCCCAAACCCTTGCAATTCTGCGGAATCTGCGGTTTGAGGCGGGCGCAATTTTTCCAAGCACCGACTCTATCGAAGGACTGAATGAGAGATCCTCTGAAAACCGGCTTCAATGACCGTATCGCGGCCGCCGCCGACGCCAAGAAAGCCATGCTGGCGCGGATGAAACCCAAGCCCACCGTGACCGACCCCAACTTCGTCGACCGCGCCACCCGCAAGGCCCTCGAACTCGAAGCCATCCGCGCCCAGCGCCAGGCCGAGAAGGACGCCGCCAAGGCGCAGGTCGAAGCCAGGCGCCTGGCCGAGATCGAAGCCCGCGCCGAAGCGGCAGAGACCGAGCTGGAAGCCAAGCGCCGCGAGCGCAAGGAACGCAAGGCCGCCGCCAAGGACGAAGCCCGTCTGAAAAAAGAGATGAAGCGGGCTCACTAGCCGCGTCTCTTTTGCGGACCTAGGGTCGCTCCCAAAGCAAACGAGGAGCGCCCCTATGTCCGATCTCTTTTCCCTGGCCGGCCGTACGGCCCTGATCACCGGCGGCTCGCGGGGCATCGGGAAGATGATCGCGGCCGGCTATGTCGCCGCCGGGGCCAAGGTCTACATCTCGGCCCGCAAGGAAGTGGCCTGCCGCCAGACGGCCGACGAACTGGGCTGCACGGCCCTGCCGGCCGATGTCTCGACCCTGGAGGGGATGGAGGCGCTGGCCGCCGCCTACCGCCAGCATGAGAGCAAGCTCGACATCCTGGTCAACAACGCCGGGGCCGCCTGGCTGGCCCCGTTCGACGAGTTCCCGGAAAAGGGCTGGGACAAGGTCATGGACCTCAACGTCAAGACGCCCTTCTACCTGACCCGGGCCCTGGCTCCGGAGCTGCGGGCCGCCGCCACCTTTGAACGGCCGGCCAAGGTCATCAACATCGCCTCCATCGACGGCATCGCGGTCAATCCGCAGGAAACCTATCCCTACGCGGCCAGCAAGGCCGGGCTGATCCACCTGACCCGGCGGATGGCCAGGACCCTGATCGCCGACAACATCGTCTGCACAGCCATCGCGCCCGGCGCCTTCGCCAGCGACATGAACATCGCCGCGCGGGACCAGGCCGAGGCGGTCGCCTCGCGGGTGCCGGCCCGGCGGATCGGGACCGACGAGGACATGGCCGGGGCGGCCATCTACCTGGCCTCGCGGGCCGGGGACTATGTGGTCGGGGCGACGCTCACCGTCGACGGCGGGGTGGCGTTCTGCTGACCGTGCGTGCTTCGACACGCGGCCTGCAGCCGCTGCCCAGCATGACTAGCTTTGTTGAACTGCGCTCAAGTCAGTCATCCTGAGCAGCCCGCATCGGGGGCGTGTCGAAGGACGCACCAACTCTAGAAACTTCTGCGGCCGACGCGGCCCAGCGCGCCGACAGCGGCGGCGGCGAATTCGCCGGTGCGCCAGGCGGTTTCGCGGTCCTGGGCCTGGCCGCTGGCGGCGACGCGAGCCTCGATATCCATCAGGGTCCAGACCCATTGGCTGTTCTCGGGGCGGACGAAGAGGGCGAAGCCTTCGGTGGACGTGGGCATGGGAACCTCCCTTGTTATTGGGAGGAGCATGGCGCCGGGACGTGGAGCGCGTTCGGTTCGCGCGGCGCCGATTCGGTGCAGACCATCCCTCCCCTACCGCTCATCCCGGCGAATGCCGGGACCCATCCGCGTGATCTCGATGTCTGTGGAAGGGCGCCGGTCAAACCCACCGCGGAGATCGAAAGGCGATCAATCGGACGAGCCGGCGCTCAGGCGGATGGGTCCCGGCATTCGCCGGGATGAGCGGAAATTTGGGGTTAGTTTGCGAGAGGCAGCCGCATCTCGAACCGTGCGCCGGCCGCGCAGGGGACCGCCGAGACCGAAGCGTGGCTCGCCGCCAGCAATGACCTGGCGATGGAGAGGCCGAGGCCCGTGCCGCCGTCGGCCCGGTGGCTGGTGAAGAAGGGCTCGAACAGGCGCTCGCGGTCGGCCTCGGCGATGCCGGGGCCGTCGTCCTGGACGGCGAGGCAGAGATTGCCGTCCAACGCGGCCGCAGAAATCATCGCCGACCTGGCTCCGGCCTGACGGCTGTTTTCCAGCAGGGTGGTGAGCACCGCCTCGATGGTCGCCTCGGGCACGGCGACGGCGGGCAGGTCGTCGGTCAGGTCGATGGTGACCTTGAAGTCCGGCTGGCTGTCGGCGACGCGGCGGGCGGCGGGGAGGAGATCGACGGCGGCGCCGGCCTCGGGACGGGCCATGTCGGCGCGGGCCATGTCGAGCAGGCGGGTGACCAGCTGGGTCAGGCGGGCGTTGTCGGCGGCGATGTTGTCGAGGAAGCGGCGACGCTCGGCGGCGCTCATGGTCTCAAAGTGGTCCTGGAGCAGTTCGACGGCCCCGCCGATGCCGGCCAGCGGCGTCTTGAACTCATGGCTGACGGCGGCGGCGAAGTCGCGCAGGTAGCGGCTGCGGGTCTCGATGGCCTGGGCCATCTCGCGGAAGTCCTCGTAGAGGGCGCGGATCTCGATGGCGGCGGTGCGGGGCGTTTCGGGCACGTCGCCGCGGCCGGCGGTGACCTCGCGGGCGGCGCGGCTCAAGGCGACGATGGGGCGGCTGATGCCGCGCGAGACGATGCCGGCCATCAGGATCAGCAGGGCGACGATCAGCACCAGGCCGAAGACGATCTTGCCGCGGTCCTCGTAGACGCCGCGGAACAGGGCGCGGGGGGAACGGGACATCAGCAGGACCCCGCGCACCCGGCCCTGGGCGATGACCGGCCGGGCGTGGTGGATGCGGATGGTCGAGGCGCGGCTCAGCCACTCGTAGTGGCTGTCGGGGCGGTAGTCGCTGTTGTCGCGCAGCACGGTGGCCGGCTGGCCGTTCAGCGCCGCCCGGACCTCCGGCAGGCCGGAGAGATCGCCGCCGCGGCCATAGCCGCGCACCACCTGACCCCGGCTGTCGAGCATGAGGATGGAGGCCAGGGTGGTCTTGACCGTGGCGTCGATGACCGGCCCGAGATCCTCGGCGGCCTGGACGGCGGCGGCGTCCGACGCCGTCGTCGTGCGGCGCGCGGGCGGGCGTTCGGGCAGGACGGGACTGTCCGACAGGTCGATGGTGGTGCGTTCGGGCTGGTAGTAGTCGGGGGCCTTGGTGTCGGCCGGCGGCGGCGGCGGCAGGCCGGGCCAGCGGGCTGCGGAGGCGGCGGCCAAGGCCGCGCCCTGGGCGACCAGCTCGGCCTCGGTCTGGCGGACCAGGGTGTTTTCGTAGACGCGCAGGCCGACGGCGCTGAACACCGGCATGGCGGCGACGAACAGCAGCACGCCGAGCAGGATGGTGCGCAGCTTCAGCGCCGGCCAATGCCGTTTGATCACCGTCTTGATCCGCCCGATCGGGTCTATCAAATCAGTTTCGGCAAGTCAGGCCGCCTCTCCCTTGCAAGGGCCCAGCCGATAGCCGACGCCGGCCTTGGTCTCGATGACGTCATGGCCGCCGAGGACGGCGAACTTGCCGCGCAGGTTGCGGACATGGCTGTCGATGGTGCGGTCGGTAATGGCGAAGCCGGGGCCGTGCAGCCGGTCGATGATGGCGTCGCGGGTGAAGACCCGGCTGGGCGCGGCGGCGAGGGCCTTGAGGATGCCGAACTCGGTGACGGTCAGGGCCGCCTCCTGGCCGGCCCAGCGGGCCGTCCAGCCGTCGGTGTCGAGGGTCAGGCGGCCGTGGCTGATCAGCGTTGAGGGGGCGGCGGCGGGAGTCGCAGCAGCTTGGGAGCGGCGCAGGATGGCGCTGATGCGGGCGGTGACCTCGCGGGGGCTGAACGGCTTGACGACATAGTCGTCGGCCCCGAGTTCGATGCCCAGCACCCGGTCGATCTCGTCGTCGCGGCTGGAGAGGAAGAGGATCGGCGTCTGGCCCTTTGCACGGAGGCGGCGGCAGACCTCCAGCCCGTCGAGGCGGGGCATGTTGATGTCGAGCACCACCAGGTCGGGCGCCTGTTCCTCGACCGCCGCCAGGGCGGCGACGCCGTCCTCGGCCTGGCGAGTGGAATAGCCGGCCTTGGTCAGGGCGAAGTCGAGCAGCTCGCGGATATGCGGGTCGTCGTCGACGATCAGGATGGAGCGGGACATGGCGTGCATCATTCCGAAGGCGGGGCGAAGGTCAACGGCGGCTGCGTGAACGGCGGGGGTCATCGGCGGGGCTCCTGATAGGGCAGTGTGGGCGGCGGGGCAGGGACGACGGTTGAGACAGTGGCCGGCGC
>JAQGIK010000047.1 GCA_028291265.1 Caulobacter sp. | reverse complement strand
GGCGCCGGGCGAGCGGGTGCTGGAGGCCGGCTGCGGCGTCGGCGGCGCCCTGCTCAGCGCGGCGGCGCGGCGCTCGGGGGCGCGGTTCGTCGGGATCGAACGCGATGGCGCGATGGCGGGGCTGGCGCGGGCCAACGCGACGGCCAACGGCATGGACGGGCGGGTGGAGATCGTCGAAGGCGAGGTCGAGGCGGGCTTCAAGGCGCTGGATCTCACGCCCTTCGACCATGCGTTCAGCAACCCGCCCTTCTTCGACGACCCGGCGGCCCTGCGGGCCCCGGCGCCAGGCAAGGTCGGCGCCTGGATGGCCGACGGCGGTCTGGCGGCCTGGACGGGATTCCTGCTCAAGGCGGTGCGCGAGGGCGGAAGCATCACCCTCATCCACCGGGCCGACCGGCTGGGCGACATTCTGACTCTGCTGGCGCCCAAGGCCGGCTCGTTCCGCATCCGCCCGATCCAGCCCTTCGCCGACGAGCCGGCCAAGCGGGTGATGGTGCGGGCGGTGAAGACCGGCAAGGCGCCGCTCGCGCTGCTGCCGGCCCTGGTGCTGCATCCGCGAGACGGGGCGAAGCATACGGTCGAGGTCGAGGCCATCCTGCGCGGCGAGGCGGCGCTCGGCTGGTAGGCGTCCTATTCGGCGTAGATCCGCAGCGCCTCGAGGCACATCCCGAACCCGGTCAGGTCGTGCATCGGATCGTCGGTCACGATCACGAACAGCCGGCGCAGTTCGGCCCACAGCATGGTCGCCTCGGGCAGGCCGAGGTCCTCGATCTCGCTGTCCTCGCCGTCGCGCCAGACGCCGGCGTCGTCGGGCCGGGCGCCCATCCAGGCCTCGACCCGTTCGCGGTACTCGGCCTCCAGTTCGTCGCCGAGGTTGATCCAGCCGAACAGCGGCTTTCCCAGGCCCGCCAGGAAGCCCATCTCGAAGGTCGTCGCCGCATCGGCCGCCGGCCCGCGAAACGGCGTCAGGTTGACGATCCCCGCATCGGCCCGGCGCAGCCGCGAGATGCGCTCGGCGTAGGTCGCCCGCGCCGCCAGCTCGCCGGCGTCGCGCACCTCGGCCGGCAGGATGGTCGGCTCGAGCACGGTGAAGCCGGCCTGGTCGGCGACCAGCCGCTGGCGCTCCAGATGGGCGTCGGCGTCGGGGTACCAGAGGTCGGGACCGGCGAGGTAGAGGGAGGAGACTCGGCGCATACGCCAAGGTAGGGGGCTTAGGGCCTTCGCAAAAGGCGCCCGGCGGCGGCGCGCAGCAGGGCGCGGGCATAAAGCCGGTGAAGGCCCTCGAATGCGCGGAAGACGCGGCCGCTGATCCGGTCGCCGACCCGCGGCGCCACCACCGTGCCGAAATAGAGGATCGTGACTGTCCCGTCGCGGCGGCTCATCAGCCAGGAGCGCGTCAGCTTCTGGTAGTCGCACATGACGATCTGGTCGACGCCTCGCGCCTCGACGCTCCAGGCGGCGAAGGTCTCCACCTCGCCGGCCGCAAGGCGCCGGGTCTGCAGGTCGGTCGAGGGCCTGGCCACCAGCGTCGCCAGCACCAGCCGCTCCAGCTTGAACAGCCAGGAGGTATAGAACGCCTCGACGTAGGATTCCTGGCTGTGGTTGCCCGGCAGGCTCGTGACGAAGCAGTCGGTGTAACAGCCGGCGTCGCGATAAGGGGCGATCAGCGCGCCGGCAGGCAGGTCCTGGGCGGCGACCGGCGTCATCGCGCCGCTACTGCGGCTGACCCTGAAACACCGCCCCGACGGTGGTCTCGTTCTCGGGGACGATGCGGCAGGCCTTGCCGCCGTCGAGCACTTCGCAGCCCGACCAGGCCACCGACCAGTCCTTGCCGAATTGGCCCTTCATGCCCTTGGCGCCGAGCAGCACCGTCTTGCTCTTCCGCACCCAGACCCAGCACTGGCGGTTCTCGTGCTCGGTCCATTTGTAGGCGTCGGGCCCGCAGTTGATGCCGACCACGTCGTCGCTGACGACCACGGTTTTCGGCCCCATGTCGCCGGAGACGTTGACGCGCAGGATGACGGTGTTGTCGGCCCGGATCTGGACTTCGGAGACTTCGGTCTGCGCCAGGGCGGGGCAGGCAAGGACCGCAGCCACGGTCGCGCCGGCAAGAATACGCTTCACGGTCGGAAAACCCCCCATCCGGCGGCCCAAAACACTTGGGGCCGGATGGGGCTGTTTTGATCAGTTCCGGGCCTTATCGACCAGCTTATTCTTTGTAATCCACGGCATCATGCCACGCAGGCGGGCGCCGACCTCCTCGATGGGATGCTCGGCGTTGCGGCGGCGGGTGGCCTTGAAGCTGGGTTGGCCCACGGCGTTCTCGGCCATGAAGTCGCGCACGAAACGGCCCGACTGGATGTCCTCCAGCACCCGCTTCATCTCGGCCTTGGTGTCGGCGGTGATGATGCGCGGGCCGGTGACGTACTCGCCGTACTCGGCGGTGTTGCTGATCGAATAGTTCATGTTGGCGATGCCGCCTTCGTAGATCAGGTCGACGATCAGCTTCACCTCGTGCAGGCATTCGAAATAGGCCATCTCCGGCGCATAGCCGGCCTCGACCAGGGTTTCGAAACCGGCCCGGATCAACTCGACCACGCCGCCGCACAGCACGGCCTGTTCGCCGAACAGGTCGGTCTCGCATTCCTCGCGGAAACTTGTCTCAATCACCCCAGAACGGCCGCCGCCGATGGCGCTGGCGTAGGCGAGGCCCAGATCGAGCGCGCCGCCGGTGGCGTCGTGGTGGACGGCGATCAGGCAGGGCACCCCGCCGCCCTTCTCGTACTCGCCGCGCACCGTGTGGCCGGGACCCTTGGGGGCGACCATCAGCACGTCGATGGTCGACTTGGGCTCGATCAGGCCGAAGTGGACATTCAGGCCGTGGGCGAACAGCAGGGCGGCGCCGTCGCGGATGTTGGGGGCGATCTCGTCGTTGTAGATCCCGCGCTGCAGTTCGTCGGGGGCCAGGATCATCAGCACGTCGGCCCATTTGGCGGCCTCGACGACGCTCATCACCTTGATGCCGTCGCTCTCGACCTTCTTGGCCGTGGCCGAGTCCGGGCGAAGGGCGACGGCGATGTTCTTTACGCCGCTGTCCTTGAGGTTAAGCGCGTGGGCCCGACCCTGGCTGCCATAGCCTACGACGGCGATCTTGCGGTCCAGGATGCGGGCCAGATCAGCGTCGCGGTCGTAGTAGACGCGCATGATTATTCTCCAGGACAGCGATTTACGCCGCACCTGCGCAACGGCAGTGCAGCAAAGCGACGCTATCCAGCGGAATTTTGCGCGAACGTCAAGGTTGGCTTTCCGCTCGGCATACGAAAAAGGCCGCATAAAACGAAAAGACCCCGGGCATGCCCGGGGCCTCGTCGTCCGTCGGGCGGAACGCCTTACCAGAACAGGTCGTAGTAGACGCTGAGCACGCGGCCGCTCCAGACGTCGACCAGATAGGCGTCGCCGCCGACCCGGACCCACTCGCAGCCGATCGGCGGCATCGGCAGGCCATAGCTCCACCAGTCGTTCAGGTAGTAGTTCGAGCCGTACCAGCCGTAGGGCAGGATGTCGCCGTAGCCCCAGCTGTTGTTGTACCAGCCGCGCGGGTAGATGTAGGCGCCCAGTCGGAAGCGACGCGACGAGCGGTACTCGTGACGCCAGCTGCGGCTGTCGTACCAGTGGCGACCGCGGTCACGGTTGCGGGCCTGGCGGCCCTCGCCCGGACGGCGGCCGTCCCAACGACCGTCACCCCGGCCGTCCCGATCACCGCGACCGGCCTGGCCGCCACGGTCGGGACGTCCGTCGTTGTTGCGATCCCAGCCGCCGTTGTTGGCGCCGCGACCGCCGCCGGCGTTGCCGCCGCGATCGGGACGCCCGTCGTTGTTGCGGTCCCAGTCATTGCCGCCACGGCCCGGAGGCACGATGCCGCCATTGCCGTTGCCGTTGCCGCCGGCTCCGGGGCCACGGCCGCCGCGACCGCCCCGGTCGCCGCCGCGATCGGGGCGACCGTCGTTGTTGCGATCCCAGCCGCCGCCGGGCTGCTGCTGTGGCGGCGCGACGCCGCCGTTGCCACGACCACCACGACCGCCGCGGCCGCCGCCAGGGGCGCCGCGGTCAAAGCCGCTCTGGCCGCCATTGCCGGCCCCGGGGGGCGGCGGGGCGGGCTGTTCCTGACGCGGCGGACGCGCGCCACGGTCGCCGCGACCACCGCGATCCCCGCGGTCGGCCTTCGGCTGCGGCTTGGGCTGTTCCTGCTCGGCCTGAGCCTCCGGGCGGCGACCGTCACGGCCCTCGCGGGGGGCCGCCACGGCGGCCGTCCCCATCAGCAGGGCCAGGGCGGCGCCGGCCAACAAAACCTTCTTCATTCCCAATCTCCTGCCCTGCCAATTTCCATGGCGGGCGCACAGGTCCCAACGAACCTTCCAGATGCGACTTCCAACCTGAACGGCAGTTGAACGAAAAGCCAGCTTCGTTAACCAGTTGGCCGGCCGCCGGTTGCAGCGCCGACCCGGCCCGAATTATGAAGGCCCATGCCTGCCCATCCCAACGATGTCCTGACCTTCTGGACGACCGCCGGCCGAGCCAAGTGGTTCGCCAAGGACGACCGCTTCGACGCCGCCATCCGCCTGAAGTTCGAACCGGTGCATTTCTCCGCCGCCCGCGGCGAGTACGACGCCTGGATGGACAGCGCCGACGGCTGCCTGGCCCTGTTGATCCTGCTCGACCAGTTCCCCCGCAACCTGTTCCGGGGCAGCGCCCACAGCTACGCCACCGACCCCAAGGCCCGGTCCGTCGCCCGCCACGCCATGTCGCGCGGCTTCGACACCAGGGTCGCGCCCGAGTTGCGCCCCTTCTTCTACCTGCCTTTCGAACATAGCGAGGACCCGGCCGACCAGGAGGTGGCGGTCGCCCTCGCCCAGGGCCTGGCCGACGAGCTGAACGACCCCGAGACGGTCAAGTACGCCCTCATCCACCGAGACATCATCCAGCGCTTCGGCCGCTTCCCCCACCGCAACAAGGCGCTGGGCCGCGAGACCACGCCGGAGGAACAGGCCTTCCTCGACGAGGGCGGCTTCGCGGGCTGAGCGGGCTCAGCGGCGACTGCCTGTTCTGACTACTCGCGCTTGCCCTGGTTGCTGGAACCGGTATCGAGCATGGCCTCGCCGGCCCGTTTCTGGGCGTCCTGTAGCTGGCGCCACTGCTTGCGGGTCTTGCAGACCTTCTTGGAGATCACGCTGCCGGTCGGGGTGATGTCGATGCAGACCTTTTCCTTGTCGCGCTCGGCCTTGGTTTTCGGCGCGGGCTCGGCGGCGCTGGCCGGGGCCGGCACAGGTTCGGTTGTGGCCAGGGCCAGGGCGAGAAGCGTTACAAACAGCATGGTTTTCCCCGTTTTGAGCCATGCTGGCCGAGAACGTCGTCCCCGACAACCCGCGTTTATCCCCAGGAGAGCGCCGGCCGCGACATAAACGTGACTGGTCGAACGGCGGCCTTGGACCACACTTTGGCCAGCAGTTCAGGTGATTCGCTCATGACCCTCCTCGCGCCCGTCCCGATGGCTCCGCCGGCTCCGGCCGCAGCCGACCACGGCGAGCGCCAGTATCTCGGCCTGCTGGCCGACATCATGGCCACCGGCGTCGAGCGGGGCGACCGCACCGGCACCGGCACGCTGGGCGTCTTCGGCCGCCAGATGCGTTTCGACCTGTCGAAGGGCTTCCCGCTGCTGACCACCAAGAAGCTGCACCTGCGCTCGATCATCGTCGAGTTGCTGTGGTTCCTGCGCGGCGAGACCAACATCCGCTACCTCAAGGACCACGGCGTCAGCATCTGGGACGAATGGGCCAACGCCGAGGGCGATCTGGGCCCCGTCTACGGCAAGCAGTGGCGCAGCTGGACCGCCCCCGACGGCCGGGTCATCGACCAGATCGGCGCCGTCGTCGAGGCGATTCGGAAGAACCCCAACAGCCGCCGCCACATCGTCAGCGCCTGGAACCCGGCCGACGTCGAGGACATGGCCCTGCCGCCCTGCCACTGCCTGTTCCAGTTCTTCGTCGCCGACGGCCGCCTCTCCTGCCAGCTCTACCAGCGCAGCGCCGACGTCTTCCTGGGCGTGCCGTTCAACATCGCCAGCTACGCCCTGCTGACCCTGATGATGGCCAAGGTCACGGGCCTGGAACCCGGCGAGTTCGTCCACACCCTCGGCGACGCCCACCTCTACCTGAACCACCTCGACCAGGCCCGCCTGCAGCTTTCCCGCGAGCCCATGCCGCTGCCGGTCATGCACGTGGCCGACAAGCGCGACCTGTTCGCCTTCGAGTTCGAGGACTTCACCCTCGAAGGCTACCGGGCCCACCCGAGCATCCCGGCGCCGATCGCGGTCTAGCGCGCAAGTTGCTCCCCGACGGGGGAGGAACTGGTAAGAGGATCCCATGCCCACCCCCATCCTCGCCGCCGGCCCTATCGCGCGCGCCAAGAACGGCGTCATCGGCCGGG
>JAQGIK010000045.1 GCA_028291265.1 Caulobacter sp. | reverse complement strand
GATGGTGCGGCAAGATCGTCGACCATGAGCACGAGGCCGACGACGTGGCCCGCGAGGTGCTGCTGGCCGTGCGCCGCAGCTTCATCACCCCGTTCGACCGCTCCGATATCCGCGAACTGACCAACGCCCTCGATGACGCCATCGACCAGATGCAGAAGACCGGCAAGGTCGTCATGCTCTACGACCTGCGCGAGTTCGCCCCGCATATGCGCCAGCTGGCCGACATCGCCATGGCCTGCGCCGACCTCACTGTCGAAGCGATCGGCCTGCTGCCCCAGTTGCGCCGCCATCAGGGCCGCCTCAATGAGCTGACCGAACAGATCGTGCGGCTCGAGGGCGAGAGCGACGCGCTGTACGACGCCGGCATGCGCGCCCTGTTCGAGGCCCATCGCGGTGGCGACGCCCTCGCCTTCGTGATCGGCGCCGAGCTCTACGACCACCTCGAGAAGGTGGTCGACCGCTTCGAGGACGTCGCCAACCAGATCAGCGGCATCCTGGTCGAGCACCTCTGACGATGGATGCCTCGATGATGGTGCTGGTCTTCCTGATCGGCGTCGCCCTGCTGTTCGACTTCCTCAACGGCCTGCACGACGCGGCCAATTCCATCGCCACCATCGTGGCGACCCGGGTGCTGCCGCCGGTGCTCGCGGTCGGCTGGGCCGCCTTCTTCAACTTCATCGCCTTCCTGGTCTTCGGCCTGCATGTGGCCAACACCATCGGCAAGGGCATCATCTCGCCCGACATCATCACCGATCAGGTGATCTTCGGCGCCTTGTCCGGCGCCATCGTCTGGAACGTGGTCACCTGGGTGGCCGGCATCCCGTCGTCGAGTTCGCACGCCCTGGTCGGCGGCCTGCTGGGCGCGGGAGTCAGCAAGGGCGGTCTGGGCGTCATCGTCTTCTCGGGCGTGTCCAAGACGGTGGCGGCGATCTTCCTGTCGCCGGCGGTGGGTTTTGGCCTGGCGCTCCTGCTGGTGCTGATCGTCTCCTGGCTGTTCGTGAAATCGAACCCGTCGTTCGCCGACCGGGTGTTCCGCCGGCTGCAGTTCATCTCCGCCAGCGCCTATTCGCTCGGCCACGGCGGCAACGACGCCCAGAAGACCATGGGCATCATCGCCGTGCTGCTCTACTCGCGCGGGATGCTGCACGGCGAGTTCCACGTGCCCTTCTGGGTGGTCGTCACCTGCCAGGCGGCCATCGCGCTGGGAACCCTCTTCGGCGGCTGGCGCATCGTCCACACCATGGGCTCGAAGATCACCCGGTTGAGCCCCCAGCAGGGCTTCTGCGCCGAGACCGGCGGGGCCATCACCCTGTTCCTGGCCACCTACCTGGGCATCCCCGTCTCGACCACCCACACCATCACCGGCGCCATCGTCGGGGTCGGCGCCGCCCGCCGCGCCTCGGCCGTGCGCTGGAACGTCGCCCGCGGAATCGTCACCGCCTGGTTCATCACCATGCCCGCCGCCGCCCTCATGGGCGCCGCCGCCTGCCTGCTCGGCGGGCTGTTCCTCAAGTGACCCCCCCTCCTCCTGGGGGCGAGGCCCATCAGGTCGGGGCGCTGCCCTGGCGGCGACGGTTCAACGGCGCGCTCGAGATCATGCTCGTCACCAGTCGTGAGACCCGGCGCTGGGTGGTCCCCAAGGGCTGGCCGATGCCCGGCAAGTCCGACCCCGAGGCGGCCGCCACCGAGGCCTGGGAAGAGGCCGGCGTGAAGGGCCTGATCGCCCCCGCGCCGATCGGAGGCTTCAGCTACGTCAAGCGCCTGAAGGACGGCAGCGACCGTCCCTGCCGGGTCAAGCTCTACCCCCTGGAGGTCACCACCGACCGCCCCGACTGGCCGGAGGCCGCCGAGCGCGACCGCCGCTGGGTCTCACCGCAGGAGGCCGCCAACCTGGTCGCCGAGCCGGAGCTGGCCGACCTGCTGCGCCGGTTCGATCCGGCCTGAGACGTAATTGATGGCCCCTTAACCCTTCTGGGGCAGGGTGTGGTGGTTGGTCGCGGCCCCGCGGTTGGGTTACTGGCGCCTTCACCCTGCACCCCGAACATTCGACCGGGCAGATTCTGCCCAGCATCCGGGATTGCCGCCCGCTCAACTTGAGTGCGGCGCATATTTTCAAAATATTTCAATTGCTTGCCGGGAACCCGCGTTCGCGGACCGTGGCCTGCATTTTGCGACGTCCCACGCGAGCCAGAAGGCTCAGCGGCCAAAGCGCCGTGTCTCCCTGCCAGAATGGAAGGACAGCCGATGACTCTGTCGGTGAATACGAACGTGGGCGCGATGGTCGCCCTGCAAAACCTGAACGCGACCAACATGGAGCTCGGTCAGACCCAGAACCGCATCAACACCGGCAAGAAGGTTGCGAGTGCCAAGGACAACGGCGCCATCTGGGCTATCGCCCAGGGCCAGCGTGCGACGTCCAACGCGCTCAACGCCGTCAAGGACAGCCTCAACCGGGGTACGTCCGTGATCGACGTGGCCATCGCCGGCGGCGAGTCTGTTGCCGACCTGCTCTCGCAGATGAAGGAGAAAGCCCTCGCGGCGTCGGACACCAGTCTCGACACCGCCAGCCGTACCGCGATGAACGAGGACTTCAAGTCCTTGCGAGACCAGATCTCCAAGGCCGTGGCCAACGCCGATTTCAACGGGGTCAACCTGCTGAAGACCGGCGCCGTGCCGATTGCCGCCCTCGCCAACTCGGACGGATCCTCGAAGCTGACCGTGAACGCAGAAATCATGGCTCTGAGCGGATCGGTCGTCACTGTCGCCACCACGGGCACCATTGGTACGGTGACCACGGCGGCCGCGATGATCGCAACGGTGACCACCTCCATCGCCAACGTCAGCGCTGCGCTCGCGCGCCTGGGCACCAAGTCCAAGGCCTACGAGATGCACACTACCTTCATCGGCAAGCTGCAAGACAGCCTCGATGCGGGTATCGGCAACCTGGTCGATGCGGATCTGGCCAAGGAAAGCGCCAAGCTCCAGGCTCTGCAGACGAAGCAGCAGCTCGGCGTCCAGGCCCTCTCCATCGCCAACCAGACCCCGCAGACCATCCTGTCGCTGTTCCGCGGTTAAAGTCGCGACGCCGGGCGGTTCCTCTCACCAGGGACCGCCCGGCAGACCTTTTCTTGTTTACCGGGCGACCTGGCGCTGCCGTTCTGCCCTCTGCCGGCGAAACTCCGCCTCGCTCAGGTCCAGGATTTCGACCCGGCCTTCGTGCTGGCCATCGGCGAAAGTCTGCCAATACTCCTTCTGGCTCTTTCGCAACACGCCGATCAGCCGAACCAGGGCCTGCTGTTTGTCGGCCAGCTTAAACCGCACGGTCCGATGCACGCCGCCATCCCGTCCGGCCGGCCGCTCCTCGATGACCACCTCCTTGATCGCCGTCGCCGCCTTGCGGTCCAGCCGTCGGACATCCAGCTCGAAGCTGCCGTCGGCTCCAACCACGGCGTAGTCCAGCAGGTTAGCGTAGGCCAACCGCGCCAACTCCTCCAGGGCGGTATCCTCGTCCATCGGATCGCGCACGGCCCGCCCGCGCGCCGCCTTCAGCGCCGCCTGGATATGCGGCTGGGTCAGCAGGGTGCTGCCGGTCGCGTAGGCGCTCCCGGCGCTGTACCCGGCCCGCCTGGCGGCTGCCCCGGCCACGCCGTCAATCAGGTATTCCTCGATGAACCGCTCCTGGCGATGGGTCAGGCGCCTGACCGGCGGGTCGATTTCGAAACAGGCAAGCGGCGAGTCTGGATGGAGCATGGGGGAGGGGCCTCCTTATCGAAGCGGCGAAACCATTATCCCACGTTCGCAGTCCGCAAGCCCCTAGGTCTCATCCTCATCATCGTCCCCGCCGAGGAAAACCCTTGCCGGCGGCTTGGCGGCCAACAGCGTATCCTTGCGCTTGTCGGCCCAGCGCCCGACTCGCCTTTCGATGTCTTTCCACAGCATTCGCTCGAACCGCTGAGCCGGGCGCCCCGTGCGCACAATGTCCGCCTCCCAGACATCGAAGCGGGCATCGACGATCTTGGCCAGCAGCACGCTGATCCGCCAGTATTCCTCGGGCGACGAGGTCGCGGCCATGATCTCGAACCAATGCCGCGACCAGCGGTTTCGCTGGAAGGCGAATCGCGCCGCCTTGGCCGCCGCGCCGATGAATCCCTCCGTCGACTCGAAGGACCTGATCAGGCCGTCGGCCTCCGGCGTATCGAGGCTGAAGCCCAGCACGATTAGACCGCGCGCGACCCTGACCGGTTGCTCTTGGCCAAGACAGTCGCGGGCGTACTGCAGGATCGCCGACTCCCGGCCGGCCATCAGCGCCGCCATCACTTCCTGGGCCAGGGCGGCGTCAGAGGCGGCCTTGTCCAGCCGGTCCCGCCGCAACCTGTCCCAGACCTCGTTGTCTACCGCCCGCCAGGCGCTCATCACCTCCAGCGGGATCTTCGCCAGGCCCTCCTGCAGGGTGACGAACGCATGCGCCCCCTCGACGGCCGCATAGAGCTCGGCGCCGAGTTGCGCCTCCGCGCCGGACAGCGCCCGCGACAACCGCAGGGAAAAGTTTCGCACGTGGCTTCGCGCCGCCATCGGCGCGGCGATAATGCGCCGGGCGATGCGCTCCCCCCAGCCGGGCACATGATCGACGCAGGCGGCCACGGCGGGGAATCCGACATCGTCGATGATCAGCCGGGCGCGGTCCGCCGTCAGCAGGTTGTCGAACCGCTGAAAGGAGTCCCAGGCTTGGGTTTGCCGATCGTGAAACTGCTCGTCGGTCTCATTCATGTCCTGCAGCAGTGTCTCGAAGATGCGGCGGCGGACGGGGTTGGACAGTGACAGGAAGGCAGGCCCGACGGATCGGTCAGGTTCCAACGCCTGCTCCACGGGCGGGGGCTCGAACGCCGGCTCGTGGGCCATCGCCCGGTCGACGGCGCCGCCGAGGCGTTCGGCGATATCGAGCGGCGCCAGCCTGGGGCTGCCCGCCGCGCGGCTGTACTGGCCGAAGGTGATCCGGTCGAGCACCCGCTCGCCATCGATGAGGTCCAGTTCCAGCGCTCGAACCAGCAGGCGTGAGCCGTGCCAGGCCTCGATCATCCGGCCGTCTCCGTCAGCCTCCCAGGCGCTCCATCGGCTGTCGGCGAAGCGTTGGATCAGGGCGCGGTCATCCAGTTGCCGGACGACCGCCATGGCCAGACCCCTGACAACCGTGCGCGGATCGGCGAGGAGGTCGCTGATCAGGGCGCGCGTCTTTCGCGAAACCTTGGCGCCGGACAGGCCGGCGAAGGCCAGGGCGGCATAGACCCGGGTCTCTTCTTCGGATGCGATAGCGGCGGCGAGGGCTCGGTGCACGGTTTCCGCCCGCCCGATTTTAAGCACGTCGATGACCTGCAGCAGCACCGGCCCGTGAGGCGGCAACGCCATCAGGATTTCCAGCTGTTGGTCGCCGGTCAGGTAGGGATAGACCAGGAACAACGCATATTGGGACGTCACCCAGGCGTCCGATGTCGCCCGGGCCTTGGGATCGCGGGGCGCGCTCAAGGCGCCGGCCAACGTCAGCAGCGCCGCCCTGTTCGCGGGAGTTAGCAAGGCTGACCGCACGCCCAGATCGGTGACGCCCAGCATCAGGTCGCGACCGGTCTGGCGCAGGACATCGTCGATGTAGCGCCGCTGGACCGCGACGGCGCTCCTGGGCCGGAAGCGGGCGACGCCGGGCAGCGCTTCTTCGAAGAAATGCCGGTCGTGGCCTCCCTCGCGCTCCTTGCTCATCGCCGCCGTATTCACGCGCCGGTATCGCCTGGCCGTCGTCTGGATATTGGACGGCAGGGGCGCATCGGGATCGCAAGGGTCCGTAGCGCAGTAGTCCTCGACCAGCCTCCAGGCGCCCGGCCTGTCCCGGCCGGCGATCAAGCGCTCCGCCAGGGCCTCCGCCTCGGCGGTGTCATTCGGCGTGGCGGTGGCCCGCAGGATGGTGACGCGCGACCACTGTCCGGTCGACGAGGCTTCCGGCCCGTCGAGGCGCGCGGCGGCGGCAAGCAGGGCGTCGCGACAGGCCCTCCAGTCGCGACGATTGTATCGGATCAGAGCTTGAAACCGGTCGGTGGCGTTATAGGCGCGACTGTTCAGCGCGTCCGCGAAGGCCCAGGACGCCAGGCCGGCGGCAAAACCCGCCAGGGGCTGCCCGGCCAGCAGGGTGAGGGCGTCCAGGGTCAGCTGTCCGGGGTTGAACTCCGCCGGCCGCATCTCGGCCAGCAGCCCGCGTTCGGCCGGCGACATCAGGGCCAGGCGGTCATTGATCTTCTCGCGCAGCCGGACCCGTTCCCGATCCCGTTCTTCTGTCGACTGCCCGAAATGGTCGCCGACCTTGGACGACACGGTATAGAGCCGCAGCCAGTCGTTGATGCGCTCGGTCAGGCAGGCCCGCCCCGCGTCGTCGTCCCAGCAACCGCGCAATGCAGCGACCAGCCAGTTGCGGTGGGCAACATAGCCCCCGGTCGTGGCGACCATGTACAGAGCATTGAGCGCCTCGCCTGGCCGCTGCCGCACGGCCGCGACAAAGGGATCGAAGGCGGTGGGCGGCGGATTCTGCAGGCGGACGAAGGCGTCGATCAGCGCCGAGCGGACGACAGGCGCCGGATTGTCGTCCAGGCAGGCATAGACCAGCGCCTCGAGGATAACCTCCGCCGTCCGGTCCAGCGCCTCGATCGGCTCCAGCAATTCCCGCAGGGCCTCCCGGACGTCGCCCTGGTTCCTGTGCACCCGCGCCAGCGCCTGCAGGATCGACAGGCCGAGGGCAACGGCCAGGCCATCGTCGGTCAGCTCATAGCGAATGGGGTCGTCGGCCAGGGCCCTGAAGTAGTTCCCGTCCGCCACCCGGACCAGCATGTCGGACAACAGGTGCGGCTCCGCTGCTGCCGCGCCGTCGAACACCAGCCGGTCCTGATCCGCCTGCGCCTCGATCCTTCCAAGGACGTCGCGGGCATGCCGGGCCAGACGGTCGCGGAAGGCGATGGCCGATTGCGAGACGGCCGGATCGCCGGCGATCCGGATATGTTCGAACAGCAGACGCCCGGGGGTCAGTTCGCGGAAATCCCGGATCGCGCGCCGCCGCAACAGGTCGAAGGCGATCCCCAGCAGGCGGGGATTGCGCAGGCCTTTTAGGACCTCTTCGCCGAGTCCGGAGCCGTCGACGCCTTCTTCCGCGAGGATCGTCCGCAGTTCGCCGGGCGTCCATTCGGGAATCTCGATGAGACGGACCGGGCCCGTCAGGGTGTCCTTGATATCGTCGCGAAAATAGGCCTGACGCGCCGTGACGACCAGCACGCCGCCCAACTCCTGGGTGCGCGCCGCCGCGCCATCCAGCCAGCGCGGCCAGCGGAAATGGAAGTTCTGGTTCAACCCGTCGACATGGATCACGAAGCGCGGCCGATCCGGCGGCGTCTTCGCCCAGGCCGCCAGTCGCCGTCGCCACCGCCCGATCACGTCTGGCCCCTCGACCTCACCCGTCTGGCGGATCAGGGCCTTGACGAGAAGATCGTCAAAGGCCGAGGCCGATCCGTCGCCGCTGATGTCGGTCGCCGGTACGATGAGGGTCAGGGCGGGCCGCGCCTGCGAACGCCAGGATTCAGCCACCAGCCAGGACTTGCCGGCGCCCTCGCGTCCGACCACCGCGATGACGCCGCCCGTGGACGGCGCTTCCACGGCATCGGAAAGCTGCTTCGCGAGGCCCTGGCGCGGCCGCGCCCGCAGCATACTGTCGTCCGGGTCGTCCGGCGCCAGCGCCTGGCCGAATTCGGCCTTCGCTCTGCGACGATCCTTGAAGGCCGCCCGCAGCCATTGCGTGTTCCGCTCAAGGGCGATGGGTGGACCAAGGGTTGGCTCAGACAGCCCGCTGCGGATCTCGGCCGCGTCCGCCTCAAAGGTCGGCGCGGCCGCGATCGTCGCCAGCGCCGCCTCGACCTCCTGGTTCGAGGGACCCTTCTTCATGTGCCGGGCAAGGAACGTCGCCACCTCGGCGCCGGCCATAGCGCAGACCACCGCCAGCGGCGGCAGCGCCGCCGCCGGCGGCCAGTCCAGGAGCCGGACGGACATCCCGAACCGCCGGCTCGCCGCGCTCAAGGTCTCCAGAGTCTGGGTGCCGACCTCGGCGGTCGCGCCCAGGACCCAGACGTCCGGTTGCCGGTCCTTGGCGGCGATCGAGGTGATCTTGTTGTAGACTTCTGTGCTCGGGACCCTGTCCTTGTATAGCTTGGCTTCGAAGGCGATGAACGGACCCTCGTCCAGGGTCTGGCCATCAACCCCGAGCTGGCGGCCCGCGGTAGCCAGTCTGAAGGCATGGCCGGTGATCTTGCCGAACACCACGGCCAGCAGGCCTTCGAAGCCGTCGGAACCGCTGTCATCGAGGGCCCGAAGTGCGGTGCGAAGATTGTCGAGAGCGGTCTGTAGCGAGAGGGTCATCACCGCCAGTCTAGCCGGATCGGCCAATCCCAGTCAGGATTTTGCCGGCAGAGCGAGGTGCCGGCGTAGGCCCCGCCGAAGTGCAAACACGTTCCGCGCGAATATTGACTCAATCAACCAATACGGGTCACTCTCTGTCCGACCGGACCCGGGGCCGCCGGCCTGTGCTGTCGATGACGTTGCCGCCCCTCGCGTTCCCCGCGTTCCTTCGGCCAGACCGTCTTCGGGAGAGACCCATGATGCATCGTCGCACCCTCGCCGCCGCCGCCGCGGTCGGCATCGCGCTGGTCGCGCCCCTGGCCCTCTGGGCGCAGTCGGCCGCCACCCAGACCTCCACGGCGCCCTACCTGAAGGCCTTCCCCAACTTCGCGCCCGCCGTCACCCCGCAACTTCCCGGCGACGTCGACACCGCCCTGAAGACCAAGCTGGAAAATAACAATGAATTCGACCGCGTGCAGCGCGAGTTCGACCTCTACAGCTGGCAGATGTTCTTCGCCCTGGCCTGGCCGACCAACGACGACGGCCGGCCGGCCCCCAGGCTGACCGACACCAGCTTCGGCGCGCCGCGCTGGACCAGCTGGAACACCAGCCCGCAGATCTTCCGCACCAACGGCGGCACGCCCGCCGCCTGCGCCAAGCCCGGCCTTATCAAGGCCGCCGCCGTCGCCGCCGACACCGCCGCGCCGCTGTTCGCCGGCCTCGGAACCTTCCCGGCCGAGGCCCACGCCGCCAACCCGCGCACCACCCGCCTGCTCGGCGTCATCTCCGCGGTCGGCGAGCTCAACGTCAACACGCCGATGAACGACATCCAGCAGGCCTTCAGCGGCCCGCTGATCGATCAGAACGGCCAGTTCGTCTACTACGAGATCATGATCGACAAGAACGAGGTGACCTACCTCTGCGGCAACAGCCTCTACAACATCAACGGCCAGCTCGATTTCACCGCCGCCAAGAAGACGGTCGTCATGCCCGCCGGCATCGACACCACCAACGACAGCGGCGCGTTCGAGCTGAAGGTCGCCTGGAAGGTGCTCAGCGCCGCCGAGGACAAGAGCGGCCGCTTCTTCACCGTCGACGGCTACATCAAGGACGAGGACGCCAACAATAACGAGATCACCCGCCAGGTCCGCCTGGGCCTGGTCGGCATGCACATCGCCCACAAGTCCGCGTCGTCGCCGCAGTGGATCTGGTCGACCTTCGAGCATGTCGACAACCTCAGCGTCGACCCGGTCGCCAACCCGGGCCTGAAGCCCAGCTTTTTCAATCCCAACTGCGAGCTCTGCGCCGTCAACGTCCTGCCGGTGGCCGGCCCGGACGGCGTCTATCCCCGCACCCCGACCCAGGTCTGGCGCTCGGTGCCGATCCCGGACGCCAAACAGGCCCTGAACGACCAGGTCCGCGCCACCATGGCGAAGATGGGCTCGGTCTGGCAGTACTATCAGCTGATCGACACCCAGTGGCCGACCGACCCCTCCGCCCCGGCCACCGACGGCGCCGGCCCGCTGCCGAACAGCATCGCCAACAAGCCGGGCGGCGATCCCACGCCCGTCTTCCTGACCAACATCACCATGGAAACCTACTTCCAGGGCGGCAACAGCCCGGCCTGCAACATCGGCGGCGGCCCCGGCTGCACGGTCTTCTTCAATGGCCACGCCGTGCCGCCGACCGACAACGGGGCGACCGTCTTCGCCTCGGAGTCCTGCATGGGCTGCCACTCCTCGGCCGGCGTCTACAGCGCCTACAATCCCAAGACCGGAAACGGCGTGGCCAAGTCCGGGACCGGCGACTTCTCCTGGCTGCTGTCGAAGAAGGCGCAGTGGAAGCAGTGACAACCAGCCGCCGGCGATCGAGGGCGGGTCCCTCTAGCGGCTGGCCGCGGCGGGCGCTTTCGGGACGCCCGGCGGCGGAATAACCACCCCCGCATCGTGGGCGTAGCGGTCCCAGTCGGCGACCAGTTCGCGCAGCCGGTCCGGGTCGCGGGCGGCCAGGTTGGTCGTCTCGCCGGGATCGGACGCCAGATTGTAGAGCTCCCAGTCGGCCGGCAGCGGGTTTTCCCGGGAGTAGGGCAGGCCATCCGGCGACCTGGGCAGATAGACCGCCTTCCAGTCGCCCTTGCGCAGGGCCCGGCGGTAGAACAGCTCCCAGCCGACCGCTTCGTCGGCCCGCCAGACCGGCCCTGAGCCACCGGCCAGGACCGCCTTCCAGGAATGGCCCTCGACCGGCTTCACCGGCTTGCCGTTGCGCGTCGCCGGCGGCGTCAGGCCGGCCAGTTCCAGCAGGGTGGGCAGGATGTCCTTCACATGCAGGAAGGCGTCGATGATCCGCGGCCCGCCGACGCCGGGCCCGGCGACGATGGCCGGCGCGCGGATGCCGCCCTCGGTGACATAGCCCTTGTGCAGCCTTCCCGGCGCCGAGCCGGCCTGGGCCCAGCCCGGTCCGTAGCCGACGTAGGAATTGCCGGCCCCGACATTGCCCAGACTGTTGTCGATCGACAGGGTCTTGGCCTTCTCCGCATCGACCAGGCGCGGCGCGGTGAAGGGCGTCGCCTCGGTGCCGTTGTCGGACATGAAGACGATGACGGTGTTGTCGTAGGCGCCGGTGTCCTTCAGCGCCTGCACCACCCGCCCGACATTGCGGTCGAGCTGTTCGACCATGGCCGCATAGACCTCCATCTTGCGGGCCTCGAAGGCCCGCTCCTGCGGCGTCAGGCTGGACCAGGCCGGCACGCCGACCAGCGGGTGGGGCACGGCGTCCTGCGGGACCAGCCCCAGCGCCTTCAGCCTCGCCAGCCGTTCCTCACGCAGGGCCTCGGGGCCGGCGTCATAGCGGCCTTTGTACTTGGCGATCAGTTCCGGCGGGGCCTGCAGCGGCCAGTGCGGCGCGGTGAAGGTCAGGTAGGCGAAGAAGGGCCGCCGGGCGGTGTCTTCCTTCAAAAAGCCGATCAGCCGGTCGGCGAAGACGTCGCTGGAATAGGCGCCGTCGGGAAAGCGCACCACCTTGCGGCCGTCGCGATAGGTCGGGGCGTTGTCGACCGCCGCCCAGGCGGGGTTCTGGTCGGCCCCGAAGTGGTTGGACAACCCCTGCAGCAGGGCGAAGGAGCGGTCGAAGCCGCGCGCTTCCGGCGACTGGTCCTCCTCGCGGCCCAGGTGCCATTTGCCCGACATCACGGTGCGGTAGCCGTTGTCGTGCAGCACCTCGGGCAGGCTGGCGACATCATGGCTGAGATAGCCCTCGTAGCCGGGCGCGCCCGTCTGGACCTCGGTGACGGTCTCGGCCATCGAGCCGAGGCCGGCCCGGTGGTTGTCGATCCCCGACATCAGCATCGAGCGGGTCGGCGAGCAGGTCGGGGCGGTGTGGAAGCCGGTCATCCGCACGCCGCGCGCCGCCAAGGCGTCGAGGTTGGGGGTGGAGATCTCGCCGCCGAAGGCCCCCAGGTCGGAAAAACCCAGGTCGTCGGCGACAATGACCAGGAAGTTCGGCCGGCGTGGGGCCTGCGCAGGCTGGCCGGTGGCCGTCGGGGCTGGCGGGCCCAGCGCCAGGGTCACGGCGACGCCGGCTCCGATCCATCGCGTCCAGTTGGTTGTCATTAGAAAAACTCCGCAATTTTCGCTCGCCAGCGCTTGTGTAGAGCCGAATAGGACGGTGCGGCCTTTGCAAAAAACTGCAGGTGCTTTTTACAATTCTATATTTCCCACGGATTTAATAGGAATACACGGTCACCCCTCGATCCCAACCGGCCAGAGGGGGCCTTTCCCATGTTCCAGACCGATCCGACCGTCCGCCGCCGCACGCTGGCGGCCCTGCTGGCGGCCACCGCCCTGTCGTCCCTGCCGGCCGCCGCCGCCTGGGCCGCCGAAGGGGAGGGGGCCGCCGCCGCCGACTCCGAGGTGGAGGAGATCATCGTCACCGCGCGGCGCCGCGAGGAGAGCGCCCAGTCGGTGCCGGTCGCCATCTCGGCCTATACCGGCGAGTCCCTCGAGCAACGCCGGGCGACCAACGTCCGCGACCTGCAGCAGCTGGCTCCCAGCCTGGTGGTCACCGTCACCAATCCGCGCAACACCAGCATCAACATCCGGGGGCTGGGCAACAACGTCTCGGTCTACAACGACGGCCTGCAGCCGGCGGTGGGCGTCTATCTCGACCAGGTCTACCTCGGCCGCCCGGGCCAGGCGGTGTTCGACCTCGGCGACATCGAGAGCGTGCAGGTGCTGCGCGGGCCGCAGGGCACCCTGTTCGGCAAGAACACCTCGGCCGGGGCCGTGGTCATCGGCACCCGCGCGCCAGGTTGGGAGAACAGCTTCACCGCCGACGTCAGCGGCGGCAACTACGAGTACTTCCAGGCCCACGCCGCGGCCAACGCCGTCCTCATCGACGGCAAGCTCGCCGCCCGCATCTCGCTGGCCAACACCCAGCGCACCGGCTTCAACCGCAATGTCTTCGACGGCGAGCGCACCCAGGACTACCACGACTTCGGCGGCCGCATTCAGCTGCTCGCCACCCCGACCGACGCCCTGTCGGTGCGGGTCATCGCCGACTACGGCCAGCAGTATTCCAACACCAGCGCCACGGTGCTGACCGGCCTGTTCACCAACTATGCCGACGACGGCGCCGCCTATCCGAACGGCTACCTGGCCCGCGCCGCCCGGGTCGGCTTCACGCCGCTGCCGATCAATCCGGAAGCCCGCCGGGTCTCGACCAACACCAAGAACAACTATTTCGAATACCACGGCGGCCTGGCCGCCATCGCCGACTGGCAGCTGCCCGGCCATGTGCTGACCTCGGTGACCAGCTACCGCTTCTGGAACTGGTATCCGCACAACGACGCCGACGGCACGACCGCCTCGGCCGCGATCGACTTTCACCAGGAGAACGAACAGCAGCAGTTCAGCCAGGAACTGCGCTTGGCCTCGGCCGGCGAGCGCGACTTCGACTACGTCGTCGGCCTGCACTGGTTCTGGCAGGACATCGAGGCCGAGGCCATCAACCGCTACGGCCCGGCCGGCGCCGACTGGTTCCTGGCCCCCGCCGCCGGCTCGGCCGCCGCCCGTTCGGCGGCGCTCAACGACTACTTCATCGTCAGCCACTCCAGCCCCGAGACCCAGAGCGCGGCCGTCTTCGCCCAGGGGTCCTGGCGCCCGGTCGACAAACTCGAGCTGACCGTCGGCCTGCGCTACACTTGGGAGGAGATCACCGGCTACTTCGACCAGACCGCCACGGGCCGCGACCTTTCGGCCCTCTCGCCGGCCGACCGCGCCACCGCCCAGGCCCTGCGGGCCCGCTTCGGCGTCGCCAACGCCTTCGAGACCGAGGCCTCCGACACCGCCCTGACCGGCCAGGTGACGGCGTCCTACACCTTCCGCCCCGGCCTGCTCGGCTATGTCACCTATTCGCGGGGCTACAAGGCCGGCGGCATCAACCTCTCGAACATCAACACCGCCGGAGCCAGCGCCGTCGACCCGGTCATCGGGCCGGAAACCATCGACGCCTATGAGGCCGGCCTGAAGTCCAGCTGGTTCGACCGCCGCCTGGTCGCCAACCTCGCCCTGTTCTGGACCGACGACGACAACTACCAGACCACCCAGGTCAACCTGATCAACAACGTCAGCTCGCTGACCAACGCCGGCAAGGTGCGCAGCCGCGGCGTCGAGGTCGACCTGCAAGCCGCGCCCGCGGAATGGCTCTCGGTCTATGGCTCGGTTACCTACAACGCCGCCGACTATGTCTCCTACGAACAGGCGGCCTGCCCGATCGAGATCCATCTGAGGACCGTCTGCGACCTCTCCGGCCGCCGCCTGCCCGGCGCCTCTCTATGGGCCGTATCGGCCGGGGCCGAGGCGCACTGGCAGGCCGGCCAGATCGGCGGCGGCGAGGCGGAGTTCTATATCGGCGGTGACTACAGCTACCGCTCGAACTTCTACACCACGGCCTCGCTGTCGACCTATTCGCTGATCCCCGAGTACGACATCGTCAACCTGCGGGCCGGCCTCCGCGCCGCCGACGGCCGCTGGGACGTCCAGGCCTGGTCCCGCAACCTCGGCGACGAGCTCTATTACCTGACGCTCGGAGCCGGCAACACCGGCGCCGTGGCCGGAACCCTGGGCGACCCCCGGACCTTTGGCGTCACCCTGCGCGTCCGGCCCTGACATCCGGCCATTCCTGCCCACCCGCACCCGGCAATAACTGCCGGGGCCGGCCCGGACCGGCAATTCCTGCCGGTCCGGGCCATGCCTAACAGACCTATAACGTCATAAATTCAAAGGCTTGAGCCTGCCGGTCAATCCTGCCGCTCTGGCCCGGCATTTGCAGCCTTGGTCCCCGAGCAAAATGCTCCTGGCCGTCAAAATGACGCCAGACACCTTGAATAGGGACTTATCGTTATGGCGCTGAACAGCGTGAACACGAATACGGGCGCTATGGTCGCCCTGCAGAACCTCAACGCCACGAACCGTGAACTGGATCAAGTCCAGAACCGGATCAACACCGGCAAGAAGGTCTCCTCGGCCAAGGACAACGGCGCCGTCTACGCCATCGCCCAAAGCCAAAAATCCACCTCCAATGCCCTGAACGCCGTCAAGGACTCGCTGCAACGCGGGATCTCGGTCGTCGACGTGGCCATCGCGGGCGGTGAGTCGGTCAACGACCTGCTGTCCCAGATGAAGGAAAAGGCCCTGGCCGCCGCGGACACCTCGCTGGATACCGCGAGCCGCACCGCTCTGAACGAAGACTTCAAGTCGCTTCGTGACCAGATCGGCAAGGCCGTGACCAACGCCGACTTCAACGGCGCCAACATGATCAAGGCTTCGGGCACCACCATCGCGGCGCTCGCCAACTCCGACGGCTCCTCGAAGCTGACGGTCGCGGCGCAGTCGCTCGCCCTCGGTGGCTCGAACGTCACGGTGACGGCGACCACGTCGTTCTCCACCGCGACCACCGCCGCCGCCGCTCTGGCGCTGGTGACCGCCTCGATCACCAACACTTCGGCCGCCCTGGCCAAGCTGGGCACCGGTTCGAAGTCGCTGGAAACGCACCTCGGCTTCATCGGCAAGCTGCAGGACAGCCTGGACGCCGGCGTGGGTAACCTCGTCGACGCCGACCTGGCCAAGGAAAGCGCCCGTCTGCAAGCGCTGCAAACCAAGCAACAGCTCGGTGTGCAGGCTCTGTCGATCGCCAACTCCTCGGCTTCGTCGCTGCTGGGTCTGTTCCGCTAACGGCACAGTGATCGGGGGCGGGCGCATCAGCGTCCGCCCCTCTTCACGCGCATATCCCTTCGCCGCCTGGCGGGGGGCTTTTGGCAGGAGACGCCGGCGCGACAAGCCCCGGCGCTGTGGGAGACATGAGCAACAGCATAGCCAACATCCGAGCTGTCCCCGAACCCGTCGCGTCGATGATCGCGCAACCGGTTCAACCCGTCGCCGAGCCGGCCGCCCCGACCCCCAAGGGTCAGAACGCCGACCTCCGTCTGGTGATCGAGGAAGACGAGGCCACCGGCGCCTTCGTCTACAAGACCCTCGACCGCCGCACCGGCGAGATCGTTCAGCAGCTGCCCCGTGAAAGCGTCCTCAGGGCGATGAGCTCCGAGGACTACAATCCGGGCCTGGTGGTCGACACGCGGGACTGACCGCTTACCCCTCACCGGCTTCTTGCTGGCCGGTCGCTCTTTTCTCACCGACGTCGCACCGCGACGGCGGCGATCATGGTTTCTGCGGCGTTAACCATACGCCAACGGTTGGCCCGCTAGCCTGAACGGGAACAGGCGGCCGAATCGGCGACCGCCCCGCGCCGGACGGCGCTCCTGGAGACGGTCCATGACCATCGGCGTGCACACCAATCAGGCCGCCCTGATTGCCCTGCAGAACCTCAACAAGTCCAACGATGCCATGGAAAGCGTCCAGGGCAGGATCAGCACCGGCCTGAAGGTCCAGGGGGCCAAGGACAACGCCTCGGTCTGGGGCATCGCCCAGGCCCAGCGCGCCGACATCGGCGCGCTCTCGGCGGTCAAGATGAGCCTCGACCGGGCGACCTCGGTCTCCGACGTGGCGCTGACCGCCGGCGAGACGGTCTCCGACCTGCTCAACGTCCTGAAGGAAAAGGTCGTGGCGGCGATGGACCCCTCCATCGACGCCCAGTCGCGCAAGGCGCTCGATAGCGACTTCAAGGCCACCCTGAAGCAGATCACCCAGTCGCTGACCAACGCCAACTTCGATGGCGCCAACCTGCTCAACGGCTCGCTGACGACGAACATCCGTTTCCTCGCCAACGCCGACGCCAACGCCTACATCACCCTGTCGGTGAAGAACCTGTCGCTTGGCGGCTCGATCCTGACGGTCGCGGCCGGCGCCTCGATCACCACCGCCACCCTGGCGACCGGCATCCTGACGCAGCTCAACGCCTCGATCGACAACGTCAACCAGGCGCTCGGCGACATCGGCGCCCAAGCCAAGCAGATCGAAGCCCACAACACCTTCATCTCCAAGCTGACCGACGTGCTCAACAGCGGCATCGGCAACCTGGTGGACGCCGACCTGGCCAAGGAATCGGCGAGGCTTCAGGCCCTCCAGGTCCAGCAGCAGCTCGGCGCCCAGGCCCTGTCGATCGCCAACCAGGCGCCGCAGATCGTGCTCAAGCTGTTCCAGGGCTGACGTTCGGCTCTAAACTCAGCCCATGATCGACCTTCGCGACTTGGAACCCGGCGACGAGGAACAGCTCTACCGCTGGCGCCAGGAGCCGTCGGTCGACCGCTGGATGTCCGACGCCGCCGTGCCCGACCGCGGCGCCCACCAGCGCTGGTTCGTCGATCTGCTGGCCGGCCACGACGGCCGCGGCTGGATGATCACCCGCGACGGCAAGCCGGCCGGCATCATGACCCTGACCGGCCTGGCCAGCCACCACCAGCGCGCCGCCTGGAACTGGTTCGTCGGCGACGCCGAGAGCCGGGGCCGCGGCATCGGCCGCGCCGCCCAGGTGCTGGGCCTCGACAAGGCCTTCTGCGAGATGGGCCTCGACAAGGTCTGGGCCGAGGTCATGGCCGACAACGACAACGCCCTGAAGATGATGACCGCCACCGGCTTCGTCCGCGAAGGCTACCTGCGCGGCCATGTGCTCAAGGCCGGCCAGCGCCGCGACGTCGTGCTGCTGGGCATCCTCAGCCCCGACTGGCAGGCCCGCCGCGAAAAGGCCAGGGCGGTGCTGGTCGATGGCCGGATGATCGCAGCCTGAAACCGGCGTCCTAACACCCCGTAAACCCCGCCCGCGCGATAATGGCCGCGAAGACGTGTGTCCGCACGTCAGAGACCGACCGTGACCAGCATCGACTCGTCCCTTCTGCTGGGTTTTTACCAGTCGCGAACCGGCCAGACCTCCAGTCTGGCGACGGGCTCTACCGGCACGGGCAAGGTCAAGTACGCCCCCACCGCCCCTTGGGCGACCAACTCCGTCGCCCCGCGCGCCAACGCCCTGGTCGAGACGGTGATGATGGGCCGGCGGTTCATCGACGAGAACGCCGCCGTCCTCGACCTGCCCGGGGCCAGCAGCGACTACAAGAAGCTGTTCTCGCTGTTCCAGGGCCTCAACGCCCTGACCGGCCTGGCCGAGCGGATGAACGTTCGCGGCGTCACCGACCTCGAGAAGACCAAGATCGAGAAGCTGTTCACCAAGGGCCTGGCCGAGACCGTGGCCTACGCCGACAGCGTCAAGATGGAGGAGATCCGCCTGACCCGCGGCGAGGCCATGCTCAGCGACAAGACCAAGGTCGGGGTGCCGCGCGCCAACTACGCCTACACCACCGGCACCGTGCATGAGGGGACCTCGTCCGAAGCGGTCGCCCAGTTCGCCGGCGCGGCCAACTTCACCATCTCGGTCAAGAAGCTGAGCGGCACGCAGAACATCAACATCGACCTCAGCGAGATGACCGGCACCCGCTCGATGAGCAGCGTCGCCAGCTTCATCAATTCCAAGCTCTCCGCCGCCGGGATCACCACCCGCTTCTCGGTCGCCCGCACGCCCGGAGAACCTAAAGTGGTCACGACGGGCGCCACCAAGGTCACCCTGCCGGCCACCGGCGACAAGTTCGCCTTCAAGGTCTCCGGCGACAGCGCCGAGGCGCTGTCCTTCAGCGCCCCGGCCGCCGCCCCGGCCGTCTACGTCGCCACCACGGCCGGCAACCCCGACCCGGACAAGGACAAGACCACCGACGACGCCGTCTATGCCTCCAGCATGATCAAGACGGCCGCCGCCACGACGCCCGGCGGCGTCGGCTCGCGGGTGTTCTCCAACGGCCTCGCCAAGACCGTCGCCGGCGTGAAGGACAGCCAGGTCGGGGCCGACGGCTCGGTCTACATGCTGGCCGAGGTCACCGGCGACATCGACGGCCAGGCCATCAAGGGCGCCAACGACATCGCCTTGCTGAAATACGATTCCCAGGGCCAGCTGCTCTACACCCGCACGCTCGGCGCGGTCGGGACGGTCAAGGCCAATGCCCTGACCCTGTCGGCCGACGGCAAGGTGGCCATCGCCGGCTCGATCACCGGCCAGATGGAGGGCACGACCAACGGCCCGATCAACTCCGGCCCCACCTCGACCCTGAGCGACAGCTTCGTCACCCTCTACGACGCCAAGGGCGACGAGGTCTGGACCCAGCGGCGCGGGGCCCTGCAGGCCGACGAGGCCACCGCCGTCGCCTTCGGCGGCGACGGCACCGTCTATGTCGGCGGCAAGACCAAATCCAACATGCCCGGGGCCGGCGGCGCCGCGGGCGGCTGGGACGGCTACCTGACGGCCATCACCACCAGCGCCAAGGGTATCCCGGTCACCCAATTCACCAAGCAGTTCGGCACGGCGGCCGACGAAGCGGTCGAAGGCCTGGTGGTCAACGGCAGCCAGGTCATCGTCGCCGGCATGGAGGACAAGCACGCGGTCCTGCGCAGCTTCGACGTCACCGGCGGCGTCCCCGTCGCCGGCGCCACGCGCGACCTCGGCGATCTCGAAGGCGGGACCCTGGCCGGCATCAAGCTCGACGGCGGCCAGCTCTATATCGGCGGCTCGAGTCGTAACGCCGCCCTGGCCCTCGGAACACCGGCCAGCGCCCACGCCGGCGGCATGGACGGCTTCGCGGCCCGCCTGTCGACGGACCTTTCCAGCACCGCCGCCGACGCGCTCGCCTACTACGGCGGCAGCAAGGACGACACGGTGACCGGCATGGCTGTGGCCAATGGCAAGGTCTGGCTGACCGGCGTGGCCGGCGACAACCTGCCCGGCGGCTCGGTCCCGATCGCCAGCAAGGACGGCTACATCGTCGAGCTGGATCCGTTCAGCGGCGTCGCCAACTCGGCGCAACGGATCACCGGCAAGGACGGCTACGTCACCCCGACCTCGATCGCCGTGGACGCCTCGGGCGCCTCGGTCCTCGACACCTTCGGCCTGCCGCGGGGCGGCATGACCTTCACCGACAGCCAGAAGATCACCTCGGCCACCTCGGCCCGGGCCGGCGACCAGTTCCAGATCCGCACCCGCGAGGGCGGCGCCCTGGCCACCATCACCCTGTCGGCCGACGACACCCTCGAAACCCTGGCCGCCAAGATCAAGCGGGCAGGGGGCTACCGCGCCAAGGTCACCGTCGTCGCCGACGGCGAGTTCCGCCGTATCAAGATCGTCCCGGCCAGCGCCAACGACACCGTCGAGGTGCTGCCCGGCAAGGGCGGCAAGAACATGCTCGAGGCGCTCGGCCTGACCGAGGGCGTCGTCCGCAACACGGTGATGAAGGACGGCAAGTCGGTCGCCGCCGACGGCAACGGCAACATCTACGGCCTGGGGCTGGCCAACGACATCAACCTCAAGGACGACGACGCCATCCGCAACGCCCAGCTGGTGCTGTCCAAGGCCATGAGTTCGATCCGCAGCGCCTACAAGGACCTGGAAACCGCCGCCAAGCCGGCCTCGGTGACCAAGGCCGCCGCCAGCGGCCCGGTGCCGGCCTACCTGACCAGCCAGATCGCCAATTACACGGCGGCGCTGAACCGGCTTTCCGGCGGCTAACCCGCCTCAAAGTGGTCCTGAGCTTGAAACCGTCGCAATGACGCGATAGCGCTTCGAGCATGGACTTTCTCAAGGATCGCCGCGTCGTTCTGGGCCTCGGGGCCCTGCTCGCCGTTGTGCTGGGCGCCCTGATCGCCCTGGGCATCGCCAGCGGCGCCAAAGGCCCCGACAAACCGCCGCCTGCCAGCCAGGGCGGCCTGGTGGTTGAGAACGGCCGCGACGACGACACCAAGCTCGACGCCACCCGCCCGATTCGCTGTTTCGTCGAGGGCCAGTTCGTCGGCGAGATCACCCTGGCCGAATGCGCCAAGCGCAACGGCGTCGCCACCGGCGCCCTCGATGTCGGCGTCGACGAGACCGGCGCTCTGGCCGCCACCGGCGCCACCGGCGCCATCGTCGCCCCCCTGCCACCCACCGACCTGACCCCGCCCGTCATCGCCCAGGCGCCGCCACCCACCGCCGGCCCGGCCCCGGCCCCCGTGCCGACCCCGGTCGCCGACGGCAACGCCTGCTGGCGCTACGCCGACGCGACCTGGACCAGGCTGGAGGGCATGAGCCTCAACGCCTGCGTCCAGCGCCTCTACGCCGGCAAGTGCGAACGCTCCGGCCGCGCCACCTACGGCCGCTGGGGCCAGCAGACCCTGCGTCTGGTGCCCGGCAAGGTCGAGATCAGCGACGACAACCAGCGCTTCCGCACCCTGGCCCGCCAGGATCGCAGCTGCACCATCGAGCCGGCGGGTTGACGGCCCGACCCCCGAGTTTAAGGTTGTAATTATGCTGAAGCCTGTCCTCGCCGCCCTCGTTGTCGCCACGCTTGGTCTGTCGGCCTGCGACAAGGAGCCGGAAGCCCCCTACGACAAGGGCGTCTGCTTCCATGCGGTGACCAAGGACGGCAAGACGTTCAAGTACAACGTCGTCAAGACCAATGTGCCGCAGATCGAGTACTGCGCCGCCGAGCTCGAGGGCATGCGGGTGCGTTTCCTGCGTATGGGCGGCGCCAACCGCGAGCTGATCGGCGCCTACCAGGGCAGCTTCCTGATCGTCAATCCGCGCGGCATCTTCCGCCGCGCCAAGTGGAACGGCGGCCAGTTCCTGCTGCTCGAACGCACCGGCGACGGGCGCCTCGCCCAACCGGGAGCCATGCCCAGCAACTAAATTCGTTCAGCGAACGGCAGGTTGAAGTCTGCTGTGGACAACCCCGGCCAAATCAGAACAAACAGAGAACTTTGTTCTTGCCCCAATCGTTAACGCGGTCTAGGGTCCCGCCCAGATTCCGGCGCGTATGGTCGCCGGGCGAATGGAGAAACCCCCATGGCGGGCAGCGTCAACAAGGTCATTCTGATCGGCAATCTGGGCAAGGACCCGGAAATCCGCACCCTCAATTCCGGTGACAAGGTCTGCAATCTGACCATCGCCACCTCGGAATCCTGGCGCGATCGCCAGAGCGGCGAGAAGAAGGAAAAGACCGAGTGGCACCGCGTCGTCATCTTCAACGACAACATCACCAAGGTGGCCGAGCAGTACCTCAAGAAGGGCTCCAGCGTTTACGTCGAAGGCTCCCTGCAGACCCGCAAATGGACCGACGCCCAGGGCGCCGAGAAGTATTCGACCGAGATCGTGCTGCAGAAGTTCCGCGGTGAACTGACCATGCTCGGCGGCCGTGACGGCGGCGGGGCGGGCGGCGACCGCGACTATGGCGACAGCAACTATTCCGGCGGCGGCGGCGGCGGCTCCAGCAGCGGCGGCGGCTTCGGCGGCGGCCAGCGCAACCAGCCCTCCGGCCCGCGCGAAGACTTCAGCGCCGACCTCGACGACGAAATCCCGTTCTAGAAACGAAAAACGCCGGCGCCGCGCGTCTCCCTCCCCTTTTTGGGGAGGGTGTCACGCGCAGCCGGGTGGGGAAGTCGGACACATCGTCTGCGGCTACCAGATGGAGTCGGGCAGGTGCCGGCGGATCACTCGGTCTGCGGTGACGAGCGCGGCTCCTTCGGCGATTGCCGAGGCCGCAATCAATCGATCGAAGGGGTCACGCGTCCAGGTGAGCGGCTTCGCGGCATCAACAATCTTTTCGAAGCTCGTGTCGCCGACGACGATCAGTAGTTCTCTCCGAAGGAAGTCCAGTATGGCCTCCGGGGATTCTGCTATGCGTCCGATTTCCTGGAGGATCTGAAGTTCCAGTAATACGATGGGCGATAATATTGGTGGTCCTCGTTTGATGGCTTCGAAAGCCGATTTGGACAACCGCTCGCGCTGGCCCGTCGCGATCCAAACCGCGACATGCGTGTCGAGTTGGATCAACGGGGAGGATCCAGCGCATCGTCTGGCGACCATGTCCAATGACTGTGATCGTCGGGATCAATATCGAAGGGCGGGAAGGGCGAGGGCTTGGCGAAAAAAGCCTCCACCCGTTCCGCATAGGTCTGCGTAGGCGCGTGCTCGAACGGCTTGCCGGCCTCCATCAGCACCATGGTCCGGCCGTTGCGCTCGATGACCACCGGCTCGCCCGTCTCCAGCGCCTTGTCGGCCAGCCGGAACAGGTCCTTGCGCAGCTCTGTCAGGGTGATCTTCGGCATATGTACATGTTGACCCCGAGACATGTACATGTCAAGGCAATCGCCTCGTGAGCACCTCTCCCCGCACCCCCTTCACCGGCGCCGAATGGGCGGCGATCTTCGCCATCATCCTGGTCTGGGGGCTCAACAACGCCGCCGCCAAGGTGGCGACGCAGGTACTGCCGCCGCTGTTCATGGGTGGAGCCCGGTTCCTGGTGGCGCTGCTGTTCCTGCTGCCGTTCATGAAGCCGCCGTGGCCGCCGTGGCGCCAGATCCTGCCGCTGGTGCTGCTGGCCGGGCCGCTGCATTTCGGCCTCGTCTATATCGCCTTCGCCATGGTTCATAACCTCAGCCCCATCGTCGTGGCGCTGCAGCTGTGGATCCCGATGACGGCCCTGGCCGCCTGGTTGATCCTCAAGGAGACCATGCCCCGCGCCGCCGTCGCCGGCATGCTGATCGCCTTCGGCGGCGTCGCCTGGATGAGCCTCGACCCGCACGGGGCCGCCGACCTGGCCGGCATCGGCATCGGCGTCCTGGCCAGCGCCCTCTGGGCCATCGCCACGGTGCTGATGCGCCGCGCCCCGGGCATCCGGCCGTTGAAGATGCAGGGCCTGACCTCGTTGGCCGCCGCCCCGGTGCTGCTCGCCGCCTCCTTCGCCTTCGAGCCCGACGTCGTCCAGAAGGCGACGACCGCCACCCCCTTCATCTGGGGCCTGGTGGTCTATGCGGCCCTGGCCTCGACGGTCGGGGCCACGGCCCTGCTGTTCTGGCTGGTCCAGCGCCGCGAGGCGGGCCGGGTCACCCCCTGGTTCCTGCTCACCCCGCTGGTCAGCTGCACCATCGGCGTCGGCTTCATGGGCGACAAGGTCACGCCGCAACTGCTCGGCGGCGGCCTGGCCACCATGGTCGGGGTGGCGCTGGTGGCGCTCAGTGAGCGGCGCGCCGCCCAGCAAGCGTCGTCGGCGACCTGAACCGATCCCTCTCCCGACGAGCGGGAGAAGGGCGCAGCTTAGCCGCCCGCGATCACCCCACACGCCACCCGGGCGCCCGCGCCGCCAATCGGTTGCGTCGCATGGTCGTCCGGGCTGGCATGCACCACCACCGCCGACCCGTCCGCGTCCTGAAGCTTCGTTCGCCCGCCTTCACCGCTCAGCGAGGTCCACGGACTGAACACCTCGGCCGCCCCGGTCCCATCCGCCGCCACATACAGGTTCGGCAGATCCCCGGCCTCGTTGGCGTCCGGGTTCAACAGCCCATGCACCATGGTCGACCCGCCATGCACATGGCCGCCGGCCGACTTGAAATCGGCGCTCGAGCAATCGCCCTTTTCGTGGAAATGCAGCCCGTGCCAGCCGGGCGTCAGCCCCTTGGCCTCGATCTTCAGCAGCACCCCCTTGGGCGCCTCGGTCAGGGTGGCCTTGCCCAGATCCTCGCCCTTGGGACCCTTCAGGGCCACCGTCACCGACGCCGGCCCGGCCACCGCGGCGCCGGCCATGCTCAAAGCGGCGCAAGCAATCAGAAAACCACGCATTTTCAGGACTCCTGGGGGGTGAAACCGGCCCGCGCGGGTGGCGCCGCCGGTCATCAAATGCTAACTGACTGTGACACGTTCCGAGCCGATTCCACAGGCTCCCACCCACGGATTACCCCTCTCCTTGACCGACGAAAACCACACGCCGCCCGATGACAGCCGGCGGGGCGCAGTCAGCCCCATCGCCATCGAGGACGAACTGAGAAAATCCTACCTCGATTACGCCATGAGCGTGATCGTCAGCCGCGCCCTGCCGGACGCCCGCGACGGTCTGAAACCGGTCCACCGCCGCGTGCTGTTCAGCATGAGCGAGCAGGGCCACACCCACGACAAGCCTTACGTGAAGTGCGCCCGCGTCGTCGGCGACGTCATGGGCAAGTACCACCCGCACGGCGACCAATCGATCTATGACGCCCTGGTCCGCATGGCCCAGCCCTTCTCGATGGGGCTGATGCTGATCGACGGCCAGGGCAACTTCGGATCGGTCGACAACGATCCGCCGGCCCAGATGCGCTACACCGAGTGCCGCATGACGCGGGCGGCCGAGAACATCCTCGCCGACCTCGACAAGGACACCGTCGACTTCAAGGACAACTACGACGGCAAGGAAAAGGAACCGCTGGTCCTGCCCAGCCGGATTCCCAACCTGCTGGTCAACGGTTCGGGCGGCATCGCCGTCGGCATGGCCACCAACATCCCGCCGCACAACCTCGGCGAAATCGTCGACGCCTGCCTGGCGATGATCGACGACCCCGACGTCAGCCTCGAAACCCTGCTCGACATCGTCCCCGGCCCCGACTTCCCGACCGGCGGCGAGATCGTCGGCCGCGCCGGCGCCCGCCAGGCCCTGATCAGCGGCCGCGGCAGCGTCATCATGCGCGGCGCCTCGTCCATCGAAACGGTCCGCAAGGACCGCGAGGCCATCGTCTTCACCTCGCTTCCGTATCAGGTGAACAAGGCCGCCCTGATCGAACGCATCGCCGAGATGGTCCGCGAGAAGCGCATCGAGGGCATCGGCGAGATGCGCGACGAGAGCGACCGCCAGGGCATGCGCGTCGTCATCGAACTGAAGCGCGACGCCACCCCCGAGGTGGTGCTGAACCAGCTGCACCGCTTCAGCTCGGTGCAGACCAGCTTCGGCGTCAACATGCTGGCCCTCAACCGCGGCCGGCCGGTCCAGATGGGCCTGCGCGAACTGCTGGTCTGCTTCGTCGACTTCCGCGAGGAAGTCGTCGTCCGCCGGGCCAAGTTCGAGCTCTCCAAGGCCCGCGATCGCGGCCACACCCTGGTCGGCCTGGCCATCGCCGTGGCCAACATCGACGAGGTCATCGCCATCATCCGCAGCTCGGTCGATCCGGCCGAAGCGCGCGAGCGCCTGGTCGCCAAGGCCTGGCCGACCGGCGACATGATGCCTCTGGTCGACCTGATCCAGGACCCGCGCACCAAGGTCGAGGGCGACAGCATCCGCCTTACCGACGAACAGGCGCGCGGCATCCTGGCCCTGACCCTGTCGCGCCTGACCGGTCTCGGACGCGACGAAATCTTCAATGAAGCCAACACCTTGTCGGGCTCCATCGCCAAGCTTCTGGAGCTGCTGTCGGACCGCGCCAACATCATGCGAGTCGTCCGCGAGGAGCTGGTCGAGGTCCGCGAGAAGTTCGCCGTGCCGCGCCGCACGGTGATCATCGATGGCGATGGCGACATCGAGGACGAGGACCTGATCCCCCGCGAGGAGATGGTCATCACCGTCACCCACGGCGGCTATGTGAAGCGCACGGCCCTCTCGACCTACCGCTCGCAGCGTCACGGCGGCAAGGGCCGCTCGGGCATGGCGACCAAGGACGAGGATGCCGTCACCCGCGTCTTCTCGGCCTCGACCCACGCCCCGATGCTGTTCTTCAGTTCCGGCGGCAAGGTCTACAAACTCAAGGTCTGGAGGTTGCCGCTCGGCACGCCGACCTCGCGCGGCAAGGCCTTCGTCAACCTGCTGCCCATCGAGCAGGGCGAGACCATCACCTCCATCCTCACCCTGCCCGAGGACGAGGCGACCTGGGACACCCTGGACGTGATGTTCGCCACCCGCAGCGGCACGGTCCGCCGCAACAAGCTCAGCGACTTCGTGCAGATCAACCGCAACGGCAAGATCGCCATGAAGCTCGACCCCGCCTCGCTGGACGGCAAGGACGCCATCGTCGGCGTCGGCCTCTGCACCAGCGACAGCGACGTCCTGCTGACCACCGCCAACGGCCGCGCCATCCGCTTCGAGGCCGATGACGTCCGCGTCTTCATGAGCCGCGACTCGACCGGCGTGCGCGGCATCCGCCTGCTGGGCGACGACGTGGTCATCTCGATGGCCATCCTGCGCAACGTCCCGGCCACGCCGGACGAGCGGGTCGCCTACCTCAAGCAGTCGCGGGCCCTGCTGCGGGCCGCCGGCGAGGAGGGCGAGGACGCCGAGGTCGCCGCCGAGGACGAGGAGGAAGTCGTCTCCGACACCGCCCTCAGCCTCGAACGCTACGCCGAACTGAGCGCCGCCGAGGAAACTCTGCTGACCATGTCGACGGAAGGCATCGGCAAGCGCTCCAGCGCCTACGACTTCCGCCGCACCGGCCGCGGCGGCCAGGGCCTGATGGCCCAGGACCTGACTCGCAAGGGCGGCAAGCTGGTCGCCGCCTTCCCGGTCGAGCCGTCGGACGAACTGTTGCTGGTCACCGACCAGGGCCAGCTGATCCGCTGCCCGGTCGCCCAGATCCGCATCGCCGCCCGCAACACGCAAGGCGTCATCGTCTTCCGCACCGGCAAGGACGAGCATGTGGTCGGCGTCGAGCGGCTGGCCGAGGCCGGCGGCGGCGAAGATTCACCAGACGATGAAATCGGGGGCGACGAAGGCTCCGTCGCCAGCTAAGAAGTCAGGCAAACCCCGGTCCAGCAAGGGCCGGGGACCTTGCGCAAGACGGGGCGGTGATGGCGAGAGTCGGGCTCTATCCGGGAACCTTCGATCCGATGACCAACGGTCATATGGACATCATGGGCCGGGCCGTGAAGCTGGTGGACAAGTTGGTCATCGGCGTCGCCATCAACCTCTCCAAAGGGCCGATGTTCACGCTGGAGGAGCGGGTCGAGACCGTCCGCCGCGAGACCGAGCACCTGAAATCGGTCGCCGAGATCGAGATCATGCCCTTCGAGGGCCTGCTGATGCATTTCGCCCGGCAGGTCGGGGCCGGGATCATCGTGCGGGGCCTGCGCGCGGTCTCCGACTTCGAGTACGAATTCCAGATGACCGCCATGAACCAGCAGCTCGACCGCGAGATCGAGACCGTGTTCCTGATGGCCGACCCCCGCCACCAGGCGGTCGCCAGCCGCCTGGTCAAGGAAATCGCCAAACTCGGCGGCGACATCCACAAGTTCGTGCCGCCCGGCATCGAAAAGGAACTGCTGGCCAAGGTCGGCCGGGGATGATCGCCGCGTCCTGAGGCGCGCCATTTTCGCCTTGTGATTGCCTCAAGCCCCCGGTACCGCCAAATCCATGAAATCTGCCCTGATCGCCGCCGTCCTGACGCTCACCGTCGCCGCTCCTGTCGCTGCTCTCGCCGCCGCCCCGACGCTGGCGCCCACCGACTGGCGCACGCCCAATCCCGACGACATCCTGGTCATCGACACCAGCCAGGGCCGGGTCATCGTCGAGATGGCGCCGCAGCTGGCCCCCGGCCACGTCGAGCGGGTGCGCGAACTGGCCAAGGCCCACTTCTACGACGGCCTGGAATTCTTCCGCGTCATCAACAACTTCATGGCCCAGACCGGCGATCCCAAGAACGACGGCACCGGAAGCTCCGAAGCCCCCGACCTCAAGGCCGAGTTCGAGTTCCGGCGCGGGGCCAAGGATCCCTTCGTGATGTTCGAGCGCCTGCCGGCCGGCGGCGACACCGGCGTCACCGAGGTCGGCTTCTACGGAAACATGGCGGTGCGCACGGCGCCGGGCTTGCAGATGATGGCCTCCAAGGACGGCAAGGTCACCGGCTGGGGCCTGTTCTGCAAGGGGGCGGTGGGCGCCGCGCGCGGGACCAATCCCGACAGCGCCAACAGCCAGTTCTTCCTGATGCGCGCCACCTATCCCAGCCTCAACAGCCAGTACACCGCCTGGGGCCGGGTGATCAGCGGTCAGGCCGTGGTCGAGAAGATCAAGGCCGGCACCGAGGACGATCCGGTCACGCCGCCGCGCGATGTCATGAAGACCGTCCGGCTGCTCTCCGACCTGCCGGAGAAGGAACGGCCGAAGATCCAGATCGTCGACACCCGCTCGCCCGGCTTTAAGGCCCTGGTCGAGGCCCAGAAGGCCGCCGCGAAGGCGCCGCTGACCATTTGCGATGTCGAGATTCCGGCTAAGGTCGGCTGACAACAAAACCGGGGGAGGGGCCATGCGCCGCCTGATCGCTATGACCGCTGTGGCTGCCCTGGCGGCCCCCTTTCTTTTGGGAGGGGCCGCCGCCGCCGCATCCAGGCCCAAGGCCGCCGACTGGCGTACGCCCGATCCGGCCAATGTGCTGGTCATCGACACCAACAAGGGCCGGGTCATCGTCGAGCTGGTCCCCGAGGTCGCCCCCGGCCACGTCACCCGCCTGACCGAACTGGCCCACAAGGGAACCTACGACGGCCGCACCTTCTTCCGGGTCATCGACCGGTTCATGGCCCAGACGGGCGATCCCCTGAACACCGGCGAGGGTTCGGTCGAGGGCATCCCCAACCTCAAGGCCGAGTTCACCTACCGCCGCGACGCCGCCAGCGGCTTCGTGCCGGTCGCCGCGCCGCAGGGCACCCAGGTCGGCTTCCTCCTGTCGCTGCCGGTGATCAGCCAGGACATCAGCTACACCACCATGACCGGCGACAAGAAGGTCGCCGCCTGGGGCACCTACTGCCCCGGCGTGGTCGGCATGGCCCGCGACGAGAACGTCGACAGCGCCAACAGCCAGTTCTTCATGATGCGCTACGCCTACCCCTCGCTCGACAAGCGTTACACCGCCTTCGGCCGGGTGATCAGCGGCCTCGACGTCATCCGCGCCATCAAGGCCGGCGAGCCGGTCGAAGCCCCGCAGGACGTCATGCGATCCGTCCGGGTGCTGGCCGACATCCCCGAGGCCGAGCGGCCGAAGGTGAAGATCATCGACCCCAAGAGCCCCTGGTTCGCGGCCGAGATGAAGCGGGTCCGCAAGCTCAAGGGCGCCGACTTCTCGGTGTGTGATGTGGAGTTGCCGGTGCAGATCACGCCGTAAGGGCGAAGGCCTCTTCGAAGGCGTGTTTGCCGCTGGCCGTAAACGTCACCACCCGGCTGTCCGGCTCGCGCCGCGCCCAGCCGAGCGCATAAAACCGGTCCAGCAACCCGGCGCCCAGCCCGCCGGCCAGGTGCCGGCGCCGGACGCTCCAGTCGAGGCAGGCCTTGCAGACCGGCCGCCGGCCGGCTTTCAGCGCCGCCGGCTCGATGCCCAGGTCTTCCGCGAAGCGGATGCCGGCGGGACTGACGGTAAGCTCTTCGCCGTCCTCAAGGATGCGGCCGTCGGCGATCATCGCCTCCAGCATGGCGACGCCCAGGTCGCCGGCCAGGTGGTCGTAGCAGACCCGCGCCGCCCGCAGGGCCGGCTCGCGCGGGCCGGTGCGGATACGCTGGTGCCCGGCCCGGCTGGCCAGGCCCATCAGCCCCTCCAGCACCTCGGCGACGTCGGGGTCGGCGAGGGCGTGATAGCTGTGGCGGCCCTGCCGGTGGGTCTTGGTCAGCCCGCCTTCCTGCAGCTTGGTCAGGTGCGAACTGGCCGTCTGCGGACTGACCCCGGCATGCCGCGCCAGCTCGCCGGCCGTCAGGGCCGGGCCGGCCAGCAGGGCGGTCAGCATGTTGGCGCGGGCCGGATCGCCGAGCAGGGCGGCGACGCGGGCGATGTCTGGGCCGACTTTCATAGTTCGACCGTAACCGTAACGTCGTGGTGGATCAATGCGATACTGAGGGGTCCATCACCACCCCAACTACCGCTCATCCCGGCGAATGCCGGGACCCAGATTCAGCCGCGCTGTTGGGTGATTGGCCAAGAATTCGGGTCCACCGGCAAGCCGTCTCGGGTTCCATCTGGATCCCGGCATTCGCCGGGATGAGCGGAAGAGAGAGAGCCAAAGATGTCCGTCGTCTGCTGCATCCGCTATGTCATCGACCCCTTCCAGGCCGCCGCCTTCGAGGCCTATTCGCGCCACTGGCTGAGCATCATCCCGGCCTGCGGCGGCGACCTGATCGGCTACTTCATGCCCCACGAAGGGACCAACACCATCGCCCTGGCCATGATCCGCTTCGACAGCCTGGCCGCTTACGAGGCCTATCGCGCCCGTCTGAAGACCGATCCCGCCGGCGCCGCCAACTTCCAGATGGCCATGGACCAGCGCTTCATCCTCTCCGAAGAGCGGACCTTCCTGCGCCAGGTCGAGACCTGACGGAACAGCTCGCGGCCGACGCCCGTTCCCGGGATGGCTAGCCGGGCCCGCCATGACGCTCTAGAAGGCCCCAAACTTCAGAAGGAGCCCTCCATGGCCGATGACGCCGAAAACACCCTGGTCCTGACCCTCGACACCGGCAAGGTGACCATCCGCCTGCGCCCGGACCTGGCCCCCGGCCACGTCGAACGGATCAAGGAACTGGCCAGCGAAGGCTTCTACGACGGCGTCGTCTTCCACCGCGTCATCCCCGGCTTCATGGCCCAGGGCGGCGACCCGACCGGCACCGGCATGGGCGGCTCCAAGCAGCCCGATCTGAAGGCCGAGTTCAGCAAGACCCCGCACGTGCGCGGCGTCTGCTCGATGGCCCGCTCGTCCAACCCGAACTCGGCCAACAGCCAGTTCTTCATCTGCTTCGACGACGCCACCTTCCTCGACGGCCAGTACACCGTCTGGGGCGAAGTGGTTGACGGCATGGACGCGGTCGACGCCCTGCCCAAGGGCGAGCCGCCGCGCAGCCCGGGCAAGATCGTCACCGCCCGCGTCGGCGCCGACGCCTAAGTGACCCCGGCCCTCGAGGCGGCTTACGCAGAGCCGCACCGGCGCTATCACAGCCGCGCCCATATCGAGGCCTGCCTGAAGGAGCTGGCGGCGGTCCCTGGTCTATCCGACCAGGACCGCCGCCTGTTGACCTGGGCTCTGTGGTGGCATGACGCCGTCTACGACCCCACCCGGGGCGACAATGAAGAGGCCAGCGCCAATCTGGCCCGCCGCGACCTGCCCGCCCTCGGCGCCACGCCGGAGGAGGCCCAGGAGGTCGCCCGCCTGGTCTTGCTGACCAAGGGCCACAGCGTCGCCGATGGCGATCGGCTGGGCGCCCTGATGGTGTCGATCGACCTGTCGGTGCTGGGCGGCGATCCGGCGTCGTACGCCGCCTACGCCGCCGGCGTTCGCCACGAGTATGCGCATGTGCCCGAGCCGGCCTTCCGCGCCGGCCGCGCGCGGGTCATGCGGCATTTCCTGGAAGCGCCGGTGCTTTACGCCGATGCGGCCTTCCGCGCCCGCCTGGAAGACCGGGCCCGCGCCAACATCGCCCGTGAGATCGCCGGCCTCGAAGCCTAGCGGCTCAGGATCACCACGACAGGATAGTGGTCCGAGCCCAGCCTCGGACCCCGCTTCACGCTGACCGTCTTCCACGCCTTGCCGGCGTAAACCTGATCGATGGCCAGCAGCGGGAAGGGCGGCTTGATCTCGTAGCGGGTGATCGGGGCGGCCGGCCAGGTCGCCTGGCCGCGCGTGCGGCGCTCCATGCCGAAGGCCTCGTCCTGGCGCTGCAGGCTGAACGACCAGGGGGTGGAGTTGAAGTCGCCGCCGATGATGGCGTTGTCGCGGTCCACCGTCTCCAGCACCTTCAAGAGGCGTTTGCCCTGCTGCTGCTGCGGCCCGGCCGGGATCGGCCAGGTGTAGTGGATGGCGATCACGTCAAAGGTGCGATTGGCCCCGGCGAAGCGGCCCTGGGCCGCCGACAGGTGGGCGTTGGACACCGCCGTGCTCAGGCCATGCTGCCAGACCGGCTTCTTCTTCGACAGGATCATCGTCGAACAGGGCTGCGGGTCGGCGCAGGTCACCGCATAGGGATAGCGCTCGCGCAGCAGCCGGGCGACGCCGCCGGTGATCTCGTAGCCCTCGACGATGGTGATGATGTCGGGGTCTTCGCTCAGCACCCAGCGGGCCGAACCCTCAGGGTCGCTGTTGTTTTCCCAGAGGTTGAACTGCACCAGCTTGAGGGTCTCGCCCTGGGCCGGCGCCTTGTCGCCCTTGGCGCGGGTCAGTTCGGGCAGCATCAGGGCCCCGGAGGCCAGCACCGCCACGGCCGCGGCGATGGGGGTCAGCCGCATCAGGCTGCGCCCACCGCCGATCACCCAGACGATCAGGCCGACGATCCCCAGGCTCAGCCAGATCGGCGTGAAATGGGTGAGGATGTCCAGCCGGTCGCTGAACCGTCCGCCATTGGCCAGCACGGCGGCCAAAGCGGCGCCGGCGGCCAGGCCGAAGCCGGCCAGCCGAACGAGAAATCCGAGGGCGCGAAGCAGTGCGGTCATAGATCGGCCGATAGCATCGCGCCCCCTCTGTAGACCTTAACGCAGCTTGCGGATCGAGCTGACCCGGTCGTTGAGATTGTGGACCTTCAATTGCGGCGTATCGGCGGTGATGACTTTGCAGTCGCCGCCGAAATTCGCCGCCGAGCACAGCTCCCAGCGGCCCGAAACGACGCGCACCGAGGTGATCATGTCGTCGAGGCCCGAGCCGTACATGTCCGGCACGCTGCCGCGGATCTGCAGGCTGGCGCCCTTGTAGTCGGGGTTTTCGAAGACGATCAGCCCGACCGGGCCGTTGCCGCCGCCGTTCCAGCCGCCGGCGCCGCCGCCGCCACCG
>JAQGIK010000011.1 GCA_028291265.1 Caulobacter sp. | reverse complement strand
CTCCCAAAGGTCGATGTCGCCGACCTTCAGGCCGTGGCGCTCCAGGAGGCGCGGGATCGCGAACACCGGGCCGATGCCCATCTCGTCCGGCTCGCAGCCGGCGACGGCGAAGCCCTTGAAACGGCCGAGGGGCTTGAGGCCCCGGCGTTCGGCTTCCTTGGCTTCCATCAGCACCACGGCGGCGGCGCCGTCGCTGAGCTGGCTGGCGTTGCCGGCGGTGACGAAGTTGCCTTCACCCATGACCGGCTGCAGCGAGGAGAGGCCGGCGAGGGTGGTGTCGGGACGATTGCACTCGTCCTTGTCGACCACGTAGTCGACGAAGCTCTCTTCCTTGGTCTCCTTGTTGACCACCTTCATCTTGGTGGCCATCGGCACGATCTCGTCGGCGAACAGGCCGGCGGCCTGGGCGGCGGCGATGCGCTGCTGGCTGCGCAGGGCGTATTCGTCCTGGTAGTCGCGGGCGACGTTGTAGCGCTTGGCGACGATGTCGGCGGTGTTGATCATCGCCATCCACAGGGCCGGCTTGATCTCCATCAGCTTTTCTTCGGTGATGTGGAAGCGGTTCATGTGGCCGCCGGCGTTGACCAGCGAGATCGACTCCACACCGCCGCCGACGGCGACATCGGCGCCCTCGTTCTTGATGTAGTGGGCGGCCGAAGCGATCGCCTGAAGACCCGAGGAGCAGAAGCGGTTGATGGTCGTGCCGCTGGTGGTCACCGGCAGGCCGGCCCAGATGGCGGCGTTGCGGGCGACGTTCATGCCGGTGGCGCCCTCGGGCCCGCCGCAGCCCAGGATGACGTCCTCGACCTCGGCCCCTTCGAGGCCGGCGCGGGCGACGGCGTGCTGGATGGCGTGGCCGGCCATGGCCGCGCCATGGGTGTTGTTGAAGCCGCCACGGACCGACTTGGCCAGACCGGTGCGGGCGTAGGAGACGATGACGGCGTCGCGCATAGGGTTCTCTCAGTTGATTCAAACGATGGTTTGAAATTGTCGGCGGCGACCTTAGGGAAAGCTTCGCAGGTGCGAAAGATCACGTGAGCGTCAACCTCGCGCGGCGATTGACGGCGGCGGGCGGCCTCGCGCACCCTCGCGCCATGAAACGCCTCCTCCTCGCCGCCGCCCTGCTGCTGGCCCCTTGCCCGGTTCTGGCTCAGGACGCCCCCGAGGGCGGGGCCTGGATCGACTGCACGGTCGCCGAGATCGCCGCCTTCCGCGACCGCATCGAGATCGTCTGCGCCGGCCCGGCCGCCGTCAAAGGCATGGCCGGCGAGAAGTCGGGGCCTCGCCGCTTCGCCGTCGAGACCCGCGACCCCCTGACCGAAAGCCTGCTGCCCCTGGCCATTGAGGCCAAGGGCCGGGGCCGCACGCTCGGCATCCTCTATGTCGTCGCCCCGGAGGCTAATCCGGCCGACTGCGCCAGGGAAACCTGCCGGCGGGCGGCCGGCGTGGTGCTCAAGTAGCCGCGAGCTTCCCCTGCGGCGCCGCTTGACGCGCCGGTCATCGAGTCCGACCCTGCCTGAACAACGATAAGGTAAGGGAAAACGTCATGGCCGATCATCTCTACGATCTGGTGCTGCGTGGCGGCACGGTGGTGGACGGGACCGGCGCGGCGCCCTTCGTCGCCGACGTCGGGGTCAGGAACGGCCTGATCGCGGCGGTGCGGCCAGGCCTCCCCGCTGGAGCCACCGAGATCGACGCGACCGGCAAGCTGGTCACGCCCGGCTTTGTCGACATCCACACCCACTACGACGGCCAGGCGACCTGGGATAACCGGCTCAACCCCTCCAGCGGCCATGGGGTGACGACCATCGTCATGGGCAACTGCGGGGTGGGGTTCGCGCCCTGCAAACCGGGTGACCATGACCGGCTGATCCGTCTGATGGAGGGGGTCGAGGACATCCCCTTCCCCGTGCTGACCGAGGGGCTGCCCTGGAACTGGGAGAGCTTCCCCGACTACCTCGACGCGCTCGACAAGCGGGTCTTCGACATCGACCTTGCCGCCCAGCTGCCGCACGCCGCCCTGCGGGTCTTCGTGATGGGCGAGCGCGGGGCCAACCGCGAACCGGCCACCCCCGAAGACATCGAACAGATGGCCGCCATCGCCCGGCAGGCCATGGAGGCCGGGGCCATCGGTTTTTCGACCAGCCGCACCCTCAACCACCGGACCAGCGACGGCCAGCCGACGCCGACCCTGAACGCCGGCGAGGACGAGTTGACCGGCATCGCCATGGGCATGAAGACCGCCGGCAAGGGCGTCCTGCAGCTCGTCAGCGATTTTACCCCCGACCCGGCCGAGGAGATCGCCATGTTCCGCCGGCTCTCCGAGAAGAGCGGCCGGCCGCTGAGCTTCACCCTGGCCCAGAGCCCCAAGGCCCCCAACAGCTGGAAGATGCTGCTCGGCGCCGTCGAGACCGCCGTCGACGAGGGCGTGGCGATGAAGGCCCAGGTCTGCGGCCGCCCCGTGGGCGTGCTGTTCGGGCTGGAGCTGACGCTCAACCCGTTCAGCGCCAACGAGACCTACAAGGCGATCGCCCACCTCCCGTTGCCCGAGCGCGCCGCCGCCATGGCCGACCCAGATTTCCGCGCCCGGCTGCTCAGCGAGAGCGGGGCGACCAAGGGGCCGTTCGCGGGCAGCATGCTGCAGGCCTGGGACAACATGTACCTGCTGGGCGAACAGCCCGACTACGAACAGCCGACCAGCCAGACGGTGAAATCCCTGGCCGCCGGCATGGGGATCTGGCCGGAGGACCTGGCCATCGACCACATGCTGACCCATGGCGGCCGGGGCATGCTGTACCATCCCTTCCTCAACTACGCCGACGGCAGCCTCGACCCCAGCTACGCCATGCTCGGCCACCGCGACACGGTGCCGGGCCTCAGCGACGGCGGGGCCCATGTCGGGATGATCTGCGACGGATCCTTCCCGACTTCCATGCTGACCCACTGGACCCGCGACCGCACCCGGGGCCCGAAATTCGCCGTCGAACAGGTGGTCCGCATGCAGACCCGCGACACCGCCGAGGCGGTGGGCCTGCTGGACCGGGGCCTGATCGAGGTCGGCTTGCGGGCCGACCTCAACGTCATCGACTACGACGCCCTGAAACTGCATGCCCCGGCCGTGGCCTACGACATGCCGGCCGGCGGCCGGCGCCTGACCCAGAAGGCCGAGGGCTATGTCGCCACCATCGTGGCCGGCGAGATCACCTACCGCGACGGCGAGCCGACCGGGGCGCTGCCCGGGCGGCTGGTGCGCGGGGCGCAAAGCGCGCCGCTCGCCGTCGCCGCCGAGTAGCTAGCGGCCGGCCTTTTCGGCGATGCCGGAAGTTCCCTCGCGGGCCTTCAGCACGGCCGCCACCTCGTCCGGCGTGACGCCGGTCGCCGCGAGGACGGCCAGCAGGTGGTACAGGACATCGGCGGCTTCCGCCGTCAGTCCCGCCTTGTCACCTGTCGCCGCCGCCAGCGCGGCTTCGAGACCTTCCTCGCCGAGTTTCTTGGCGGCGAGCTTGGGGTCGGCGAGGAGTTTCGCCGTCCAACTCGAGGCGGGGTCACCACCCTTGCGGCTTTCAATCGTCGCCCAGAGGCGGTCGAGGGTATCGCCGAGATCGCTCATGCGGCCTCCAGTCGGACGGGGAGGCCGGCCGCAGCCATGGCCTGTTTGGCGTCGCGGATGCTGACCTCGCCGAAGTGGAAGATCGAGGCGGCCAGCACGGCGTCGGCGTGGCCGTCGCGGACGGCTTCGACCAGGTCGGCGGCATTGCCGGCGCCGCCGCTGGCGATGACGGGCACCGAGGCCGCCGCCGTCACGGCGCGCAGCAGGGGGATGTCGTAGCCGATCTTGGCGCCATCGCGGTCCATCGAGGTGAGGAGGATTTCGCCGGCGCCCTTCTGGACGGCCAGGGCGGCGAAATCGACGGCGTCCTTGCCCGTATCGGTGCGGCCTCCGTGGGTGAAGATGTTCCAGCCGCCGTCAGCCCTGGCCTTGGCGTCGACGGCGCAGACGACGGCCTGGCTGCCGAAGGCGTCGGCCAGGCGGCTGAGCAGGTCGGGGTCGTTGACGGCGGCGGTGTTGACGCTGACCTTGTCGGCCCCGGCGCGCAGCAGGCGGCGGGCGTCTTCCACCGTCCGCACGCCGCCGCCGACCGAGACCGGCATGAAGCAGACGTCGGCGGTGCGGGCGATGACCTCGAGGATCAGCCCGCGGCCCTCGGAACTGGCGGTGATGTCGAGGAACATCAGCTCGTCGGCACCGGCGGCGTCGTAGGCGGCGGCCTGTTCGACCGGGTCGCCGGCGTCGCGCAGGGCGACGAAGTTGACGCCCTTGACGACACGGCCGTCCTTGACGTCGAGGCAGGGGATGACTCTGACCTTAAGCATCTGAGACCTTCAGCATGCGGCCAACGTCAGGGCCTGGGCCGGATCGATGGCCCCTTCGTAGAGCGAGCGGCCGAGGATGCAGCCGGCGATGGGCGCACCTGTGCGGGTCATCAGCTGTTCGATGTCGCGGATCGAGGCGACGCCGCCCGAGGCGATGACGGGAATGGAGACGGCGTCGGCCACCTCGCCCACCTGTTCGACATTGACGCCGGTCATGGCCCCGTCGCGGCCGATGTCGGTGACGATCAGGGCGGCGACTCCGGCGTCCTCGAACTTGCGGGCCAGGTCGACGACGCCGATGTCGCTGGTCTCAAGCCAGCCCTGCGTGGCCACCATGCCGCCCCGGGCGTCGATGCCGACAGCGATCTGTTCGGGCCACAGGCGGGCGGCGTGTCTGACCAGGTCGGGGTCCCGCACGGCGACGGTGCCGAGGATGACCCGGGAAATGCCGGCTTCGATCCAGGTCTCGATCTGTTCGAGGGTGCGGATGCCACCGCCCAGCTGCACCGGCAGGGACACCGCCTCGAGGATGGCCCCGACCGCCTCGATGTTGACCGCCCGGCCCTCGACGGCGCCGTTGAGGTCGACGACGTGCAGCCAGTTGAAGCCCTGGGCCTGGAAGGATGTGGCCTGGTCGGCGGGGGAGGCGTTGAACACCGTCTCCCTGGAAAGGTCGCCGTGCAGCAGGCGGACGCAGCGGCCGTCCTTCAGGTCGATGGCCGGGTAGAGGATCACAGGCTCAGCTCCAGGAAGTTGGCGAGCAGGCGCTGGCCGGCGGCTTGCGACTTTTCGGGGTGGAACTGTACGCCCATGACGTTGTCCCGCGCCACGGCGGCGACGAAGGGGCCGCCGTGGTCGCAGGTTGCAGCGATGTCGCCGGGGTCGGCCGGATCGAAGACGAAGCTGTGGGTGAAGTACATGTGCGGCGCGAAACCGAGGCCGGCGAACAGCGGGCTGGCGGGCTGGACCGTGTTCCAGCCCATGTGGGGGACCTTGGCGGCCGCATCGCGCGGTTCGAGGCGGCGGACCTGGCCGGGGATCCAGCCGAGGCCCGGGGTGGTTCCGAATTCGAGGCCGCTGTCGGCGAGGAGTTGCATGCCGACGCAGACGCCGAGGAAGGGGGCGCCGCGCTGGACGGCGGTGCTCAGGGCCTCGATCAGGCCGTCGCGGGCGGCGAGGTTGCCCATGCAGGCGGCGAAGGCGCCGACGCCGGGGAGGAGGATGCGGTCGGCCTTCGACACGGCGTCCGGGTCGACGGTGACGAGGATGGTCGGCGGGGACTTGAGGGTGGAGGCGGCCTTGAGCAGGGCCTTCTCGGCCGAGCGCAGGTTGCCCGAGCCGTAGTCGATGAGGGCGACGGTAGACATTTTCGAACCCTCCTCTGCTGGTCGGGTCAGTCCGCTAGTGGTCCCTTCTCCCCTCGCGGGAGAAGGTGTCGGCGAAGCCGACGGATGAGGGGGCGCACCGGCCTGCGAAGGTTGTGGCGGTTGCCGCCGCTCGCAGCTTGAAGAGTCATCGACCCCTCATCCGGTCCTTCGGACCACCTTCTCCCGCAAGGGGAGAAGGGAGCCCAGAGGCGAACTCCCTTAGAGGACGCCCTTGGTGGAGACCGCTTGTCCGCCCGCTTTCGGGTCGATCTCGACGGCGGCGCGCAACGCCCGGGCCAGGGCCTTGAAGCCGCTTTCGGCGATGTGGTGGGTGTTGTCGCCGTAGAGGGTTTCGAGGTGGACGCAGGCGCCGGCGTTCATGGCGAAGGCGTGGTGGAATTCCTTGAACAGCTCGGTGTCCATCTCGCCGACCTTGGGGCGCGAGAAGTCGACCTTCCAGATCAGGTAGGGGCGGTTGGAGAGGTCGAGGCTGCAACGGGTCAGGGTCTCGTCCATCGGGATGTAGGCGTGGCCGAAACGCTTGATGCCCCGATACCCATCGAGCGCCTGTTTCACCGCCTGGCCGAGCACGATGCCGGTGTCCTCGACGGTGTGGTGCATGTCGATGTGCAGGTCGCCCTTCGTTTCGATCTTCAGGTCGAAGCCGCCGTGGCGGGCGAAGCTCTCCAGCATGTGGTCGAAGAAGACGACGCCGGTCGTGACGGTGGACGCGCCGGTCCCGTCGAGATCCAGGCTGACCCGGATCTGCGTCTCCTTAGTGTTGCGGGTGACGTC
>JAQGIK010000173.1 GCA_028291265.1 Caulobacter sp. | reverse complement strand
CGCGCCAGGGCGTGCGAGGATTCCAGGGCCGGAATGATGCCTTCCAGCTCGGCGCACAGCTTGAAGGCGGCCAGGGCCTCGGCGTCAGTGCAGGTCAGGTAGGTGGCGCGGCCCACATCGTGCAGCCAGCTATGTTCGGGTCCAATGCCCGGATAGTCGAGGCCGGCGCTGATCGAGTGGGCGTCGACGATCTGGCCGTCGTCGTCCTGCAGCAGGTAGGTCTTGTTGCCGTGCAGGACGCCGGGCCGGCCGCCCGTCAGGCTGGCCGCATGCTGGCCCGTCTCGATGCCGTGGCCGGCCGCCTCGACGCCGATCAGGCGGACGCCCTCGTCGGCCAGGAAGGGGTGGAACAGGCCGATGGCGTTCGACCCGCCGCCGATGCAGGCGACCACGGCGTCGGGGAGGCGGCCTTCCTGGGCGAGGATCTGTTCCCGCGCCTCATGGCCGATGATCGACTGGAAGTCGCGGACCATGGCCGGATACGGGTGCGGGCCGGCGGCGGTGCCGATCAGGTAGTAGGTGTCCTCGACGTTGGTCACCCAGTCGCGCATCGCCTCGTTCATGGCGTCCTTGAGGGTGCCGGTGCCGGAGGTGACGGGGCGGACTTCGGCGCCCAGCAGGTTCATGCGGAAGACGTTGGGCTTCTGCCGCTCGACGTCGGTGGCGCCCATGTAGACCACGCAAGGGTAGCCGAAGCGGGCGCAGACGGTGGCGGTGGCCACCCCGTGCTGGCCGGCCCCGGTCTCGGCGATGATCCGGGTCTTGCCCATGCGGCGGGCCAGCAGGATCTGGCCCAGGGCATTGTTGATCTTGTGGCTGCCGGTGTGATTGAGCTCGTCGCGCTTGAAATAGATTTTCGCGCCGCCGTAATAGGCTGTGAGCCGTTCGGCGAAATACAGCGGGCTCGGGCGGCCGGTGTAGTGCTTGTGGAACCAGGCCAGCTCGGCCTGGTAGTCGGGATCCGCCTTGGCGGCGGCGTAGGCCTCGCCCAGGTCCAGCACCAGCGGCATCAGGGTCTCGGCCACATAGAGGCCGCCGAACTCCCCGAACTTGCCGCGCGCGTCAGGCAGCGCGTTCCAGTCGTTGGGCTTGGCAGAAAACACTGGGGGGGCGGCGTTCAAGTCGGACTCACAGGCTGCGGACGGCGTCGAGGAAGGCCTTGATCAAGGCGCTGTCCTTTATCCCCCGGCCCCGCTCCACGCCAGAGGAAACGTCCGCAATCGGGGCATTCGACAGGGTCAGCGCCTCTTTCACATTCCACGGGTCGAGCCCGCCGGCCAGGAAGTGCGGCCGGGCGTAGCGCCGACCGGCCAGCAGGGTCCAGTCGAAGCGGGCGCCCATGCCGCCCGGCAGGTCGCTGCCCGTCGGCGGCCGGGCGTCGAACATCAGGTGGTCGGCCAGACCGTCCCATTTGTCGGCCCGGGCGATGTCGGAGGCGTCGGACACCGACAGCACCTTGATGATGCCGACGCCGGTGCGCGCCCGGATGGCCTGGGCCCGGGCGGGGGTCTCCTTGCCGTGCAGTTGGATGAAGTCGGGCTTCATGGCCTGGACGATGTCTTCGAGCAGGGCGTCGGAGGGATCGACCGTCACCGCCACCAGGGACGGCGGGCGGCGGGGCCCGTCGCGGCGGGCCTGGAGGGCGAGACGGCCGGCGGCCTCGGGGGCCACGTAACGTGGGCTCTTCTCGAAGAAGTTCAGCCCCAGCCACGCCGCGCCGCCGGCGATGGCGGCTTCGACGGTTTCAGCGGTCGAAAGCCCACAAATCTTGGCCGACGCCATCACGCCTTCTTCGGCGCGGCCGGCTTCCTGGCCGCCGGCTTACGCACAACGGCCGGGGTAGTCGCAGCCTCAGCCTTCACCGGAACCACCCTGGCGGGCGGCGCGGCGCGCCGGGCGGCCAGCAGGTCGCGGATTTCGGTCAGCAGGGCCTCGCTGGGGGTCGGGGCCGGTTCGGCCGGAGCCGGCGCCTCGGCCTCCTGCCGGCGGACGGTGTTGACCAGCTTGACCAGCAGGAACACCGCTATGGCGACGATGACGAACTGGATGAGGGTGTTGATGAAGGCGCCGTAGGCGATGGCAACCTCGGCGGTCTTGGTCGCCACGTCCTCGGGGGCCAGCACGATCTTCAGCTGCGCGAAGTCGACCTTGCCGAGCAGCAGGCCGATCGGCGGCATGATGATGCCGTCGACCAGCACGGTGACGATCTTGCCGAACGCGGCCCCGATGATGACGCCGACCGCCAGGTCGATGACGTTGCCGCGCGAGATGAACTGTCGAAATTCGCTGACCACACCCATGACCAACTCCGCTTCCCTGGTGGCGCGTGACGGGCGCCGAAACCGGCGGCCACTTTCGGCTGTCACGCGCTGGTGCGCGGGCTCAGTCGGCGTTCAGCCGGGCCCGCAGTTCCTTGCCGCTCTTGAAGAAGGGCACATGTTTGGCCCGCACGTCCACCGTTTCCCCGGTGCGCGGGTTGCGGCCCGAACGGGCCGGGCGCGAGCGCACCGAAAAGGCCCCGAAGCCGCGCAGCTCGACGCGGCCGCCGTCTTCCAGCGCCACGATCATCTTTTCAAGGATGACGCCGACGACGCGCTCCACATCGCGCTGTGTCAGGTGCGGGTTTTCCGCCGCCAGACTGGCGATCAGCTCGGACTTGATCATGGTATCCCCGGTATCCCCGCCTGTCGGCGACGCGACCTTTGCCCAACTCACCCTGAGTCTTCAAGGGGTTGCGTGATATTTGCGCGCGTTAAAACGGAAGCAAGCCTGCCGATCTATGCTCAGTGCGAGTACAGGCGCTTAAACATGCAGCATTCCCCCGAGGCGCGACCGGCGCCGCCAGCGGCGACGGGCCTCGAGGCCATGCGGGGCCCCCGCGTGCGCGCCCGCCTGGCCGCGTCGGTCGGGGTGGACCTGATCATCGACGGGCGGCTGCGGCCGGCCATCGGCCTGAAGGAGGGCGGCCTGCGCGGCCGGGCCCTGTCCTACGGCCTGGTCGAGGCCGGCGGCGCCAAGCGGCGCATCGCCGTCACCAGCCTCAACACCGTCGATGCCGAGCGGGTGGACATGGCCGTCCTCGAGGCCGCCTTCGCGGCCCTGGAGCCGAAAGTCGCCGGCGAGCGGCCGCCGCTGATGATGATCCCGGTCAGCTGGAGCACCCTGCGGGCCGAGAAATCCCGCCGCAAGCTGCTGCGCCGCGTCGCCGCCGGCCAGATCGACCATGGCGTCCTGGCCCTCTGCGAGGTGGTCGGGCTGGAGCCCGGCGTGCCGCAGGCGGCGATGCGCGAGGCAGTCGGGGCCCTGAAACCGATCTTCCGCGGCGTCCTGGCCCGCACCTTGCCGCAGGCGGCCATGGTGCGGCACCTGGAGGGTTGCGGCTTCACCGGCGCCGCCATCGAGGCCGACAAGCTGGACGCCGCCGAGGACGAGGGCGCCATGCTGCGCCGGGTGCTGATGCTGCAGACCATCGGCCCGGGCATTCTGATCCACGGGGTGCGCTCGGTGGCCGGCCTCGCCGCGGCCCGCAGCGCCGGGGCCAGCTGGGCCAGCCTCGACATCCAGCCGGGCGGCGAGACGCTGATGGCGGAAACGAAAACGGCGGCCGGGGTGTCCCGGCCGCCGCAATACGTAGATGCCGATTAGGCTCGAAAGTTAGTCTTTCGAGGCCTTCTCGCGCAGGGCCGCGCCGAGGATGTCGCCCAGCGAAGCGCCCGAGTCCGAAGACCCGTACTGCTCGATGGCGGCCTTCTCGTCCATCATTTCCAGGGCCTTGATCGAGACGGACACCCGACGGGCGGCCTTGTCGATGGCGGTGACCTGGGCGTCCACGCGGTCGCCGACGGCGAAGCGTTCCGGACGTTGTTCCTGACGGTCGCGCGACAGGTCCGACTTGCGGATGAAGGCGCTCATCGGGGCGTCGTCTTCACCGAACTTCACTTCGATACCACCCGAGGTGATTTCAGTGACGGTGCAGGTGACGGTCTGGCCCTTGCGGAAGCTGTCGCCGGCCATCGGATCGCCGGCCAGTTGCTTGACGCCCAGGCTGATGCGTTCCTTCTCGACGTCGACGTCGAGAACGCGCGCCTTGACCATGTCGCCCTTCTTGTACTTGGCCAGGGCTTCTTCGCCCGACACGGCCCAGTCCAGGTCGGACAGGTGGACCATGCCGTCGATTTCCCCGTCCAGGCCGATGAACAGGCCGAACTCGGTGGCGTTCTTGACTTCGCCCTCGACGGTCGAACCGATCGGGTGATCGGCGAGGAACTTCTCCCACGGGTTGGCCGCGGCCTGCTTGAGGCCCAGGCTGACCCGGCGCTTGGAGCTGTCGACGTCCAGCACGATGACGTCCACTTCCTGCGAGGTGGAGACGATCTTGCCGGGGTGGACGTTCTTCTTGGTCCAGGACATTTCCGAGACGTGCACCAGGCCTTCAACGCCGGCTTCCAGCTCAACGAACGCGCCGTAGTCGGTGATGTTGGTGATGCGGCCCGTGAACTTGGCGCCGACCGGGTACTTGGCTTCCACGCCGTCCCAGGGGTCGGACTGCAGTTGCTTCATGCCCAGGCTGATGCGTTGGGTGTCGGGGTTGATCTTGACGATCTGGACTTTCACCGTGTCGCCGACCGCGAGCACCTGGCTCGGGTGGTTGACGCGCTTCCAGCTCATGTCGGTGACGTGCAGCAGGCCGTCGATGCCGCCGAGGTCAACGAACGCGCCGTAGTCGGTGATGTTCTTGACGACGCCTTCGCGGATTTCACCCTCTTGCAGCTGGCTGACCAGCTCGGTGCGCTGTTCGGCGCGGGCTTCTTCCAGGATGGCGCGGCGCGAGACGACGATATTGCCGCGCGGACGGTCCATTTTCAGGATCGCGAAGGGCTGTTCCTTGCCCATCAGCGGGCCGACGTCGCGCACGGGGCGGATGTCGACTTGCGAGCCGGGCAGGAAGGCGCTGGCGCCGCCGAGGTCGACGGTGAAGCCGCCCTTGACGCGGCCGACGATGGCCCCGTTGACCGGTTCGTTGCGGGCGAAGACTTCTTCCAGGCGGGTCCAGGCTTCTTCGCGCTTGGCTTTCTCGCGGCTGATGACGGCTTCGCCCAGCGCGTTCTCGACGCGCTCGAGGAAGACTTCGACGGTGTCGCCGACCTTCAGGGTGGCCTTGCCGTCGGCGTCGACGCCGAATTCCTTGACGCTGATCCGGCCCTCGGTCTTCAGACCGATGTCGATGATCGCGACGTCTTTTTCGATCCCGACAACCTTGCCCTTGATCACGGTGCCTTCAGCGAAATCGCTGGCGCCGCCGAGGCTTTCGTCGAGGAGGGCCGCGAAATCGTCGCGGGTCGGGTTGAAGTTCATGTCATCAGCCATGTGGCTACTTACGTCTCTGTTGGGGAACGGCGGATGGCGCAGGGCCGGAGTCCGGGCGTTCGGTTTTTAGGTGGGGTACTGAAGGGCCCGCGGTTCGGAGGTGCGGCGCGGTTGGATTAGCTCTTGCGAGCGCGCGCCGTCTCGACAATGCGGCGGGCCGCATCGAAGGCGCGGTCTATATCCATTTCGGTGGTGTCTAGCAACACCGCGTCGTCGGCGATGACCATCGGGCTGTCGCTGCGGGCCGAGTCCCGTTCGTCGCGGATATGGATGTCGGCGAGGATGTCCTCGTAGGTCACGGTCTCGCCCTGGCCGGTCAGCTGCTTCCAGCGGCGCATGGCGCGCACCTCGGGCGTCGCGGTGACGAACAGCTTTGCGTTGGCCTGAGGGGCGATGACGGTGCCGATGTCGCGGCCGTCGATGACCACGCCCGGCTCCCGGGTGGCGAAGCTGCGCTGGAAGTCGCGCAGGGCCTCGCGGACCGAGGTGTAGACGGCCACCCGGCTGGCCGCCTCGCCGGCCCGGCGGGTGCGCACCTCGGGGTTTTCCAGGGTGGCGGGATCCAGCGTCTGGGCCACGCGGGTGGCGTGCGCCATGTCGGAGAGGTCGCCGCCCTCGGCCAGCACCCGCACCCCGACGGCGCGGTAGAGCAGGCCGGAGTCGAGTACGGGATAGCCGTAGAGGGCCGCCAGCTTGTTGGCGATGGTGCCCTTGCCCGAAGCGGCCGGCCCGTCGACGGCGATTACGAAACCCATACCACTCACCGGTTCATCCCGGCGAAGGCCGGGACCCAGCCGCCTGAGCGCGGCCGGTTCAGGATAGGTTGCGAACATTGGGGTTGAATCTGGGTCCCGGCCTTCGCCGGGATGAACTTGATGGGGAGGGTCATGTGATCTCGCCCCCAAGGCTGGTCATCAACTCGACGAACCCCGGGAAGCTGGTGGCGATCATCCCCGGCTCGTCCACCTCGACATCCCCCTGCGCCGCGAGACCCAGCACCAGGTGGCTCATGGCGATGCGGTGGTCGCCGTGGGTG
>JAQGIK010000020.1 GCA_028291265.1 Caulobacter sp. | reverse complement strand
TGTTCCTGGCGGACGAGGCGACCAAGTCGATCGTCATGATCGGCGAAATCGGCGGCAGCGCCGAGGAAGACGCCGCCCAGTTCCTGAAGGACGAGGCCAAGCGGGGCCGGAAGAAGCCGATGGTCGGCTTCATCGCCGGCCGCACGGCGCCTCCGGGGCGTCACATGGGCCACGCCGGCGCCATCATTTCGGGTGGTAAGGGCGGCGCCGAGGACAAGATTGCGGCCCTGGAGTCGGCGGGCGTTAAAGTTTCGCCGTCGCCGGCTAGGCTGGGTGAAACCCTGGTCGAAGTCCTCAAGGGCTGAAAGTGATAAGGCCGGGGCCTCGGCCCCGGTCTAAACTATCCCGCCAACGAAGGCGGAAAGTTCGAGCCGCCGATGCGGGCGGAGAAAAATGTACGAGCCATTCCAAAGCGCGCGTGGGAATGGCCGAAAAAGAGACTATATGTTCACGCGTGCGTGATAGGGCGGCCGTTCGAGACGGCTGAAGGCGATAAAGATGGCGGACGACGCTGGGCACCTGAATCAGGTTCTGACCGAAACTTCCTTCCTGTACGGAGGAAACGCCGCTTTCGTCGAAGACCTCTACGCCAGGTGGGCCGACAATCCCGGTTCGGTCGAGCCCTCGTGGGCGGCCTTCTTCTCGACCCTGCGCGACGCACCGGTCGACGCCAAGGCCGCCGCCCAGAAGCCGGCCTGGACCCCCAAGCCCGTTCCCGCGCCGCGCCCCGACTGGCTGTCGGCGATGGACGGCATGTGGCCGGCCGTGGAAGCCAAGCTCGGCGCCAAGATCGCCGCCACGCAACCGGCCGCCTCGCCCGAGGCCATCCGCGCCGCCACCCTCGACAGCCTGCGCGCCATCATGATGATCCGCGCCTATCGGATGCGCGGCCACCTGGCGGCCAACCTCGATCCGCTGGGCATCGGCGAGAAGCTGCCGGCCCCTGAGCTTGAGCCGTCGAGCTACGGCTTCACCGACGCCGACCTGGACCGTCCGATCTTCCTCGACTTCGTGCTCGGGTTGGAGACGGCGACCGTCCGCGAAATCCTGACGATCGTCCGCCGCACCTACTGCGGCAACGTCGGCGTCCAGTACATGCACATCTCCAACCCCGACGAGAAGGGTTGGCTGCAGGAACGCATCGAGGGCCGCGACAAGGAAATCACCTTCTCCAAGGAGGGCAAGGTCGCCATCCTCAAGAAGCTGATCGAGGCCGAGGGCTTCGAACGCTTCCTGCACAAGCGCGTCCCCGGCACCAAGCGGTTCGGCCTCGACGGGGCCGAGGCCTGCATCCCGGCGCTGGAGCAGATCATCAAGCGCGGCGGCGCCCTGGGCGTGAAGGACATCGTGCTGGGCATGCCGCACCGCGGTCGCCTGAACGTCCTGGCCGCCGTGATGGGCAAGCCCTACCACGTCATCTTCCACGAGTTTCAGGGCGGCACCAGCCTGCCCTCGGACGTCGAGGGCTCGGGCGACGTCAAGTACCACATGGGCGCTTCGTCTGACCGCAGCTTCGACGGCAACAATGTCCACCTGTCGCTGACCGCCAACCCGTCCCACCTCGAAATCGTCAACCCGGTGGTGCTCGGCAAGGCCCGCGCCAAGCAGGCCTTCGCCCTGCGCGAGACGCCGGACGCCGGCCGCACCCACGTCCTGCCGTTGCTGCTGCACGGCGATGCCGCCTTCGCCGGCCAGGGCGTGGTGGCCGAGTGTTTCGCCCTGTCCGGCCTGAAGGGCTACCGCACCGGCGGCACCGTCCACTTCATCGTCAACAACCAGATCGGCTTCACGACCGCGCCGCACTACAGCCGCACCAGCCCCTATCCGTCCGACGTGGCGCTGATGGTCGAGGCCCCCATCCTGCACGTCAACGGCGATGACCCCGAGGCGGTCGTCTACGCCGCCAAGGTGGCCACCGAATACCGCCAGCAGTTCTGCAAGGACGTGGTCATCGACATGTTCTGCTACCGGCGGTTCGGTCACAACGAGGGCGACGACCCGACGATGACCCAGCCGCTGATGTACGCGCGCATCAAGGGCCACCCCTCGACACGCGAGATCTACTCAGGCCGCCTGATCGAAGAGGGCATCGCCACCCAGGCTGACGTCGATCTGTGGATCAAGGAATTCGACGACTTCCTCGACGCCGAGTTCGACGCCGGCAAGACCTACAAGGCCGACAAGGCCGACTGGCTGGACGGCAAGTGGGCGGGCCTGACCCTGCCGGGCGACGAGGAGCGCAAGGGCAAGACCGGCGTCTCGCTGCAGAAGCTGACCGACCTGGCCCGCAAGATCACCGCCGTTCCCGAAGGCGTCGACGTCCACAAGACCGTCAAGCGCATGGTCGAGAACCGCCGCGCCGCCGTCGACGCCGGCGAGGGCATCGACTGGGCCCTGGCCGAGCACCTGGCCTTCGCCACCCTGCTCGACGAGGGCTATCCGGTCCGGCTGTCCGGCCAGGACAGCGTCCGCGGCACCTTCACCCAGCGCCACTCCGACCTGATCGATCAGACCACGGAGGAACACTACACCCCGCTGAACAACCTGCGCCCCGGCCAGGCCCACTACGAGGTCATCGACAGCCTGCTGTCGGAGGAGGCGGTGCTCGGCTTCGAGTACGGCTTCAGCCTCGCCGACCCCAACACCCTGACCCTCTGGGAAGCCCAGTTCGGCGATTTCGTGAACGGCGCCCAGGTGGTCATCGACCAGTTCATCGCCTCCGGCGAACGCAAATGGCTGCGCATGTGCGGCCTCGTCATGCTGCTGCCGCACGGCTACGAGGGCCAGGGCCCCGAGCACAGCTCGGCCCGGCTCGAGCGCTTCCTGCAGTCCTGCGCCGAGGACAACATGCAGATCGTCAACTGCTCGACCCCGGCCAACTACTTCCACGCCCTGCGCCGCCAACTGCACCGCGAGTTCCGCAAGCCGCTGGTGGTCATGGCTCCCAAGAGCCTGCTGCGCCACAAGAAGGCGGTGTCGAACCTGGCCGACATGTCCGACAGCGGCAGCTTCCACCGGGTCATGATCGACGGGGCCGAGGCCGGCTGCGACGTCGGCGGCGTCACCCTGAAGAGCGACGACAAGATCACCCGCGTCATCGCCTGCTCGGGCAAGGTCTACTTCGACCTGGTCGAGGCGCGGGCGAAAGCCGGCCGCGACGACGTCTACATCATGCGCATCGAGCAGTTTTACCCCTGGCCGATGAAGTCGGTGATGCAGCTGTTGCAGCGCTTCCCCAACGCCGAGCTGATGTGGGTCCAGGAAGAGCCGAAGAACATGGGCGGCTGGACCTTCGTCGACCCTTGGCTGGAGCTGACCCTCGAGCGCATGAAGATCAAGGCCAAGCGGGCCCGCTACGTCGGCCGCCCGGCCAGCGCCTCCACCGCCGCCGGCATGATGAGCCGGCACATGAAAGAACTCGAAGCGTTCCTCAACGACGCCTTCGCCTGAAGACCGACGCCGGCTCCCCCCGGCAACTGACCGAATAGACAGACGAGCAGGACTCTATGGCCGACATCATGACCCCCGCCCTGGGCGAATCCGTCAGCGAGGCGACCGTCGCCAGCTGGAAGAAGAAGCCGGGCGATGCGGTGAAGCGGGACGAGATCCTCGTCGAGCTGGAAACCGACAAGGTCAGCCTGGAAGTCGCCAGCCCCGCCGACGGCGTGCTGGAGAGCATCGCCGCCAACGACGGTGACACCGTCGTCCCCGGCGCCCTGCTGGGCGTGGTCAGCGCCGGCGGCGCGGCCGCCGCCCCGAAGGCCGAGGCGCCCAAGGCCGAAGCCGCTCCCGCGCCCAAGGTTGAGGCGCCGGCTCCGGCCGCCGCGCCCGCCCCCGTCGCCGCGAAAGCCGACGACAAGCCGCTGGCTCCCAGCGTGCAGCGCATCGTCAGTGAGACCGGCCTCAACCCGGCCTCCGTCGCCGGAACCGGCAAGGACGGGCGCATCACCAAGGGCGACGCCCTGGCCGCGCTCGACGCCCGCGCCGCGGCTCCGGCCGCGCCCGCCGCGCCGCCCGCCGTCCGCGCCATCCACGAACGCGAGGAGCGGGTCCGCATGACCCGCCTGCGCCAGACCATCGCCCGCCGCCTGAAGGAGGCGCAGAACAACGCCGCCATGCTGACCACCTTCAACGAGGTGGACATGAGCGCGGTCATGGCCCTGCGTAATCAGTACAAGGACGTTTTCGAGAAGAGCCACGGCGTCAAGCTGGGCTTCATGAGCTTCTTCGTCCGCGCCTGCGTCGCGGCCCTGAAAGCCATTCCGGACGTCAACGCCGAGATCGACGGCCAGGACCTGATCTACAAGAACCACTACGACATCGGCGTCGCCGTCGGCACCGAGAAGGGTCTCGTGGTGCCGGTCGTCCGTGACGCCGATACGATGAGCCTGGCCGAGATCGAGAAGGAGATCGGCGCCCTCGGCAAGAAGGCCCGCGACGGCCATCTCTCCATCGACGACATGCAGGGCGGCACCTTCACCATCTCCAACGGCGGGGTCTACGGATCCTTGATGTCGACGCCGATCCTCAACGCCCCGCAGTCGGGGATCCTCGGCATGCACAAGATCCAGGAGCGGCCGATGGTCGTGAACGGCCAGATCGTCATCCGCCCGATGATGTATCTCGCCCTCAGCTACGACCACCGCGTCGTCGACGGCCAGGGCGCCGTGACCTTCCTGGTCAAGGTCAAGGAAGCCATCGAGGACCCGCAGCGACTGCTGCTGGACGTCTGATCCACGACCCGGCATGCTCGGCTGCATGTCGGGGCCCCTCAAGATCACGGATCACCGCCGGCCCATCGTCGAGCCGGGCGGCCCTGTCTGGCCCTGGTCGCAGGGCGGGACCGATCTGGACATCGGCTCGGCGGGCATGACGCCCGGTGTTTCCTTCCGCGCGCCCACCGTCGAGATCGGGCCGGAGCAGAAGCGACGCCGGCAACGGCTGAAGCGCTCGCCAGCCTTCCAGGCGACCACCCGGCCGGGACTCCTCAACGGCCTCGTCCCGCCGGTCATCTTCCTGTTGGCGGTGTTCCACGCCTCGCCGCACGTCGGCGACTTCGCCGGCGTCAATGACCTGCTCTACGGCTTCGCGGGCAGCCTGCCGTTCGGCGAGCTGCTCAGCCCCGCCGCCCAGGCCTGGAGCTTCGAGCCCTTCTGGGTCTGGGCCGCGGCCCTGGCCCTGCGGGTGATGGCCATGAACGCCGGCAAGAAGTCGGTGATGGGCGCCCTGGCGCTGGCCCTGGTCGCCTTCCTGCTCGACGCCGGGGCCTGGATCGTCATGGGCTCGGACCGCCCCGGCCAGGGCCCGCTGGCCACCCTGCTGCTGGTCGAGGGCGCCCTGCTGCTGGGTCCGCTGGTCCTGCTGTGGCTGTTCGACCGCCAGCGGCGGCGTCAGGAAGTCTAAATCTGTCGGCTTCCCGACAGGCTATGTCGTTGATTAGACATACTAACTCTGCGGGAACCGACTCCCGCCGATGGTCATTGATGAAGAGCCGCGGACGGCGGCGCGAAGTCGGGACCGTGCCATGTCGATCATGGAGTCAAGCCAACCAAGGCCGCCGGTCGGCCGCCCGGAAACCGACTTCCGGGAACAGCTCCTGGAGCTCATCCCGGCCATGCGGGCCTTCGCCCGTTCCCTGTGCCGCAACCGCGACGAGGCCGACGACCTCGCCCAGGACGCCCTCTACCGCGCCCTGCAGAGCTGGCGGACCTTCCAGCCGGACACCAACCTCAAGGCCTGGGTCTTCACCATCCTGCGCAACCGCTTCTACAGCACCCGCCGGACGGCCGGCCGCGAGACGGCGCTGGACCCGGAGTTCGCCGAACGCACCCTGCTGTCTCCCGACGATCCTTACGCCCGCTTCGAACTCGACCTGGTGCGCCGGGGCCTGAGCCAGTTGCCCGAGGAGCAGCGTGAGGCGATCCTGCTGATCTGCGCCGCCGGCCTGACCTACGACCAGGCCGCCGAGGTGTCCGGCGTGCCGATCGGCACCGTCAAGAGCCGGCTGAGCCGGGGCCGCGCCACCCTGGTCGCCCTGGTCGCGACCGGCGACGTCGGCTTGGCGGACGGCATTGCGCCGTCGGACGCCTTTTCGATCATTGTCGGACAGGCAGCCGGAATGCTCGCGCCGACCGATGATACGCCTGTCCGACCAACCAGACATAAAATGTCAGGTGAAAGACTTAAGAACCAGGCGTAGGGTCATCCGGTGCGGCTGAGACGTCCGCCTGGTCCCCCATGGAAACCGCCGAAGACTTTCGCGCCAAAGCCGCCCATTGCCGGCGCCTGCTCGTCAACCTGACCGACGATACCGCCCGGACGGGTCTGGCCGACCTGGCCGAGGAACTCGAGGCCAAGGCGCGGGCCGCCGACGCGGCGGAGCGGCCGGTCGCCAAATAGGCGCGGTCAGTCCGTCTCGCGTCGGCCGAGGAACAGCTCGTGGGCGACGCCGGCGCATTCGCAGGCCACCTTCCTCAGACCGGCGACGTCGAGGATTTCCATGTTGCCGCGGCTGTAGCGGATCAGGCCCCGGTCCTTGAAGTCCGAGGCCATGGCGCTGATCGTCGTGCGCTGCACCCCGGTCATCACCGCCATGTATTCCTGGGTCAGGGAAAAGGCGCGGGTGCCGGTGCGGTCGGCCGTCATCAGCAGCCAGCGGGCCAGCCGCTGTTCGGCGTTGTGCAGCACGTTGCAGGCGACGAACTGCTGGGTCTGGGCCGCGTCGGCGAGGGCGTGACGGAACAGCAGCTGGGCGAAGGCCGGGCTGGCCTCCAGCTGGCGGCGGAAGGCCTCGGCCGGCAGGCGGAAGGCGCTGCCGGGGACCTGGGCGAAGACCCGGTGGTAGGAGGGGGCGCCGCCGGCCGCGTCGAGCAGCCCCGCCCCGCCTTCGCGGCCAATGGTGTTGCTCTCGATGTAGCGGCCGTCGCGCATGACGGTGACCACGGACAGGACGGCGGAACTGGGGAAATAGACGTGCGTAACCCCGCCGCCTTCAGGGAAAACCACCTCGCCGCGCTGCAACGACACTTCGCTGAGCAGGGGCGCAAGAGTTTCGAGGTCGGCTTTCCCGATAGCCGACAACAGAAAATTTCTAAATTCCACGCGGGGACCCCGACTTTGCAGGGCTTTTTCTAAACCCGCCCGGAGAGCGCGTCCCGCGATTTTTTCCGTATGTTATCCGATTTACTTATGACTACTTTAAACGACTGAAAATGTCAAGTTTTTATGTCATATGTCTGTTTTTGGCATTATAGCTGAATGACCCAAATGGCTGGACGGAAGGTCCAGAGATGCGCAAGCCGCCGCCCATCGCCAACCTGCCCGCCTTCGAGACCGCGCCGCGCGTCAATCTGGTGGCTGGCGAGGTGGTCCTGCTCGGCCCCGGCGCGACGGGGTTCTCAATGACCCCGGCGGCAGCCCGCGAGCTGCAGGACCGGTTGGGCGCGATCCTGCGTGACTACCCGCCCTGAACGGGTGACCTTCGGTCCCGGCTGGTGCATGCTCGGCCGGCACGGGAGCCGGGGGCGGCATGGGCGAGCACCACAACGATCCGATCATCAGCGGGCCGGAGCCGTCGGGCCCGGCCGTCTGGTGGCGCAACCTGGTCTCGGCCCTGAAGGCCATGCGGGCCCGGGTTCCCACCACCGTCGCCAAGGCGCCGGCCCGCCGCAAGGCCGAGACGCCCGCGCCCGACGCCAAAGCCGCCAAGGCCTGGCGCGAGGTCCACGGTCCGCCGGTCTTCTGGCTGGCGCCGGTGTTCCTGATCTTCGCCGCCGCCTACGCCCTGCCGCAGCTGGCGCAGGTCCTGCAACCGCAGGCCCCGCGCAGCATGATCAAGGCCCTGGTCGCCTTCCTGCCCGGGTTCGCCGCCCCTATCGAGCCGGCGCTGGCCGGCTGGCTGTGGGCCCCGCTGTGGGTGACCCTGCTGGCTCTGGCGCTGCGGCTGCGGGCCGTGTGGGTGACCCGGCTGGCCATCCTCGACGCGGTCGGCTGGTCGATGGCCGCCCTGGTCGTCGAGGGCGCGACCTGGCTGCTGGGCGGCCGGGCCCTGCTGGCCAGGGGCGGCTACAGCCCCGCCGAACAGGATGGCGTCTGGCAGTTGATGGTCGCCGAGGTCGTCTTCCTGTTCATGACCGCCGTCTTCTTCGGCCCGACCAGCCGCCAGCGCGTCCGGTTCGAACAATGAGCAAGGACCCCATCGTCGACGGCCCCGGGCCCGGTCCCTACCAGCGCCTGCGCGACGGCCTTGGCCGGAGCCTGCAAGGCGAGGCGCCGAAGGTTCAGGCCATGACCACGCCGGAAGATCCCGACCTCGCCGAACTTGCGCGCCTGGAGGCCCGCGAGGCGGCCGAACGGACCGCGCCGACGCCCCCGCCGGAAGACGAGGGCCCGCCGGGCATTCCGCTTGGCTGGAAGCCCTGGGTCATCGGCCCGGTGGTGCTGGCCTTCGCCCTCTTCCATGTCGCGCCGCACCTGGCCGACCTGATCGGCGAACCGCGCACGGTGCTGGCCGGCCTCAGGGTCCTGCCCTTCGGCGACACCCTGCGGAACGCGGCAAGCGGCTGGCTGTGGGAGCCGCTCTGGGTCGGGCTGGGGGCCATGGCCTTGCGCCTGCGCGCCCTGCAGCGGATGTTCCGCGACCCGCCGAGCGCGGTGATGATGGCCCTGATCGCCGTGGTCTTCGAAACCGCCTTCTGGCTCTTCATGGGCCTGAAGAAGACCGGCGCTTACAGTCCGGCCGAGGCCTCGGCCCTGATCCTGATGCTGAAGATCGAGGGCGGCGCCATCCTCGGCCTGTTCCTGCTCTTCGCCCCGCTCGGCCGGCGCAAACTGGGCGAGACCGACGCCCACTGGAATCGAGGATAGCGCCATGGGCCTGGCTGTCGTCGCCCGCTTCTACGATCTCAACGAGGCGACCATCGCCGCCTCGGTCCTGCGCTCGGCCGGCCTGTCGCCGCAGGTATTCGACGACCACTGGGCCAGCATGAACTGGATGGCCCGTTCGGCGCTCGGCGGCTTTCGCGTGCTGCTGCCGCAGGACGAACTGGCGGCCGGCGTCGAGCTGTTGCGCAGCCTGCCGGAGCCCGAGCCCCTGCCGGAGGAAGACGCCATCGTCCCGCCGGACCGGCGCGCCTCGGCGGCGGGGGCCATGGTCAGCGCCGTGCTGCTGATGCCGGAAGTCGGCTGGGCGCTGTCGGACCAGAGCCGCAGGCGCCGCCCGGTCTGGTGGCGAACCCTGACCGTCGTGGTGCTGTCGCTACTGGCCGTCGGCCTGTGGGCTTCGATCCTGCTGAGCTGGTTCGGCTAGCCTCGATGAGCCTGGCCGACCAGCTGGCCATCCTGGCCATCGTCGCCCGGGTGCTCGGCGGCTGGTACGTCTTCGCCGGCGCCGTGGCGCTGAACGCCTGGCGGCGGAACGGCTTCATGGACCGGACCCTGCAACAGCTGACCGGGGCGCCGACCGACCGCATCGAACGCTTACGCGGCTGGACTATCCTCGGGGTCGGCGGGCTGACCCTGATGTCGGGCCTGCTGCTGATCCTGCTCAGCCCCCTGGCCCCGCCCGGCTTCCTCGCCTGCTGCGCCCTGCAGGGGGCCTATTTCGCCTGGGCCCGCAAGGCTCTGCCGCCAAAGGACGAGGCCGGCCGGCGCGGCCGCCGCGCCTCGACCAACGCCTTCCTGCTCTATCTGGTCGCCACCGTCTTCGTACTGGGCTGCAATCTGGTCGGTTTGTTCACGCGACCGGGCGGTTAAGCCTCGAAAAACCGGCCGCGATACGCCATATGCAGCGCACAATCACACGAAGGATTTGCGGCTGATGGCCCAGTACGACGTCGTCATCATCGGGGGCGGCCCCGGCGGCTACAACGCGGCGATCCGCGCCGGACAGCTGGGCCTGAAAGTCGCCTGCGTCGAAGGCCGCGGCAAGCTGGGCGGCACCTGCCTGAACGTCGGCTGCATGCCGTCGAAAGCCCTGCTGCACGCCTCGGAGATGTACGAGCTGGCCGGCAAGGACTTCGCCAAGCTGGGCATCGACGTCACCCCCAAACTCAACCTCACCCAGATGATGGCCCAGAAGGCCGAGAGCGTGGAGGCCCTGACCAAGGGCATCGAGTTCCTCTTCAAGAAGAACAAGGCCGACTATGTGAAGGGCTGGGGCCGCATCGCCGGTCCGGGCAAGGTGGCCGTGAAGGCGGAGGACGGGTCCGAGACCATCCTCGAAACCAGACACATCGTCATCGCCACCGGCTCGGAGCCGACGCCGCTGAACGGCGTCGAGATCGACCAGCAGCGCATCGTCGACAGCACCGGCGCCCTGTCGCTGCCGGAAGTGCCGAAATCCCTGGTGGTCATCGGGGCCGGCATCATCGGCCTCGAACTGGGCTCGGTCTGGCGTCGCCTGGGGGCCGAGGTCACCGTCGTCGAATACCTGCCGCGCATCACCCCCGGCGTCGACGAGGAAACCGCCAAGACCTTCCAGCGCAGCCTGACCAAGCAGGGCATGACCTTCAAGCTCGGGACCAAGGTCACCGGCGCCAAGGTCGGCAAGAAGGACGTCGAGCTGACCCTCGAACCGGCCGCCGGCGGCGCGGCCGAGACGCTGAAGGCCGACTACGTCCTGCTGGCCATCGGCCGCCGTGCGTACACGGAAGGTCTCGGCCTGGAGACGGTGGGCGTCACGCCGGACAAGCGCGGCGTCATCGAGACCGACCACTTCAAGACCAGCGCCGAAAACGTCTGGGCCATCGGCGATGTCATCTACGGCCCGATGCTGGCCCACAAGGCCGAGGAAGACGCCGTCGCCTGTATCGAGCTGATCGCCGGCAAGGCGGGTCACGTCGACTACGGCCTGGTGCCGGGGGTTATCTACACCTGGCCGGAGGTTGCCTGGGTCGGCAAGACCGAGGATGCGCTGAAGGCCGAGGGCGTCGCCTACAAGGTCGGCAAGTTCCCCTTCACCGCCAACAGCCGCGCCAAGATCAACCATGAGACCGAAGGCTTCGCGAAGGTCCTGGCCGATGCGAAGACCGACCGAATTCTGGGGGTCCACATCATCGGCCCGGCGGCCGGCGAGATGATCGGCGAATACTGCGTGGCCATGGCCTTCGCCGCCGCCTCGGAAGACGTCGCCCGCACCTGCCACCCCCATCCCACCCGCTCCGAAGCCGGCCGCCAGGCGGCGATGGGCGTCGAGGGCTGGACGATGCAGGCGTAACCACGATCGTCATCCTCGGGCTTGTCCGAGGACCCACGGTTGGGCAGAACGCGAACCCGTCCATGGATCGTCACTGCTCGTGCAAGCGTCCGGCGGTTTGTGCGAGCTGACCCGTGGGTCCTCGGGACAAGCCCGAGGATGACGGGTAGGGGGTGGGTCGCTACGCTGGCGAAAACAGCGGGAGCAAACGATGGCGGACGAGATCAAGTGGCGCGATCCGGAGATCGGCGCGGTGCGGGCCTTCTACGCCTCGCTACAGCCGCCGGAAGGCTCGCCCGAGCAGAGCTGGGCCGAACGCCGCGCGGCCATGGATGGCTTTGGCGACATCGGGACCCTGCCCGAGGGGACCCTGGTGGTGCCGGTCGACATCGACGGCATGGCCGCCGAGGGGCTGGTGCCGCAAGGCTACGACGAGAGCCGCCAGATCCTCTACCTGCACGGCGGCGGCTATGTGATCGGCAGCCCGACCAGCCACCGCCCGACCGCCGCCCGGCTGGCCGCCGAGGCCGGCTGCCCGGTCCTGGTTCCCGACTACCGGATGGGTCCGGAGAACCCCTTCCCGGCCGCCGTCGAGGACGGGGTGAAGGCCTGGAAGCACCTGCTCGACGCCGGCCTCGATCCGGCCCGCATGGTCATCGCCGGCGACAGCGCCGGCGGCGGCCTGACCCTGGCCGTGGCCCTGGCCCTGCGCGACGCCGGCCTGCCGCAGCCGGCCGGGCTGTTCTGCATCAGTCCGTGGGCCGACCTGCGTCAGGTCGGCAAGGCCTATGAGACCGTGCAGCACCTCGATCCGATGATCAGCATCGCTGGCCTCGACCTGTTCGCCGCCGCCTACCTGAACGGCGCCGACCCCGGCCATCCGCACGCCTCGCCGGCGCTCGGCGACTTCTCCGGCATCGCCCCGATCCTGATCCACGTCAGCGGGGCCGAGGTGCTGATGAGCGACAGCATCGCCGTGGCCGAGGCCGCCGGCCTGGCCGGCGTGCCGGTGCGGCTGGAGATCTGGCCGGAGATGCTGCACGTCTGGCACGCCTGGTCCGGCCAGCTGACCGCCGCCTGCAAGGCGCTGGCCGGCGCGGGGGCGTGGATCAGGGAAACGACCGGCGGCTGACTACTTCACCGGCGCCGCCATCGGCGTCCCCGCCTTGAACCCCGCCTTCACCCCCTCATGCATGGCCGGCGGCAGCGGGATCATGCCGCGTTCCTGCAGGTAGCCGCCGCGGCCGGACGCGGCGTCGGAGGTGTATTCCTTGACGAAGGCGCGCAGGCCCGGGGTCAGGTCGAGGCGGGATTTCTTGACGTAGATGTAGAGCGAGCGGCTGAGCGGATACTTGCCGGAGGCGATGGTCTCGAAGCTGGGCCGCACCCCGTCGATGGTGGCCACCTTCACCTTGTCCATGTTCTCTTCGTAGAAGAAATAGCCGAACACGCCGGCCGAACCGGGCGTGCGCGTCAGGGTCTGGACGATGGCGTTGTCGTTCTCGCCGGCGTCGATCCAGCGGTCGGCGCGCAACGGATCGACCTTGCCCTTGAAGGCCTTCTCGTCGGCCTTCTTCAGGTCGGCCAGGGTGGTGAAGCGCTGGGCCCCGTGCTCGATGCCCAGTTCCAGGAAGGCGTCGCGGGTGCCGCTGGTCGGCGGCGGGCCATAGACCAGGATCTTGCTCGGCGGCAGGCCGGCCCCGATCTGGCTCCAGTTCAGGTAGGGGTTCTTCTCGAACCGGCCCTGGCGCAGCACATCGGCCGACAGGGCCAGGAACAGGTGCTCGAGCTTGAGATTGAAGTCGGGGGCCCGCTTGTCCATGGCCAGGACGATGCCGTCGTAGCCGATCTTGATCTCGAGGATGTCGCTGACGCCGTTCTTGCCGCAGGTCTCGTATTCCGACTTCTTCATCGGCCGCGAGGCGTTGGCGATGTCCGGAAAGGCGTCCCCGGCCCCGCCGCAGAACAGCTTTATGCCGCCGCCGGTGCCCAGGCTCTCGACCTTGGGGGTGCGCGAGCCGGTCTTGCGGGCGTAGGTCTCGGCCACGCGCGTCGTGTAGGGAAACACCGTCGAGGAACCCGCCGCCCAGACATAGTCGCGGGCCGCCCAGGCGGACCCCGCCGACGCGAGGGTGATCACGGCAATCGCGGCGGCGAGCAGGCGCTTCATAGGACGGTCCCGTTGGTCGGAACCGTCCATACGAATCTTGTGCGACAGTCCCACGACAACCGTTGAAATTGATCCGCCGTCAGAGCAACCGGGTGCGGATGGCCTGGCTGAGCAGGTCGATGCCCGACACCGCCACGACGATGACCAGCACGATGCAGCCGGTCTGGTCGTAGGCGAAGCTGTTGGTCGAATCGAGCAGCACCTGGCCGATGCCGCCCGCCCCGATCAGGCCGAGCACGGTGGCCGAACGGCTGTTGCTCTCGAAGCGGTAGAGGGCGTAGCCGACCCACAGCGGCGCGACCTGCGGCAGCACGCCCCAGACGATCTCGGCCAGCTTGCCGGCCCCGGTGGCGCGGACGCCCTCGACCGGGCCCTTGTCGATCGACTCCACCGCCTCGGCGAACAGCTTGGCCAGCACGCCGCCGGTGTTGAACATCATGGCCATGACGCCGGCGAAGGGGCCGAGGCCCACGGCGGTGATGAAGATCAGGGCGACGACCAGGTCGGGGATCGAGCGGACCAGGTCGAGCATCCGGCGGACCGGCTGCTGGATCCAGGCCGGGGTGATGTTGCGCGCCCCAAGCAGGCCGAGCGGAATGGCGACGACGATGGCCAGGAAGGTGCCCCAGAGGGCCATCTGGATCGTCTCCCACATCTTGCGGACGTAGAGGGCCCAGTCAGCCTTGAGGAAGTGATCGGTGCCCGGCACGAAGGGCGAGAAGAAGTCGGCGACGAAGCGCTGCATGCCGTCGGAGCCGAACAGTTGCGGGAACTTGAAGATCTCGGCCGGGCCGAAGCTGATGATCAACAGGACGGCGACGCCGCCCCAGATGACGATGTCGAAGGCCCGCGCCGACAGCGGTCGGGTGGGCGGAGCCAGGGTGGCGGCGTCTTGGGTCATGGGCGTTGTTCGCTCGTTTCGCCTTGAGGCCTAGTTCGGCGCCGCCTGGGCGGCCCTGGCCTGTTCGGCCTCAATGCCCTGGATGGACCTGGTCGCCTCGGCGATCTTGGCCTGGTCGCCGGCTTCCTTGGCGAGGCCCAGCTGCTCCATGGCTTCCATCTTGCGGACGAACAGCAGGTGGGTGGCGTCGGCCGGCTTGAAGCCGCCGATCGACAGCTTCTTCATGTTCTCACGCTGTTTGGCCGCTTCCGGCGTGTCGCCCTGGCCGTAGGTCAGGAAGAACTGGCGCAGCTTTTCCTTGACCGCCGGGTCGAGGTCCTTGCGCCAGATGATCGGATCCTCCGGCAGCACCGGCGAGGTCCAGATCACCCGCACCATGTCACCCTGGCCTTCCTTGCGGTCCTTGTTCAGGCGGATGGCGGTCGAGTTGTTGGTCGCCGCGTCCAGCCGCTTGTTGGCGACCGCGAACAGGTTGGACTGGTGGTTGGCGGTCAGCACCGTCTTGAAGCAGTTCTCCGGCTTGACGCCGCGCGGGATGAAGACCTCGGTCATCGGCGCCAGGGTGCCGCTGGTCGACTTCTTGTCGCCCATGCCGAAGTTCAGCGTCTTGTCACACTTCAGCAGGTCGTCGAGGGTTTTGATCGGGCTGTCGTTCGGCACGATGATCACCGAGGTGTAGCCGTCGACGCCCGAGGGATCGAAGGTGCGGGCGAAGACCTCGCCCTCCGACCGGCGCACGGCCTCCAGGCCCGACTGGTTGGAAAACCAGCCGAGATCGGTCTGCTTGAAGCGCATGGCCTCGATCAGCGCGCTGTAGCTGGAGGAGAAGAAGGGCTTCACCTTCAGGCCGGTGGACTTCTCCATGTCGGCCAGGATCGGCGCCCAGTAGCTCTCCATGTTCTGCGACTTCTCGGTCGACAGGATGGAGAAGGTGATCTCGTTCTTGGGCTTCTCCCGGGCGCCGCCGCCGCAGGCGGCGAGCGCGAGGGCGGCCGTGGCGGCGAGGCCGATGAACAGGCGGCGGGCGATCATTGCGGAGCTCCTTCCCAGAACACGTCCTCGAATTCCGGGCCGTAGATTTCAATCAGCTTGGGCTTCTGCAGGCCGGACGGCGGGCCGTCGTAGACCACCTTGCCGGCCTTCAGCGCGACCACCCGGTCGCAGTAGCGCAGGGCGTAGTCGACCTGATGCAGGGTGACGATGACAGTCAGGCCGTCCTGGCGGTTCAGCTCGCGCAGGATTTCCATGACCTTGCGGGCGGCGACGGGGTCGAGCGAGGCGACCGGCTCGTCGGCCAGGATGACCTTGGCCTTCTGGACCAGGGCCCGGGCGATGGCGCCGCGCTGCTGCTGGCCGCCGGACAGGGTGTTGGCGCGCTGGCCGGCGTATTCGGCGACGCCGACCCGGGCCAGGGCCTGCATGGCCGCCTGCTTGGTCTCGGCCGGCCAGCGGCCCAGCAGGCCCTGCAGGTAGCCGATGCGGCCGAGCGAGCCGAGCGCCACATTGGTGAACAGGCTCAGGCGGCCGACCAGGTTGAACTGTTGGGCGATGAAGCCGATGCGGATGCGGGCGTCGCGGACCTTGTCGCCGACCTTGCCCCTGGCCTGGGTGGTGATGCCGAAGGCGGTGATGGCGCCGTCGCCGCGGTCGACGGTCTGCAGGCCGTCGATCGAGCGCAGCAGGGTGGACTTGCCCGAGCCGCTAGGCCCGATCAGGGCGACCATCTCGCCCTTGTTGACGTCCAGCGACACGCCATCGAGGGCGCGGCGCTTGCCGAAGGTCTTGGAGACTCCCCGGACCTGGAGAACGGCGTCTTGCGTCATGTGTCTCTTCTGGGCGCAGGCAGGCGCTGCCGCACGGGGAAAATTACCCCGGAGGGTTACGCTATCTGGCAGGGTTTCCGCAACCTTGCGGACTCTGTGGGGCGATCTGCGGCGTTTCGCGCCACCCCTTGCGGCGTCAGGGCGGGCCTCGATGCAGAGGGGGGTACAAAAACCACTTTACAGGGGGGTCTGTTTGCCTCATATCGCCCGGCTCCGGCGGACCCCGTTGTCCTCATCGCTGCTAACGCCGGCCTGGGTTTAACTGCTAACAGGGGGCTACGTGAATTGCACACGTACCATACTCCCCTGGACCTGGTCCGCGAGCGGTCTCCGGAACATCCCGTCGCCCTTGTGCGACGTGATGCCGTAGCCGCAGCAGCGCGCTGGTTCCAGACGAAGTTCAAGGGTGACGTCCTCTACGCTGTGAAGGCTAACCCTTCGCCGTGGGTGATCGAAACGCTTGTCGCCAATGGTGTGACCCGGTTCGACGTGGCGTCGATCCCGGAGATCGCGCTCGTGTCCGAGTATGCCCCGGGCTCGCACATGGCCTTCATGCATCCCGTGAAGAGCCGTCGGGCGATCCACCAGGCCTATTTCGACTACGGCGTCCGCACCTTCGCGCTCGACACCCATGAAGAGCTGGCCAAGATCGTCGAGGTCACCAAGGGGGCCCGCGACCTGAACCTCATCGTCCGCATGGCGGTCGACGCCGAGGGCGCCAACTTCAGCCTGTCGGGCAAGTTCGGGGTCTCCCCCTTCGAAGCCCCGGCCCTGCTGCTGGCCGCCCGCCAGGCGACAGCCGAGCTGATGGGCGTCTCCTTCCACGTCGGCAGCCAGTGCATGCGCCCGACCGCCTACCAGGCCGCCATGGCCCAGGTCGGCCGGTCGCTGGTGCGCGCCGGTGTGTTCGCCGATGTCGTCGATGTGGGCGGCGGCTTCCCGTCGATCTATCCCGGCATGATCCCGCCGGACATGGACGACTATTTCGCGGCCATCGAACGCGGCTTCAACGAGATGCCGGTGTCGGAGACGACCGAGCTGTGGTGCGAACCGGGCCGGGCCCTGGTCGCCGAGTCGACCTCGCTGCTGACCCGGGTCGAGCTCCGCAAGGGCGAGGCGCTGTACCTCAACGACGGCAGCTACGGCTCACTGTTCGACGCGGCGCACGTCAAATGGCCCTTTCCGGTCAAGCTCTACCGCGGCGAGGGCGAGAACGCCCGCGAAGTGGAAGGCGACCTGAAGCCCTTTCGTTTCTATGGCCCGACCTGCGACTCCCTGGACCACATGCCCGGCCCCTTCTACCTGCCGGCCGACATCCAGGAAGGCGACTTCATCGAGATCGGCATGCTCGGCGCCTATGGCGTCGCCATGACCACCCGCTTCAACGGCTTCGGCGAGACCGAGATGGTGGAAGTGGACGACGCTCCGATGGCCTCGATGTTCGGCCTGGCCAGGCGTTCGATCCCGGCCCCGAAGCCGCAAAGCAATGTCGTTCGGCTGTCACGGCCCAAGGGCAGGAAACGTCGGCGCAAGTAGGCCGTTTAGTCAGAACCAGATTTACCGCAGGCCCGTCGCTCCGTCCGGGCCTGCGGATGCTTTTGTCGACGGGCGCTCAAAACCCCGGAGCGCGATAGCCGCAAGTGGACACCGGTTGCGGCGGTAATCGCGCTCCCCTTTTAGATTTACGGCCTGCCAAAGGCAGGCCTGGAGAAACCTGAAGCGATGAACGCTCCTGTTCCGAACACCAAGGCCCAACTGCTGGGCTCCACCGTCGAACACGTCGACATGACCAGCTTCGACGCCCGCCCGATCATCGACGCCATGCGCAAGATGAGCTTCTCGAGCCGTGACACGGCCCGGGCCGCCGACATCTTCTCGATGGCCATCGAGGATCCCGACTGCTCGCCCTGGCTGATCCTGGCCGGCTCGACCTCGGCCGGCGGCTGCATGCATGTCTACCGCGACATGGTGAAGTTCGGCATGGTCGACGCCATCGTCGCCACCGGCGCCTCGATCATCGACATGGATTTCTTCGAGGCCCTCGGCTTCAAGCACTACCAGGCCGCCGGCCAGGTCGACGACAACGTGCTGCGCGAGAACTACATCGACCGCATCTACGACACCTACATCGACGAGGAAGAGCTCCAGGCCTGCGACCACACCATCCTGGAGATCGCCAACCGCCTGGAGCCGCGCGGCTATTCCAGCCGTGAATTCATCTGGGAAATCGGCAAGTGGCTGAGCGAAGGTAACGCCAGGAAGCCCGGCAGCCTGATCCAGACGGCTTACGAAGAGGGCGTGCCGATCTTCTGCCCGGCCTTCGTCGACAGCTCGGCCGGCTTCGGCCTGGTCAAGCACCAGAAGGAACAGATCGCGCTGAAGAAGCCCTATCTGATGATCGACGCCGTCGCCGACTTCCGCGAACTGACCGACATCAAGATCGCCGCCGGCACGACGGGCCTGTTCATGGTCGGCGGCGGGGTTCCCAAGAACTTCGCCCAGGACACCGTGGTCTGCGCCGAGATCCTCGGCGTCGAGGCCGACATGCACAAATACGCCGTGCAGATCACCGTCGCCGACGTGCGGGACGGCGCCTGCTCGTCCTCGACCCTGAAAGAGGCCGCCAGCTGGGGCAAGGTGGACACCACCTTCGAACAGATGGTCTTCGCCGAGGCCACCACCGTGGTGCCGCTGATCGGCTCCGACGCCTACCACCGCGGCGCCTGGAAGAACCGGGTCAAGCGCAACTGGGCCAAGTTGTTCCAATAGCCACACTAAACGCCGCCGCTACGGGAACCCCCGGAGCGGCGGTTGCTTATGGCCTGCTGGGGCGCTTACATCGGCGCACCGCCGTCGGAGCTTCCATGTCCATGATCCGCTTCTCGCTCGTCGCCGCCACGGCGGTGCTTGTGCTGGCCGCCTGCGGCAAGGCCGATGAGTCCGAGACGCCGGCCCCGGCCGAACCGCCGGCCAGGGCCGAGGCCCCTGCTCCGCCCACCGGCCCGCTCGGGCCCGACCAGACCGTCACCGCCGACGGGGCCACCGTCTCCGTCGGCGCAGCCGCTTCGAAGGTCGCCACCCCCGCCTATGCGCCGCTGTATCCGGGCGCCGTGGTGACCACCAGCGTGGTCGGCGAGAGCGGCGTCGGCCGCGGCGGCAGCGTCACCTACCGCGCCACCGCCAGTCCGGCCGCGGTGATCGGCTTCTACGAGACCAGGGTGAAGGCCGCCGGCAAGCCGGTGACCATGAACGCCGAGATGGGCGCCAACGTGCGCATGCTGACCGCCGGCGACAGCGGCAGCGGCAAGGGCGCCATGCAGGTCATCGCCAGCCCGTCCGGCAGCGGCTCCGAAGTGCAGCTGACCTGGTCGGACGAGGACCCCTCGGCGCGGCCGCTCAGCGCCGGCCCGGCGGTCGGCTCCGTGGGACCGCCGCCCGCCCATCGCGACAACATCGGCAAAAAACGCACGGGCGGCTGAAGGCCCGCTCGCTTGCCCTTTGCCTGACTTGCCCTTTGGTCGGGGCATGGCTACCTGAAGGCCATGTCCTGCGGCCACGACCATCACAGCCACGGCCTGAGCGGCGGCGCCCTGGGCGCCGAACTGAGCGCCGCCGACGCGCGCTGCGCCGAGGCCGGCCAGAAGCTGACCGCGCCCCGACGCCGGGTGCTGGAACTGCTGCTCGAGGCCGGCCAGCCGGTGAAGGCCTACGATCTGATCGCCACCTTTGCCGACGGCGCCCCGGCCAAGCCGCCGACCGTCTACAGGGCCCTCGACTTCCTGTCGAAACAGGGCTTCGCCCACCGCATCGAGAGCCTCAACGCCTATGTCGCCTGCCGCCACTCGGCCGCCGAGGGGGCCGACAACCACGCCGCCGCCTTCCTGATCTGCGACTGTTGCGGGGCCACCCGCGAGATCGACCCGGCCGTGCTGGACAGCATCGAGACCGCCGCCCGGGCTCCGGGCTTCACCGTGAAGTCGGTGACCATCGAGGCCCACGGCCTCTGCGCCGACTGCGGGGCTTGATGGGGTTCGAGGGGGTCGAGATCTGGCGCGGCGGCGTCAACACCTGGGAATGCGACGAGATGGGGCACATGAATGTGCGCTTCTACGTCGTCAAGGCCGTCGAGGGCCTCGCCGCCCTGGCCGCCCTGATCGGCATGCCGCACGCCTTCAGCAGCGACGCCGCCTCGACGCTGCTGGTCGGCGAGCAGCACATCCGTTTCCTGAAAGAGGCCCAGGCCGGCGCCGCCCTGCACATGGTCGGCGGGGTGGTGGAGATGGGCGAGAGCGAGGCCCGCCTCGTCCAGCTTCTCGTTCACTCCAACACCGGCGAGATCGCCGCCAGTTTCCAGACCGTCGTCACCCACGCCACCACCCGCGCCGGCACGGCTTTTCCCTGGTCCGACCGCACCCGGACCCTCGCCGCCGCCCTGACCATGGCCGTGCCCGAGAAGGCGCGGTCGCGCAGCGTGGCGCTGGACCCTGTGAGCAGCATCGCCAGCCTCGAACGCGCCGATGAGCTGGGCCTGATGCGCATCGGCCTGGGGGCCATTTCCCCGCAGGACTGCGACGTCTTCGGCCGCATGCGGCCCGAGCTGTTCATCGGCCGGGTGTCGGACGGCATCGGCGGCCTGGTCGGCCCCCTGCGCGCCATCGTCGCGGGCCACGCGCCGAACGCCCCGGCCCGCACCGGCGGCGCGGTGCTGGAATACCGGCTGGTGCAGCTCGACTGGCCAAGGGCCGGCGACCGCTTCGAGCTGCGTTCGGGCCTGATCGGCGCCGATGGGCGGACCATGCGGATGGTCCACTGGATGCTGGACCCGGAGACCGGCAAGGTTTGGGGGACGAGCGAGGCGGTGGCCGTCACCTTCGACCTCGACGCCCGCAAGGTGGTGCCGATCGAGGACGCCGCGCGAAACGAACTTCTCAAACTCGCCAAGCAGGACCTCGCGCTTTAGCAGCCAAGTTCGCCTCGGGGCTCCCTTCTCCCCTTGCGGGAGAAGGTGGCGCGAAGCGCCGGATGAGGGGTCGATAGGTCTTCAAGCTGCGCGGAGGTGGTGGCTGCAGGCTGTGTCGGAGGCTGGTGAGCCCCCTCATCCGACCCCTTCGGGGCCACCTTCTCCCGCGAGGGGAGAAGGGCGCCCAAAGGTTACCCTGTCTGGACTTCAAGCGCCTCTAGCAAGGCCGCCCGGGCCAGGCCCGGAACCTCCATCGGCAGGAAGTGGCTCGTGCCGGGGATGGTCTCGACGGTGATCCGGCCCGTCGCCGTCAGTTCGTCCAGCCGGTCCATGACATTGCAGGTCGAGCCCGTTTCCGCCCGCAGGATGCGGATCGGACAGGCCGAGCCATGGAAGGCGGCCCAGGGATTGTGGTGGTGGGCGGCGAAGTTGGCCGCTTCCCATTCGGGCGCGCAGGACAGGCGGAAGCCCCCCTCGCCGTTTTCAACGAGCCCGTCGGCCAGGTAGTCGGCCAGCATCTGCGGCGGCCAGGTCTTGAAGGCGCCGCGGCCGAGGTAGGCGGCGTAGGCGGCCTCGCGGCTGTCGAAGGCGTTGCGCCGGCGGCGGGCGCCGATGGCCAGGGGCGAGTTCTTCAGGCCGTCGACGCCGAAGGATTCGGCCAGGCCTTCCGGCATGATCACCGGGTCGAGCAGCACCAGCCGCCGGACCAGCTCCGGCCGCAAGCCGGCCGCAAGCAGGCCCGAGGTTCCCCCCATCGAATGGCCGGCGACGACGCGCGGCGGAACGTCGAGGGTTTCCAGCAGGCCGACGAGGTCGTCGCGGTAGCCGACCCAGGAGCTGTGGCCGTCGCCGGAATCGGCTTCCAGTTCGCTCCGGCCATGGCCGCGCATGTCGATGGCCAGGACGCGGTGGCCGGCCTCGGCGACGGGGCCGAGCAGGTGGCGGTAGGTCAGGGCGTTGAAGCCGTTGGCGTGGCAGAAGACCAGATCGACGGGCCGATCCTCCGGCCCCATCTCGATGGCGGCCATGACCCCGTCGCCGGTCGGGCTGGCGATCGGAATACGGCGCCGGCGGAAGGCGGGACCAACAGGCGCGGGATCGGTGCTCATGTTCCGCTCATGGCCTGCCGCCGCAAGGGAACGCAAGAGGCTTGGTTTTCCCCGCGTCAGGGCGCCATGCTGGCCGGCAAACGGGAGGACTACCCATGAACGCCCACGCCGCCGTCGATGTGACCACCACCGACTGGACCTGTTTCGCCGTCGGCATCGAGGACGGGGTCGCCCACATCCAGCTCAAGCGGCCGGGCGAATACAACACCATGGTCCGCGCCTTCTGGAACGAACTGCCGGTCATCGTGAAGGACATCAGCGACAACGCCCGGGCCCGCGCCATCGTGCTGTCCTCGACCGGCAAGCACTTCTGCGCCGGCATGGACCTGGCCGTGTTCGGCGGCGGGGGCGGCACGACGGGCGCGCGGCCGGACGACAAGGAGAACGCCGGCGAGAGCTTCCGCTATCACGTGCATCACCTGCAGGACGTCATCTCCTGCCTCGACGAGGCCCGCATGCCGGTGATCGCCGCCATCCAGGGCGGCTGCGTCGGCGGGGCGGTCGACCTGACCAGTTCGGCCGACATCCGCTATTGCACGGCCGACGCCTTCTTCGTCATCCAGGAGATCAACATCGGCATGACCGCCGACGTCGGCACCTTCCCGCGCCTGTGCAAGCTGATCCCCGAGGGCTGGGTGCGCGAGCTGGCCTATACGGGCCGCCGCCTGCCGGCCGCCAAGGCGTTGGTGATCGGCCTGGTCAACGAGGTGTTCGAAACCCACGAGCAATGCGTCGAGCACGCGCTGGCCACGGCCCGCGAGATCGCCTCCAAGTCGCCGCTGGCCGTCGCCGGCTCCAAGGTGATGATCAACTACGCCCGCGACCACACCATCAAGGACGCGCTCGACTACATCGCCGTCTGGCAGACCGGCATGTTCAGCGGACCGCACATGGCCGAGGCCTTCAAGGCCAAGGCCGAGAAGCGCGACAGCGACTTCCCGGACCTGATCCCGCTGCGGCGGGGGATGTAGCTAGAACTCGCGCTCGGCCCCGGTCAGGTCGGCGCCGGCCAGCTTGGCGCCGGTGAGGTCGGCTTCCAGCAGGCGGACCCGCTGGGCGCGTGCGTCGCGCAGGTCGGCCTGGCGCAGGACGGCGCGGGTCAGGTTGGAGCGCAGGTGGCGGCCCTCGGCGATCAGCAGCGGGCCGAGGTTGGCGCCGCGCAGGTCGGCGCGGTCGAGGCGGGCGTCGATCAGCTTGACCCCGCGCAGGTCGGCGCCGCGCAGGTTGGCGCCGCGCAGGTCGGCCCCGCAGAGGTCGCTGCCCTGCAGCTCGACGCCTTCCATGTCCATGCCGAAGAAGACCGAGCCAGGGGCCTGGATGCCGGTCATCACCCGCCGGCGCAGCTGGCGCAGGGACCGGAAGTCGACGCGGGAGAGCTTGGCGGGCGCCCCGCCGGCTCCATGGGTGGCGCAGAAGCGTTCGTGGTCGGCGAGCACGTCGCCGAGCGGCGCGTCGTCGATGTAGACGATCGGCGGCGGGGCGCGCAGCACATCGGAGAGGTCGGCCCGCTCGAGGTTGGCGGTCGAGGTGTCGACCCCGGTCAGCACCGCCCGCTTCATCGAGGCCCCGGAGAGGTCGGCGTTGAACACCTCCGCCCCCGACATGTCGGCCCCGTCGAGCAGGGCCTTGACCAGCCGCGCCCCGCCCAGCTGGGCCCCGGCCAGAATGGCGTCGGTGAGGTCGGCCGAGCGCGACTCGTCGGAGAGATGGGCGCCTTCGAGGTTGGTCCCGGCCATCACCGCGTACTTGAGGTCGCCCGGCCTGGCGTCGTGGGTCAGGATGCGGAAGCCCTGGGCGCTGTCCTGCACGGCGATGCGGCCCTCGCGCAGGTCGGCGCCCATCAGGTTGGCGTAGGAGAGGTTGGCGCCGCGCAGGCAGACGCCGCGCAGGTCGGCCCGGGAGAAGTTGACGGTGCGCAGGTCGGCGTCGCGCAGGTCGGCCCCGAACAGCACCGCCCGGGAAAAATCGCCGCCCATCAGGCTGGCCCCGTTCAGCCGCGCGCCGGTCAGTTCGGCGTCGGAGAGGTTGACCCCCTCCAGCATGACGTTGCTGAGGTCGGCGTGGGCCAGGTTGGCCCGCTTGCCGCCCGGCCGGCCGCTGAGGAAGCGCGCGTGGGCCTCCAGCGTCTGTTTGAGGCTGGCGTGTTCAAGGGCGCGGAGCAGGTTGGGGGCGGCGGACATCGAACGACGATCTTTGGCCGCCCGCCCTTAAGGAAGGATGAGATTTGACCTGAAATCCTTGTTTCTGGTCGGGCCTTAAAACCAGCCTTTGCGCTTGAACCAGAGCATCGGCAGGACGACCGCGACGACCATCAGCCCCAGGGCCAGCGGTTCCCCCCAAGGCAGGTCGAATTCGGCCATGTGCTTGAAATTCATGCCGAAATAGCTGGCCACCAGGGTCGGCGGCAGGAAGATCACCGCCGCGATCGAGAAGAATTTGATGATGCCGTTCTGCTCGATGTTGATCAGGCCGAGCGTGGCGTCGAGCAGAAAGGTGATGTCGCCGGACAGGTGGCCGGCGTGGTCGGTCAGGCTGGCGACGTCGCGCTGCAGCGACTTGATGCGCACCGCGTCCTCCTCGCCCTCGGCGATGAAGGGCGAGACCGAGGCGTAGACCAAGAGGCGCGAGAGGCTGATCAGGCTGTTGCGGGCCTTGGCGGTGATGCCGCGCCAACGGCCGAGTTTGCCGAGGATGATCTCGAACCGGGCGGTCTTCCGGGGCCGTTCGAAGATGTGGTTGGAGAGGTTCTCGACCTGTTCGGAGGCGGCCTCGAGGATGTCGGCCACCCGGTCGACGATGGCGTCGAGCAGGCCCAGGAACACCGACTCGCCGGCGTCGCACAGCGCCCCGCCGCGCTCGGCCAGGGTGGCCTCGAACAGCTTGAAGGCGCGGGGGTGGGCGTAGCGGATGGTGATCAGCCGGTCCTTGACCAGCACGAAGGTGACCGGCGTCAGCCGCGGCGCCTCGGCCGCCGCCCCGGTGATCACCTCGACGGTCAGGTAGGTGGCGGCGCCCTCGCGGTAGAGCCGGGAGGAGGCCTCGATCTCGCTCATGTCCTCGCGGGTCGGCAGTTCCAGCTTGAGCTCGCGCTCGATGAGGATCTCTTCCTCGCGGGTCGGCTCGACCAGGTCGATCCAGACGGTGTCGGCCGGCAGGGTCCAGCCCTCGCCCGGCGTGACCTCTTCCACCGTCTGGGCGTTGCGCTGGAGCAGTCGGATCATGGAGCGGTCCTGGGGGCGGGTCGGAGCCCAAGGGATGGCTTGGCCGGGGCGAGGCGTCAACGGAGGGCTTATCGAAGCGGCCCGCCATTATAGCAGGCTTCGGCGGGGCCAAGGGCTCAGAAGCCTGAATTATTCAATCTATTCAAGGCGCAGATGTCGGGTGGCCGTGGGCGGTCATGGGGGGAATCCGCCGGGATGCGATGGGGGTGGCATGGGTGGTGGAATGGGGGGTGGCGCCGGACACTGCAGGTAAGAGCGGGCGGAACAGGCAAAGCAAAAGGGCCGGTGTTTCACCGGCCCTCTGACGTTTTTGAATCTCGGGTACGGCGGCTACTTCTTGTCGCCGCCGCCGGTGGCCTTCTGGATCAGGTCGGCGATGTTGTCGGTGGTCTCGGCGGCCTTGTTGAGCAGGGCCAGCGGCGAGGCGCCGGGCTGCACCGAACCGACCACATGGCCGGCGGCGCTGTTGGCCACCAGGGTGGCGGTGTCCTGGGCGAGGGCGAAGCGGCCGGAGGCCTGGGCCAGCTTCTGGGCCTGGCCGTCGGGATAGATGAAGCCGTGGGTCGGGTAGACCGAGGTGCCGAGGTCGCGGATCGGGTCGTACCAGACCTTGACCTGGGTCCAGTCGCCGCCCGGCGAGACGTCGACGACGGTGACGTCCTTCTCGACCTTGCCGCGGGCCCCGCCGATGGCCGACCAGTTGGCGTGGGTGATCTGGATGACGCGGTCGGTCAGCACGCGGGACACCACGGCCACGTGGCCGAGCTTCATCCGGGCCGTGGCCTTGAAGCTGAGCACGGCGCCCATCTGCGGGATGCTGCCGGTCTGATAGCGCTGGACGGCCTGGCCCCACCAGGTGTGGGCGTCGCCGAAGATCTGGATGCCCGAAAGGAGGCGGGCGAAGGGCACGCACTGCCAGTAGGTTTCAGCGGACGAGACCGCAGGGATCAGGCTGATCATCAGAGCAGCGGTCAATGACCCGAGGACGGTTCTAGCCCGTGAACGCATGCTGGAGGCTCCCCCGCGGAAACGATCGGTAACGCTTAGTCATCTCACAGGGGAATGAAAAGAGTCTTTTCACGTCGCCGGCGCGACAGATCGTCTTTTCGCCCATGAATCCATCAAAAGCTTCATGCGGGCGCGCGCCGGTCGTTCGATCAGGTGATAGCTGGCGGCGGCCAATGGAACCACCGAGACGATGAACAGCATCCAGATGTACCAGGGCAGTCGATCGTCTGCTGTATTCAAGAGCTTTGTTGCTGCATTCACAAACAGAAGCTTCCAGGGCACGCAAACCATATAGACGGAATAACTGATCTCTCCGAGATAAACGAAGCCCTGACCGCTGGCGAATCGCGAGCCGTGCTCGGCCATCCCCGCCAGGCACAGGATCAGCCCCCCGAAACCGGCCACGGCCAGCAGATCGGGGGCTCCCGACACCGCCGCCATCAAGGCGCCGGCGCCCATAAAAGCGGCGCCGACGGCCCCGGTGCGCAGGTTCTTGACCGCCCCGGCCCGCCACAGGCCGTGCATGGCGCAGCCCAGGGCAAAGCAGGGAACGATGCGCAGGGCGCCCCAGTGGATGGTGGCCTCGGTCAGGCTCTCGCCGGTGACGGCGGTGTAAAGGGGGTAGAGGACGGCCATGAAGCCGAGCGCCAGGCCGGCGCCGAGCCAGGCACGGTGGCGCAGCTTCCAGGCCACCCAGGCGAAGGCCGGGAAGGTCAGGTAGGCGAACCACTCGGCCGAGATCGACCAGCTGGGATGGTTGAAGGCCGCCTGCGGGGCGGCGCCCCAGGCCTGCAGCAACAAGAGGTTGGCCGGCAGGGAGTCCCAGTTGAGGATGTGGGCGTCGATGTTGAAGCCGGCGGCGGTGGCGGCCAGGCCGAGCGCCATGACCCCTAGCAGGGTGGCCAGGTGCAGCGGATAGACCCGCGCCAGCCGGTTCCACAGGAAGGGGCCGTAGCGGAACCGCCCCTCGCCGAAGCTCTCCAGATAGACATGGCAGAGGATGAAGCCCGACAGGGTGAAGAACAGCTCCACCCCCAGGTAGCCCTTCTCGACCAGGGCCGGGCTGAAGCCGACCGCCAGGTTGGGCCAATAGTGGTAGAGCACCACCCACATGGCGGCGAAGAAGCGCAGGCCCGTCAGGGGCTTGATGTGGGCGGCGTCATTCATCTGGGCGCGGGTGCTTCCAATTGTCGCAGTCGATCCCAAGTATGAGCCACGAAGGTTTAGGGAGGCTTGAGAGCCACGTGGACGGAATAACGCAGCTTCTGACGGACCCGGCGGCCTGGGCGGCCCTCGTCACCCTGGTGGTGATGGAGGTGGTGCTGGGCATCGACAACCTGGTCTTCATCTCGATTCTCTCGAACAAGCTGCCCGAGGCGAACCGCCAGAAGGTGCGGCGGCTGGGGATCGGCCTGGCCCTGGTCATGCGGCTGATCCTGCTGTCGACCATCGCCTGGATCGTCGGCCTGACGCAGCCGGCCCTGACCCTGATGGGCCACGCCTTCAGCTGGAAGGACCTGATCCTCATCGCCGGCGGCCTGTTCCTGGTCTGGAAGGCGACCAAGGAGATCCATCACACGGTCGATCTCGACGACCACAAGGACACGATGCTGGGCGAGACGCTGCAGATCAGCCTTGCCGGCGCGATCTTCCAGATCCTGCTGCTCGACCTCGTCTTCTCGATCGATTCGATCATCACCGCCGTCGGCATGACCGACGAGATCGCCATCATGTACATCGCCGTGATCGTCGCGGTGAGCGTGATGATGCTGGCGGCCGGACCGCTGGCGGATTTCATCGCCAAGAACCCGAGCATCGTCATGCTGGCGCTGGGCTTCCTGCTGATGATCGGCATGACGCTGATCGCCGACGGCATGGGCTACCACGTGCCCAAGGGCTATATCT
>JAQGIK010000098.1 GCA_028291265.1 Caulobacter sp. | reverse complement strand
TGCCGACCGACCTCGTCGTTCAGCTCGGCCGCGAACGGGCCCTCGCCGACCCGGGTGGTGTAGGCCTTGACGATGCCCAGCACATAGCCCGGCCCCTGCGGCCCCATGCCCGAGCCCGCCGCCGCCTGGCCGGCCACGGTGTTGGACGAGGTGACGAACGGATAGGTGCCGTGGTCGACGTCGAGCAGCGCCCCCTGCGCGCCTTCGAACAGGATCCGCTTGCCGGCGCGGCGCATCTCGTCGAGCAGCTTCCAGGCCGGCCGCGCGTAGGGCAGCAGCCTGGGTGCCAGGGCCAGCAGTTCGTCGAACATGGCGACCGGATCGGCCTCGGGCAGGCCGAGGCCCCGGCGCAGCGGACCGTGGTGGCTGAGCAGCCGCTCGATCTTCGGCTTCAGGGATTCAGGGTCGGCCAGGTCCGCCACCCGGATCGCCCGTCGCCCGACCTTGTCTTCATAGGCGGGCCCGATGCCGCGCCCGGTGGTGCCGATCTTCTGGGTCGAGGCCGACTCCCGCGCCTGGTCGAGGTCGCGGTGCAGCGGCAGGATCAGGCAGGCGTTGTCGGCCAGCACCAGCACCTCGGGGGTGACCGTCACCCCCTGGCCGGCGATGCCCTCGATTTCGCCCAGCAGATGCCAGGGATCGACCACCACGCCGTTGCCGATCACCGAGAGCTTGCCCTGGACCACGCCGCTCGGCAGCAGGGCCAGCTTGTAGACCTTGCCGTCGATGACCAGCGTATGGCCGGCGTTGTGGCCGCCCTGGAAGCGGACGACGACTTCGGCGCGGTCGCACAGCCAGTCGACGATCTTGCCCTTGCCCTCGTCGCCCCACTGGGCGCCGACCACGGTGACATTGGCCATTGGGATACGATCCTCCACCCGCCGGGAGACTTCAGCCGGCCCTTCGACGGGACTCGGCGGGCTGAAGGGATCGCGATTGGCTCCTCCAGGGAGGGCGGTGCGCGTGTAGCAAGAGGAACCGCCCAAGTCTACCACCCACCTACCGCTCATCCCGGCGAATGCCGGGACCCATCCGCGTGATCTCGGTGTCGGCAGAACGAGAACCTGACAGCCTGTTGGAGATCGGATCAGTGGCCACCCAGAACCGCCAACGCTCTGGCGGATGGGTCCCGGCATTCGCCGGGATGAGCGGAAATTCGTGGTGTCAAGCGCGGTTGAACAAGACCACACCGGTCATGATCGCCGCATACTGCACCCCGGCTCCCGCCAGCACGAAGCTGTGCCAGATGGCCCTGCGGTAGTGCAGGCTCTTGCGCACATAGAAGATCACCCCGGCCGAATAGACCAGGCCGCCGATGGCCAGCAGGATCATCCCGGACAGCGACACCGCCGCCACCATCGGCCCGATGGCGATGATGACGATCCAGCCCAGGGCCAGGTACAACGCCACCCAGAACCCCTTGCCGAGCCCCGGCAGGAACAGCTTTCCCGCCACCCCGCCGGCCGCCAGCAGCCACACCGCCAAGGTCATGCCGATCGACCAGGCCCCGGTCAGGCTCTGGGTGGTGAACGGCGTGTAGCTGCCGGTGATCATCAGGAAGATGCCGGCATGGTCGAGCCGCTGCAGGAACGGCCGGTGCTCCGGCCTGGCCATGTTGTAGGCGATGGAAAAGCTCAGCATCAGCGCCAGGCAGATGGCGTAGACCGCGACGGCGAACGCCTGCCCGACGGTGCCGAACCCGATCGACAGCCCGAGCAGCGCGCCGCCCCCGGCCACCGCCAGGATCAGACCGACGATATGCACCCACTTGTCGGCCGCCCGCGCCCCGGCGCTGGGGTAGTGGTCGGCGTCATGGAAGGGCTCGGCGCTCATGGGCCTGAAGAAAGTCAAAACCGGTCGCCGGGTCAATCCATTCCCGTCCGCCTCACACCGGTTCCAGCGTCGCCCGCTCGGCGCCGTGGCGGGCGACCAGTCGCATCGGCTTGCCCCGCACCCACAGCCGCTCGCAACGGATCGCCGTCCATCCCTTGGGCAGCACCACCGGCCGGACGGCCCAGTCGGCGGGATCGGCCGACGACACCTTTAACCCCGGGAACCCGAACAGCAGCCCGGTCAGGAAGCCGCCGATGTTGGCGAAGAAGGGTCCCGACGCCACCCCATCCGGAAACTTGTCGAGCCGGTATTCCAGGGTCTGGGCGAAGCGGCCGGTCTGGTAGGCGCCGTAGCCTTCCTCCATCAGCTTCAACGACAGGGCCCGGTCACCGGCCCAGGCCGCCCAGACGCCGTACAGCGCCGGCAACATCGGCGACCCGACGAAGTCCGGCCACAGGCCAAGGTACAGATCGAACGTCGCCCGCATCGTCGCCGCCGAGGTCTCCGCCCAGTAGGGGAAGTAGCCCAGCAGCGGGCTCGGCGCGCCGCCCTGTTCCTCGTTGGTGCGATAACCCTCATGGTCGGCGATGGCGCCGTCGTCCCGCAACACCGGCTCCAGACCTTCGGCGATCTCGTTCCAGGCCGGCCGGGCCGGCAGGCGCAGCTGTCGCGCCGCCTCGGCCGTTCGTTGCAGGACGATGCGCGAGGTCATCAGGGTCACCGCATCGTTGTCATGGATTTCCTTGCGCTCGGCCGGGCCGCCGACCTCGCGGATCGCATAGCCCTTGCCGGCCGGCTCCACCCGGTCTTCGAGCCACTCGGCCACCCCTTCCAGCACCGGCCAGGCCTTGTCGCGCAGGAACAGCTTGTCGCCCGTGGCGTCGGCATGGAAGGCGAAGCCCCGCGCCACATGCAGGTTGATGTGATCCTCGCGGGCCGCCGCCGAGGCGCCTCCGGGCGCCGCCTCCTCTCCCCGTCCGGCGCCGGCTTCCCACGGAAACTTCAGGCCGCGCAGACCCTGCAGCATGGCGTTGTTGCGGGCCGCCTCCAGGGTTCGGGTGCGGAAGGCCAGCAGCGAGGCGGCGGCGTTCGGCTGGATCAGGCTGAGCGGCGGGATGGCGAAGGCGTCGACGTCCCACATTACATGGCCAAAATAGTAGTGGTAATCGATCCAGCTGGCCAAGCCGTAGATCGAGGTCGAGGCCGGCGAGGCCTGATGCACCGAGGCGTTGAGGTAGTAGTAGGCGGCGTCGGCCAGGCCCTGCCAGCGCTCGCCAGCCCCCTCCAGGATGATCCGGCCCTTCCAGATTTCGTCCCAGGCGGCGCGGTTGCGTTTGCGCAGCTCGTCGAACCCCAGCTCCCGGGCCGCCTGGATCAGTCGCGCCGCCTGCCGCTGGGGCTGGTTGTGCATGACGCTGGGCACCAGGGAGGCGGTCTGCCGGAACCGGTAGGGCCGGCCGGCGACGGCCTTCAGGCGATAGGTGGTGCTCAGCGGTCCGAGGTCGTCCCAGGGCTCCTGATGGCGTTCGGCCTCGCTCAGGGCCTCGGTCAGCAGGGCCACGCCGCATTCGCCCAGATCGCCTTCCGACCGCCACAGCAAGGTCCCGTCGCAGACCGGTTCCGCCTCGCCGGGCGTATCCAGCCGCCGTTCGACCTGACGGCCGCGCAGGCCCGAGACGTCGACCCGGGCCCGGACCTCGAGGTCGCAACCGGAATCGACCACAACCTCGATCTCCTGGCAGACCAGGGTCGGGTGGCTGCGGCTGGCGAAGGTCAGCACCGTCACCTGCGCCCGGCATTCGGGCAGGTCGACCGCGAACCGCGTGGTCAGCTCGCCGCTGCCGAAGTCGTAGGCCTGGTCGATGGGCCGGACCACCTGCGGCTGCTGGCTCATCCACAGTCCGCCCAGCGCAATGTCGCCGCCGAGCGGATAGGGGGCGGCGACGGCCGCCTCGACGCGCCGCTCGTGGTGCTCGCCGACGTAGCCGTTGACGATGGTCATGCCGGCGACGAGCGGGATTTCCCGCACGCGCAGGCCGATCAGACCGTTGGACAGATAGGCGGGCAGCGCTCGGCCGCGATCGCCGGTTTCCGGGGGTGGGCTGATGGGCTTGGTCATCACCGCCGCACAACGCCGCCGCGGCCCGGTTGATCCATTTCCGCCGGAAAGGCGGTCAGCCGGGCGCGGACCTAGCCCCTCAGTGTCACGGCGCGTTTTGGCGGCGGCGCCTCGGCGGCCTTGAGGATGAAGCCGATGATGACGGCGATGGCTTCGTAGAGTTCGACCGGGATTTCGCTGTCCAGCGCGATGGTCGAAAGCGCCTCGGCCAGCGGGGCGTTGCTCTCCAGCGGCACGCCGTGTTCGCGGGCCGTGTCGATGATCTTCTGGCCGATCTCGCCGCGCCCGACGGCGACGACGCGCGGGGCGCTCGGCGCCTCATAGGCCAGGGCCACGGCCAGCGGGCGTTTGACCGGGCCGGTCACAGGCTCTGGTCCGTCAGCTGGCCGCTGTGGGGCGGCGCCCGCCGGGGCGCGCCGGGATAGAAGACGACATCGGCCGGCAGGCTGCCGGCCAGTTCGCCGCCCCGCATCCGCAGGCGCTCGAGGCTGTCCTCGCGCTCGGCCCAGATGGTCACCGCCGCCCGGCCGACCCCGGCCCCGAGCTGGACATGCACCGGTCCCAGCGGCTCGACATCGAGCGAAAACCGCACCCGCCAGGTCCGCTCGATCTCGCCGCTGACGCCGGCGTGGCCGTCCTGGTCGATCTCGAACTGGGCGATGGCCGTTCCCTGCGGCGTGGCGAGCGGCAGTTCGAACATCCAGGCGCTGGTTCCGGCCTGGGGCAGGGAGGCCAGCTGGTGCAGGACCTGCCGGGCGACGGCCTGGTCCACATCGCCGCCAAGCCGCCCGGCGATGCTCGCCAGGTCGGCGTCGCGGGGCAGGCTCGCCGTCGCCGGTGATTGACCGCCCAGCGCGCCGTCGCGGGTCGGCGGCGGGGTCTTCGCCGCCCGCCCGTGGGTCGGCGCGTCCGGCTGGGCTTCGGTCAGCAGCTGGCGCAGGACGAGCAAGGCCGCCTTGAGGTCCGGCGGCGGGACCTGTGTCGCGGCCAGGTGGGCTTCGAGGAACAGGCCTGACCGGGTCACCGCCTGGCGGACGGCCTCGCCGGTCAGCGGCGCGCTCGCCGGCAGCTGCAGCGACAGCAGTTGGCTGACGGCGGCGCGAACCTTCGGCGGCAGGGCCGGCGAGGCCAGCGCCTGGCGAAGCTCGCCGAACAGGGGCGCGAGGCCCGCCTGGCGGCCGGCGGCGGCGGTTCGGGCCGCGACGACGGCCTGCTGCACGGGATCGGGGAGGGGGTTTCGCGCGGTCTGTGGCGGGGCCTCGGTCTCGGGCGTTTGGCCGACCGTCGCAATGATTGCCGCCTCGACCGCGCCGACGGCCTGGGCCCGCAGCGACGCCGCCGCCGGAGAGATCGGCGAAAGGCTCATGGCAGGCTGGCAGGCGGCCGGGACATAGCGCGAGTCTGGCCCAGTGGGGTGAAGCGGCGCTTAAGGTTTTAGTTCCTCCCCCTCTCGGGGGAGGTGGCGGCGGTGAAGCCGCTGACGGAGGGGGTCACCGCGAGCGTTGGCGACCGCGCTGACCCACCCGCCGGTGGGGACCCCCTCCACCACGCGCGTATCCGCGCGCGGTCCCCCTCCCCCGAGAGGGGGAGGAACTGTGCTCAAACCTCCGACGCCTCGTCCCAGCCGTCGTCGAAGGGATAGCGTTCGGCCCAGAAGGCCGTCAGGCGCGGGTCCTCGTCCACCCGCCTGACCACCGCCGCCATCTTCGGCGCGACGGCGTAGAACCTTTGCCGCCGGGGCCGGAAGCGGCTGACCACCGTCACATAGAGGTCCAGCACGGTCAGGGTGTCGCCGAGGATATAGCGTCCCGGCGAGACCTGGGCGTCCATCATCGCCCAGCAGTCGGCGATCCGCTGGGTCGAGCGCCGCAACAGGTAGTCCTGCGCCTCGCCGGTCTTCGCCAGCCGGCTCGGATCGTCCCGCAGCCAGTAGTGGGCGTAGATGGAGGCCGAGACGAAGCTCATCCAGCGCAGGAACGCCGGCCGCTTCGCGTCGTCCAGGCCCGGCGACAGGCCGCTCCCCGGGTGGCTGTCGGCCAGCCAGGTGAGGATGGCGGCGCTCTCGGTCATGATCTCGCCGCCGGAGAGCACCAGAGCCGGAATCTGGCGCATCGGATTGACGCGGCCGATCGTCGCCTGGACACCTGGGTCCTTCTCCCAGGCTGGCGCGTCGATCACCTCGTAGGGCAGGCCCAGCAGCGTCAGAGTCGCTTCCACGAGCACGCTGCCCGATCCCTGGGCGCCATAGAGCGTAAAGGCTTTATCCACATTCTGCTCCCAAGGTTTTGTAGCCGCGACCATCAAGCACACTAGATTTAGTGTCGTGGCGTCCGATAATCTGATCCGACCGTCCGATAATATCGATTCACGCCCGCGCTATCCGGAGTTCCGCCTTGGCCAAGCTTATCACGCCCCAGACCCCCGGCCTGCTGACCCCCTCGGGCGCCTACAAGCCGTTCCGCTATCCGTGGGCCTATGACTTCTGGAAGAAGCAGCAGCAGGTCCACTGGATGCCCGAAGAGGTGCCGCTGGGCGAGGACTGCAAGGACTGGGCGGCCAACCTCAACGACAAGGAGCGCAATCTGCTGACGCAGATCTTCCGCTTCTTCACCCAGTCGGACATCGAGGTCGCCGACAACTACATGGAAAAATACGGCCGGGTGTTCAAGCCGACCGAAGTGAAGATGATGCTCTCCAGCTTCGCCAACATGGAGACCATCCACATCGCCGCCTACGCCCTGCTGCTCGAGACCATCGGCATGCCGGAGAGCGAGTTCGGCGCCTTCATGGAATACGAGGCCATGCGGGCCAAGCACGACTTCATGCAGAAGTTCGGCGTCGAGACCAACGCCGACATCGCCCGCACCCTGGCCATGTTCGGCGGCTTCACCGAAGGCCTGCAGCTGTTCGCCAGCTTCGCCATGCTGATGAATTTCCCGCGCTTCAACAAGATGAAGGGCATGGGCCAGATCGTCTCGTGGTCGGTGCGCGACGAGAGCCTGCACTGCGAGGGCATCATCAAGCTCTACCACGCCTTCAACGCCGAAACGGGCGTGGTGACCAAGGCCGTCGCCGACGACATCGTCGACTGCTGCAAGACCGTGGTCGGCCTGGAAGACCGCTTCATCGACCTGGCCTTCGAGGCCGGCGAGATCCAGGGCATGACCCCCGAAGACATCAAGCTCTACATCCGCTTCATCGCCGACTGGCGGCTGCGCCAGCTGAAGCTGCCGGAAGTCTACGGCATCAAGGAAAACCCGCTGCCCTGGCTGCAGTCGATGCTCAGCGGCGTCGAACACGCCAACTTCTTCGAGGCCCGCTCGACGGAGTACTCGAAGGCCGCGACCAAGGGCCAATGGCACGGCAACGACGGCGTCTGGGGCCAGTTCGACAACCTGATGTCCAAGCGCAACGAGAACCTGCTGCCCGCAGACTAGGGCGCGCGCCCTTCTCCCGCTTGTCGGGAGAAGGTGTCGGCGTAGCCGACGGATGAGGGCAGCACCGGCGCCTGACGATTGCGAGCGTTCTGGCGCTGTTTGGCGCGGACCCAACCTTGACAGGGCGGCGCTGCCCTCATCCGACCCCTTCGGGGCCACCTTCTCCCGACAAGCGGGAGAAGGATAAGGTGCAGGACATGACCTACGAAACCCTCCGCCTCGACACCCCGGCCCCGCACATCCTGCGCGTCGCCTTCAACCGCCCGGCGGTGCGCAACGCCCTCAACACCCAAATGGCGCGTGATGTCCTCGCCCTGTTCGGCGGCCTGATCGAGGATCCCGCCGACCACCGCTGCATCATCCTCACCGGCGATGGCGACCAGGCCTTCTGCGCCGGCGGCGACCTCAAGGAGCGCAACGGCATGACCGACGCGGCCTGGGCTGCGCAGCATCTGCTGTTCGAACAGGCCTTCTACGCCCTGATGGACTGCCCCATCCCGGTCATCGCCGCGGTCAACGGCGCAGCCTTCGGCGGCGGGGCCGAGTTCGCACTGGCCTGCGACTTCATCCACGCCGCCGACAGCGCCCGCTTCGCCCTCACCGAAACCCGGCTGGGCATCATCCCCGGCTGCGGCGGCACCCAGAACCTGCCGCGCGCCGTCGGGGTCCGCCGGGCCAAGGAACTGATCCTCACCGGCAAGCCCTTCTCCGCCGCCGAAGCCCATGACTGGGGCATGGTCAACACCGTCTGGCCGGCCCCGGACCTGATGGGCGGGGTCCTCGCCGTCGCCGCCGCCATCGCCGCCGGCGGCCCCATCGCCGTGCGCCAGGCCAAGCGGGCCATGACCCTCGGCGTCGAGACCGACCTGAAGACCGGTCTGGCCATCGAGGTCGAGGCCTACAACCGCACCATCCCGACCAGCGACCGGCGCGAGGGCGTCGCCGCCTTCAACGACAAACGGCCCGCCCGCTTTACGGGCGCCTGACAAAACCGGACCGCGCTCGGCGAACGTCGTTAACAAAGCGTTAACACCCTGCCCATTTCAGGTTAGGGTTCCACCCGCACGGTCAGGGTGCAGGGGAGCTTTCAGGCTATGGGCGCGATTATCGGCGGCAGCAGCGACGATCTGCTGGAAGGCACGGCGGGCGACGACAAGATCTACGGCAACGGCGGCGCCGACGAAATCTACGGCGACGACGGCAACGACTACATCGTCGGCGGCGACGGCGACGACTACCTCGAGGGCGAGGGCGGTGACGACACCCTGCTGGGCGGGGCCGGCAACGACATCCTGGTCTCCTGCGGCTGCGGCTTCGACAAGCTGGACGGCGGCGACGGCGACGATGTCGTCGTCCTGCTCGGCGGAACCCCGGTGTTGCTCAAGGGCGGATCGGGCACCGACACCCTGGTCATCGACGCCGGCGTGGTCGAGCTGAACAGCTTCGGGGCCGGCAACGGCTTCGAGCGCATCTCCTCGATCGGCATCATCTACGGCACGGCCGGTAACAACACCCTCGATTTCAGCGTGGTGGTCCCCTACCAGACCTTCAACTTCGGGGTCTATGTCGACGGCTACGACGGCAACGACCGGATCACCGGCACCATCCAGGATGACTTCCTGCTCGGCGGCTCCGGCGACGACCTCGTCTACGGCGGGGCCGGCCAGGACATCCTCTTCGGCGATGACGGCGCCGACCTGGTCCACGGCGGCGACGGGGTCGACGACATCGACGGCGGCGACGGCAACGACAAGCTCTACGGCGACGCCGGCAATGACACCCTCGACGGCTGGGTCGGCAATGACACCGTCGACGGCGGCGACGGGGCCGACACCCTTTACGGCTGGGACGGCGACGACACCCTGATCGGCGGCCTCGGCAACGACAAGCTCTACGGCGAGGACGGCAATGACGTCCTCATCGGCGGCGGCGGCGCGGAGGTGCTGGATGGCGGGGCGGGCGACGACTACATCACCGCCGGCGACCAGAACGACACCATCGCCGGCGGCGACGGCAACGACCGCATCGACGGCGCGGCGGGCAACGACACGGTCAAGGGCGGGGCCGGCGCCGATTTCGTCTACGGCCGGGCCGGCAACGACGTCATCCAGGGCGAGGCCGGCGACGACTTCCTGATCGGCGGCGCGGGCAAGGACACCCTGACCGGCGGCAACGGCGCGGACATGTTCGTCTTCTACGCCGGCGACCTGATCGCCGACATCAACAACACCGACGTGGTCACCGACTTCAAGGCCAACCAGGGCGACCGGCTCGACTTCTCGAACATCGACGCCAACCTCGGCCTGGCCGGCGATCAGGCCTTCAGCCTGGTCGGCGCCTTCACCAGCGCCGTCGGCCAGATGACCCGGTCCTTCGACGGCGGCGTCAACCGCACCGTGTTCCGGTTCGATGTCGACGGAAATGGAGCGGCTGACTTCGCGCTGGTGGCCAATGGAAATGTGACCACCGGTTGGATTCTGTAGGTTGCGCGTAACCTGTTTGCACTAGCAAGCGGGGGCCAAATCAGGCCACGAAACACAACAAGGGGGACTGCGTTGCCGGCGCCGGTCTCCGAGATTGGGCCGGCGCGTTGGGCGGCGTCGACGGGCGCGCTCTTGAGGTTGGACACACCATGGCGAATTTTTTCGGCACGACGGGCAATGACACCCTGACCGGCGGGGCCGGGGACGACAAGATCCTCGGCTATGAAGGCGACGACATCCTCGATGGGGCCGGCGGCGCCGACATCATCCAGGGCGGCGACGGCGACGACGTCATCACCGGCGGAACCGGGGCCAACCGCCTGTCGGGCGGCCTGGGCAATGACACCATCAACAGCTCCGGCGCCGACGACATCGACGGCGGCGACGGCAACGACTACGTCAACATCACCGCCGGGGCGGGCGAACTTCTGGTCCGCCTGGCGGGCGGCGCCGGCGTCGACACCCTCAACATCACCGGCAGCGCCAGCATCGACTTCTTCGCCGGCGGCGGCTTCGAGGTCCTGGTCTCGGGCGGCGGCGGCCTGATCAGCGGCACGGCGGGCAACAACAAGCTCGACTTCAGCAGCCTGACGGTCAGCGGCACCAGCAACGGCGGCATCTCCATCAACGGCCTCGGCGGCGACGACACCATCACCGGCACCAGCCGCGACGACGTGCTGTCGGGCGGCATCGGCATCGACCGCATCCAGGGCGGGGCGGGCGTCGACACCCTCAACGGCGGCGACGACAACGACTTCCTCTACGGCGGCGACAGCACCGACACCCTGAACGGCGACGCCGGGAACGACATCCTCTACGGCGACCTCGGCAACGACTTCCTCTATGGCGGGGCCGGCATCGACACCCTGACCGGCGGCGACGGCAGCGACATGCTGTACGGCGGCACCGAAAACGACAGCCTGCAGGGCGGCCTCGGCAACGACAAGCTCTACGGCGAGGCCGGCGACGACGTCCTGGTCGGCGGCGGCGGTTCGGACACCCTCGATGGCGGCGACGGCAACGACTACATCGTCGCCAGCGACGAGAACGACACCATCTTCGGCGGCGACGGCAACGACACCATCGACGGCGCCAACGGCAACGACACCGTCAAGGGCGGGGCCGGCAACGACTTCGTCTACGGCCGGGCCGGCAACGACATCATCCAGGGCGAAGCGGGCGACGACCAGCTGGTCGGCGGCGCGGGCAAGGACACCCTGACCGGCGGCGCCGGGGCCGACTACTTCGTCTTCTACAACGGCGACCTGGTGGCCGACGTCAACAACACCGACGTCGTCACCGACTTCAAGGCCAACCAGGGCGACGTGCTGGACTTCTCCAACATCGACGCCAACACCGGCCTGGCCGGCAATCAGGCCTTCACCCTGGTCGGGGCCTTCACCGGCGTCGCCGGCCAGATGACCCGCACCTACGATGGCGGCGTCAACAAGACCATTTTCCGCTTCGACACCGACGGTAACGGCACGCACGACATGGCCCTGGTCGCCAACGGCCAGGTCGCCAGCGGCTGGCTGCTCTAGCCACCGCGGACCGGCCAGACGTCAAAGGGCGGGACCTCGCGGTCCCGCCCTTTTTCCTTGTCCGGGCGCCTCTCTAGAGAAGCCAGGCGGTGGCGTGGTCGGTGACGTCGCCGTTGATCTTCATCTGGTAGTCGGCCTTGCCGTCGCCGTTGGTGTCCAGCCGCACTGTGGTGAGGCCGCCAGCGAAGGTCAGCGTCATCTCGCCGGCATGTTTGCCGAAGCTGGCGACCTCGACGATGGTCCCGCCGTAGGCGCCGCTGAGGTCGAGGCGATCGCCCTCGGCGTCGCTGAAGTCATAGACCTGGTCGGTCTCCAGCACGCCGACGACGGTGTGGGCGACGACGAAGGTGTCGGCCCCGGTGCCGCCGCGCAGCAGGTCGTTCTCGGTCCCGCCGATGATGCGATCGTCGCCGTCGTCGCCGTTGATGGTGTCGACCCCGGCTCCGCCGTTCAGGATGTTGGCGCCGCTGTTGCCCTGGATGTTGTTGGCGTCGCCGTTGCCGGTCCCGTTGAGGTTGCCGGAGCCCTGCAGCTGCAGGCCCTCGACGTTGGCGGCCAGGGCGGCGATGGACACGAAGCTGCGGATGATGTCGTAGCCCTCGTCGAAGTTCTCGGTGACCACGTCGCTGGTGCTGTCGACAATGTAGACGTCGTTGAGCAGGCCGCCGGCCATGGTGTCGGCGCCCGTGCCGCCATCCAGCATGTCGTTGCCGTCGTTTCCGGTCAGGTTGTCGTTCTCGCTCCCGCCGTACATGTAGTCGTTGCCCGTGCCGCCGGTCAGGGTGTCGGTCCCGGCCTGGCCGTACAGCTTGTCGTCGCCGTCGTTGCCGTTGACGGTGTCGTTGCCGTTGCCGCCATCGACGGTGTCGCGACCGTCGCCGCCGCTGACGTTGTCCGTGCCGTCGCCGCCGTAGACGAAGTCGTTGTCGGCCCCGCCGTCCAGGCTGTCGTCCCCACCCAGGCCGTTGAGGGTGTCCTTGCCGGCCGCCCCGCCCAAGGTGTCGTCCAGACCGCTGCCGTTGATCGTGTCGTCGCCCGGCGTGCCGCTGTTGGTGACCGCGCCGGGGATGCCGTAGACCACCCAGGCGCCGCCGGAGTCGGTTCCGTTGACGTCGGCCCGGGAGGTGCCGACGATGATGTCGTCGACCCCGTCGCCGTTGACGTCGCCGACGGTCCCGACACCGTCGAGGCGGTCCATGTTGGCCTCGCCGTCGATGCGGAAGCCGTTGGTTCCGTCCAGGCTGGTCACCGCCAGGGTCGGGGTCGAGGCCCAGTTGTTCCTGCCGAAGATGACGTACACCGAGCCGTTTTCGGTCACGCCGTTGGTGGCGAAGTAGTTGCCGATCGCCAGGTCGTCGATGCCGTCGCCGTTGACGTCGCCGAGGGCGCTGCCGCTGTTGCCGCCGATGAAGCCGGAAGTGGCGCTGGGCGCGGGGCCGGTGACCTTGAAGCCGTTGGTCCCGTTCAGGGTGGAAACGTCGAAGCTGGCGGCGAAATTGCCGGTCTTGCCGAACACGACGTAGACGGTGTTGGTCTGGGTATCGCCGACCATGAAGTCGTCGTGGCCGTCGTGGTTGATGTCGCCCGCCGAGCTGACAAAGTGGCCGAGGTTGGTGGGGGACGCGCCATCGGTCATGATGAAGCCGTTGGTCCCGTTGATCTGGTTCAGACTCAGGGTCGGACTGAAGCCGCTGGCCTTGCCGTAGATGATATAGGCCGCGCCATCACCGTAGCTGGTGCGGCCGGTGCCGGCCCCGACGATGACGTCATCGAAGCCGTCGCCGTTCACATCGCCCGCGTTGTCGACGAAGGCGCCGATGTTGCCGTAGGTGAAGGGGTTCGAAATGATGAAGCCGTTGGACCCGTTCAGGGCCGACAGCGTGATCGGGCCGGCCGGTCCGCCGTGCTGACCGAACACGACATAGGCCCGGCCCTGGTAGCCGCCGCCGAAGCTGACGGCCCCGACGACCAGGTCTTCGATGCCGTCGCCGTTGAAATCGCCGCTGGAGACGACATAGCCGGTATTGGCGTTGGCCCCGTCGCCGATCATCTTGAAGCCGGCCGAGCCGGTCAGGGCGTTCGTGGAGATGTCGGAGGCGAAAGCCCCGCTGACGGCGGTGTTCTTGCCATAGAGGACGTAGGCCGCGCCCGTGCCGCCATCGCCGGACGCACCGATGATCAGGTCGTCGAAGCCGTCGTTATTGACGTCGCCAGCCGCGGCGACCGAGGAACCGGCATAGTTGCCGCTGGCCGCGCCGTTGACCTGGAAGCCGTTGGTCCCGTTGATCGTGCTGAGGTTGAAGTTGGCCGGATAGCTTCCGTGGCCGAACACCACATAGACCGCCCCCGGCCGGCCCGCGCCGCCGAAGCCGACGGCGCTGACGACGAAATCCTCGAACCCGTCACCGTTGATGTCGCCGGCGCTTCCGACCACGGTCCCGGCCTGGCTGCCGGCAGTCTCCGGGTTGATCTGGAACCCGTTGGTTCCGTTCAGAGTGCTGAGGGCTACGGTGGCGGCGAAGGGCATGAGGTTACTCCCGGGTCATTGGATAACAGCGTTAGACCCGGATCGGGTAGTTCAGCAAGCGGCGAACGCGGCTTGTCACAGAAAGTTATTGCGCCGGATGAATTCTGGACGAATGAGATGTCGCCTGGCCGACTAAGAGTAACGTCAGTCCGCTATCTTGAGTCACACAAGGTGGCCTCTGCAGCCGATAGTCGGCCCGGGCCTCAACGTTGCCCCCGCTGTTCGGCCCACGACCCGGCGGATGGACGACAAAGGGCGGAACCTTCGCAGGTCCCGCCCTTTTCACGCCCCCGCGCAAACGCCTACAGCAGCCAGTCGCCGCTCTCGCCGGTGACGTCGCCGTTGATCTTCATCTGGTAGTCGACCTTGGCGTCGCCGTTGACGTCGAGGCGGACGGTAGTGATGCCGCCCGCGAAGGTCAGGGTCATCTGGCCGGTGTCCTCGGGGTGGGCGGCGTCGTACTTGGTGAAGGCGCCGACCAGGTGGAAGCTCTGGTTGCCGTTCACCCGGCTGTTGGCGTCGATGAAGGACAGATCGATGATATCGCCCTCCGCGGCGTTGAAGTCGTAGATCTGGTCGGTCTCGAGCACCGCGCCGCCGACGCTCTCCTGGAAAACGAAGAAGGTATCGGCGCCCATGCCGCCGCGCAGCAGGTCGTTGCCGACCCCGCCGGCGATGCGGTCGTCGCCGTCGTTGCCGTTGAGGGTGTCGACGCCGGCTCCGCCGGTCAGGGTGTTGGCGCCGGCGTTGCCCTGCAGGTTGTTGGCGCCGCCGTTGCCGGTGGCGTAGAGGTCGGCCGTCCCCTGCAGCTGCACGGCCTCGACGTTGTCGACGAGGACCTCGATGCTGACCGTGCTGCGGAGAATGTCGTAGCCTTCGTCGGCCGCTTCACTGACCGCGTCGTTGACGCTGTCGATGATGTAGACGTCGTTGCCCGTGCCCCCGAACATGGTGTCGTTGCCGACGCCGCCATCAAGATAGTCATTGTCGGCTTCGCCCCTCAGGGTGTCATTGGCATCGCCGCCGTACAGGTAGTCGGCGCCGTCGCCGGCGTACAGGGTGTCGGCCCCCCCCTCGCCGTAGGCCTTGTCGGCGCCGTTTCCGCCGGTCAGGAGGTCGGTGGCATTGCCGCCGAACAGAGTATCGTTGCCGTCGTCGCCGTACAGCATATCCATGCCGTCCAGGCCGTAGACCGTGTCGTTGCCAACGCCCGCACGGATCAAGTCATCCCCGGCCGTGCCTTGCAGCAGGTCCTTGTCGTCGACGCCGGCGACGGTGATGGTCGCCGTGCCCGTCTCGCCGCCCAGCAGGGTGTAGACGAGCACATACTGCAGGCTGGTGTTGCTGGCCCCGGAACCGCTGGCCCCCAGCGCCTGGGCGGCCGAGCCGGTCAGGGTGAAGACGTAGGTCCCGTCGTACGACAGTGACAACCGCACGCCGTCGGGCAGGGTGTTGGGGCCGTCGATGATGACGCTGTCGCCGTTGACCGTGGCGGCGACGATCTCCAGGTCGTTGTCGACGTCGCTGTCGTTGCTCAGCAGGTTGCCGCTGATCGGCCCGCTGGCGTCGGTGTTGACGGTCTCGTCGGAGACAATGGCCGCGTCATCGACGCCCTCGACGACGACATCGATGCTGGGCACGGCCGGCGCGACTTCGATCAGGGTCACGTCGCCGCCGCTGTCGCCCTGGATCACGTCCAGATCGCCGTCGTTGTCGATATCGACCAGGACGGGTTGGAAGCCGGTGGAAAAGGCGCCCTCGTAGTGGCTGCCGCTCAGGACCTCGAAGATCGGCGTGCTGCTGTCGCCGGTGTTTACGAACACGCCGGTGGCGGCTTCGCCGGAACCGCTGATCATGTCCAGGTCGCCGTCGCCGTCGATGTCGCCGAAGCTGACAGAGCCCTGGCCGCCGTAGGAGACGAAGGCATCCAGAGGGTTGTTCGCCCCAGTCAGTTCGGTGAAGCCGCCGGCCCCGCCCTCGAACCAGGAAAAACGGCCGCCGCGGGCGATGACCAGGTCAATGAAGCCATCGCCATTGAGGTCGGACAGGCCCGGCGAGGCGCCCGGATAGACGTCGATGCCGTTGAAGGCCGAGGCGGCCCCGACCTGCTCGACGAAGGCGCCGGTCCCGTCGCCGTTGAACTGCTGGAGCGTGCCGTCGTACTTGCCGACCACCAGGTCCAGGAAGCCGTCGCCGTTGACGTCGGCCAGGGTGATGCCGGCGGAATTGTTGACCACGCCGGTGATCGACAGGCCCGCGTCGTCCTGCTGGAAGTCCGGGGCCGAAGCGCTGCCGACGTTGCGCAGAAGATGGAAGCCGTCGCCGTAGACGTTGACGACCACATCGACGTCGCCATCGCTATCGATATCGCCGACCGCCACCCGGGCGGTGCTGCCGAAGCTGAGCCCGTGGAAGGGGTCGTCCGCGCCTTGCTGCGGTGTCGCCGCCATGCCGAACGGGCTGACATTGCCGGCCGCGTCGGTGATAGCGACCGTGAGTTCGCGGAAGTACCAGGGGTTGTCGCCGGTCGACTGGAACTGCAGCGACTCGACCACCGCCTCGACGGCGGCGTTGTCGGCATCGCTGGTGAAGGTGACCACGAAGTCCCCGTCGCCGTTCACCCCGAACGAGCCGATGGTCAGGCCGCCGAAAAGGATGTCGTTGCCGGACAGGAGGATCTGTCCGCCGTCCAGCAGGCTGATGATATCGCCCGGCGCCAGGCCGCCGACCACCAGCGTGCCGCCGTCATAGTCCTGTTCCGCGTCGGTGACGTTGACGGCGCCGTCGATCAGGACGGCGGGGTCGCCCTCGGTGACGTCGATAGCGAATTCGAGCGCGGACAGGACCGGCATGGACTTCCCCTTAGGTGGTCAGGGGATCGCGACAGCCCTCCCCGATTTGGGGTTGTCAATTCCATCGCCACCGGCCAGCGGCAAGGTCTGGACCCGAGAATTGGCGGCTCCAATTTTCTTATGGACGTGAAGAGGCCACCGGTTTGTGCGCGGCCAAGAAGGCGCGGACGACCTCCGGCACATAGGTCTCCGACGGGTGCAGCGGCGCCGCCTGGTCGCCCTGCAGCATGGAGATGGTCAGGGTGACGTGCTCGATCATCCCCTCGAACATCCGCGCCGCCACGGCGATGTCGGCGATGGCCAGCAGGCCCTCGTCGGCATAGCGCCGCAGCATCCGTTGCAGCACGCCGCCGAGCAGCCCGTGGGCGCTGCGATAGAGCATCATCCCCAGCTCGGGCTTGTGGACCGTTTCGGCGCTGACCGTGCGATAGACGCCGCGCACCGTCGGGTCGGCCATGAAGCGGAAATAAACCCGGCCATAGGCGGTCAGCGACCGGGCGACATCCTCGTTCGCCGTCCGCTCGACGGCGTCGAACAGCCCGTCGTAGCTGGCCAGGGCCTGGGCCACGACCGCCTCGAACAGAATCTCCTTGGTGTCGAAGTAGGCATAGACGGTGGCGTTGGCGACGCGGGCGCCGCGGGCCACCTCTTCCATGCGCGTGCGCGTGAAACCCTTGCCGACAAACGCCGCATGCGCCGCCCGCAGGATCTTGTCACGGCGCAGGTCGTGAAGTTCGGGACGCATCTACTGTACGCAACGCCTCAGACTTGGGTTTGGCCGCCTAGTGCTCCCGGCCGGTCTTCCAGAAGGTCTGGAACAGCGGCTCGGTCAGGTACTGCAGGGCGCTGCGCTTGCGCAGGGGGACGATGACCTCGACGGGCAGGCCGGGGCCGATGCCGGTGCGGGGGCCGCGGATCTTGCGGATCTTGGCCATCTCGGCCTCGGGCACCGAAATCTCGCCGCGGAAGAAGCGCTGGCCCGACTTCTCGTCGGTGAAGCTGTCGGCCGACAGCTTGGTCAGCACCCCGTGCAGGATCGGCAGGCTGCGGTCGTGCAGCGAGGTGAAGCGCACCTGGGTGGTCTGGCCGATCTTCAGGTCGTCGGCGTCGTTGGGATTGACCATGGCCTGGATGACCAGGGCCTTGTCGCCGGGCACCACCTCCATCAGCACCTGGCCGGGCGAGACGACGCCGCCGACGGTGAAGGTGGTCAGGCCGACGATCTTGCCGCTGGCCGGGGCGCGGACGATGGACCGGGCCAGCTGGTCGCGGGTGGCCTGAAGCTTGGGTTGCAGTTCGTCGAGCTGGACCTGCACGTCGCGCAGCTGGCCGGCGACCTCCTCGACCACCTGGCGCTCGAGCGACAGCGACTGCAGCCGGGCTTCCCCGATGGCCTCGCGCGAGCGGGCGATCTGGGCGACCAGGCCGCCTTCCTCGCCGACCAGCTGGGCCTGGTTGCGTTCCAGGGCGCGGACGCGGTTGACCGGCGCATAGCCCTGGTCGGCCAGCGACTTCATGCCGGTGGTTTCCTCGCCGATCAGCCGCTGCTGTTCGCGGTTGGCGACCAGCTGGCGTTCGGAGCCGACGATCTGTTCGTTGAGCTGCAGGATGCGCTGCTCCAGCACGCCCTTCTGGGTCAGGATCGAGTCGCGGCGGGCCTGGAACTGCAGCTGCTGCAGGTTCATCACGTCGGTGGCGATAATCCGGTCCTCGGGCGCCAGGTTCACGAACTCGGGCGGATAGAGGATCGAGGCATGGCCGTCGCGCTCGGCCACCAGACGGGCCCGTTGCGCCAGCAGGGTCAGCACCTGGCCGGTCAGCCCGCGTTCGTTGGCGCGGATCTCGCCGGCCCCGATCTCGACCAGCACCTGGCCCTTGGTGACCTGGGCGCCCTCGATGACATGGACGGCGGTGACCGTGCCGCCGTCGCGGTGCTGCACGGCCTGGCGGTTGCCCGACACGGCGACCACGCCGCTGGCATAGGCCCCGGCGTCGAGCGGCGTCAGCGCCGCCCAGCCGAGAAAGCCGAAGAAGAAGGCGGCGGCGATGCCGGCCCCGATCACGATCTCGCGGCGGGGATTGTCGCTGACCTTCACGGCGGCGACGGTTTCGGTCGGGGGCGGGCTTTGCCCGGGGGCGACGTCGAGGGGCATGACTAACCCTTAGCCCTTCATATCGATGACATTGGGCTGCGGTTGCGGCGAGGGCTTGCCGGCCAGCTTGGCCAGCACCTCCTCGCGCGGGCCGAGCCGCTCGATGGCCCCGTCGCGCATGACCAGCAGCCGGTCGACCCCGGCCAGGATGCCGGTCCGGTGGGCGACGATCAGCACCGTGGCGCCGCGCGACTTGGCCCCCTGGATGGAGCGCAGCAGGCTGGCCTCGCCCTCGGCGTCGAGGGCCGAGTTGGGCTCGTCGAGGATCAGCAGGGTCGGATCGCCGAACAGCGCCCGGGCCAGCGCCACCCGCTGGGCCTGGCCGGCCGACAGTCCGCGGCCGCCGGGGGCCAGCGGCGTGTCATAGCCCTTGGGCAGCTTGAGGATCAGGTCGTGGACCCCGGCCTTGGTGGCGGCGTCGACGGCCAGCTGGTCGATCTTCTCGGTCGGCATGCCGCGCCAGGCGGCGAAGCGGCTGATGTTGTCCTTGACCGTGCCGCTCATCAGCGACGGATCCTGCGGCAGGTAGCCGATGTGCTCGGCCAGGGCGTCGGCGTCCCAGTCGGTGTAGTTGGCGCCGTCCATGCGGACGATGCCCTGGTCGGGGGCCAGCGCCCCGGCGATCACCCGGGCCAGCGTGGTCTTGCCCGCGCCGCTGGAGCCGACGATGCCGAGGCTCTCGCCGGGCGCGATCTTCAGGGACACGGCCTTGAGCACCAGTTCGTCGCGGCCGGGGGCGCGGACGACGACGCGGTCCAGCTCGACCGCGCCCATCGGGGTCGGCAGCTGGGTGCGGTCGATATCGAGCGGCCGGGTCTTTTCGAACAGTTCGCTGAGGGTGTTGAGGGCCCCGCGCGCCTGGATCACCTGCGTCCAGCCGCCGACAAGCTGTTCGACCGGCTGCAGCGCGCGGCTGAGCAGGATGGAGGAGGCGATGATCGAGCCGGACGAAATCTCGCCCTTGATGGCCAGATAGGCGCCGAGGCCGAGGGCCGCCGACTGCAGGAACAGGCGGAAGAACTTGGTGAAGGCGCTGATCCGGCCGCCCTTGAACTGGGCCTCGGCCTGCAGGCTCTGGCCGATCGTGCGCTCTTCCAGGTGTCGGGCGATGATCGAGCGGCGCATGCCCAGCGAACGGACGACCTCGCCGTTCATGGCCGCCGATTCCTGGCTGGCGTAGGCGGCGGCGTTGGCCTGCTGGGCCTTCATCAGGGCCGGCTTGGTGGCCCGTTCGTTGAAGACCGCCAACAGGAAAAGCAGGATGCCGGCGATGATGGTCAGGGTGCCCAGCGCCGGGTGGATCATGAAGGCGACGATGACGTAGATCGGGGTCCAGGGGGCGTCCATGAAGGCCAGCGCCGCCGGCCCGGCCAGGGCCGCGCGCAGGCCGTCGAACTCGCGCATCGCCTGGGCCGTGTTCATCGGCCGCGACTGGGCCATCAGCCGGCCGAGGATGTCGCCCGACAACAGGCGGTCCAGCCGCATGCCGGCCAGCACCAGCAGGCGCGAGCGCACCGTCTCCAGCGCCGCCAGCACGGCCAGGGCGAAGGCGATGATGAAGGTCAGATAGACCAGGGTCAGCACGCCCTGGGTCGGCACCACCCGGTCATAGACCTGCAGCATGTACAGCGACGGCGACAGGTAGAGGATGTTGACGAGCGCGCTGAAGAAGGCGGCCGACAGGATATGCCGCCGACACTCCTTGAACGCCGCTTCCATGGGAGCGGCGACATTCGATCCAAGAAACTTCACGCGTGTCTCAATCCGGCCGGGAGCCCCGGAGACCGCTTGCCCCCGGCCTCCATTTAACTGTCTTTTACGCTAAAGCTTTGTTGCCGTCGCGCGTCATATTGGCGGCAGGGTTAACGCAGATCGGTCGATGGCGTATTTCAGGCGCGACATTTTTTCACGGCTCGGATTCAGACCGGATCGACCGTCACCCGCCGCATGTGCCGCCGCTGGCCGGGGTAGTCGTTCAGCGCATAGTGCCAGACCTGGCGGTTGTCCCAGAAGGCTACCGAGCCGTCGCGCCATGAGAACCGGCAGGTGAAGGCCTCCTGCCGGCTGTGCTCGAACAGCTGGTCGAGCAGGGCCTTGGATTCCTTGCGGGTCCAGCCGTCGAACCGCATCGTGAAGGCCGGGTTGACGTACAGCGCCTTGCGACCGGTCTCGGGATGCACCTTGACCACGGGATGGATGAACTCGCCGGCCAGGCCTTCGGCCTCGGCCACCTGCATCGAGGCCCGCTTCTGGGCCGAGGCCCCCTTGGCCGAATACTCCATGCCGGCCGAATGCACGGCCCGCAGGCCTTCCAGTGTGGCTTTCAGCCCCTCGGACAGGGCGTCGTAGGCGGCCGCCTGGCTGGCGAACAGGGTGTCGCCGCCGAATTCGGGGGTCTGCACCGCATAGAGAATCGAGCCGATGGAGGGGGTCTCCAGGAAGCTCATGTCGCTGTGCCAGCCGCCGCCGAAATTGAGCTTGTCGGTCGGCTCCTTGATGATCTCCATCACCTCCGGGTGGTCGGCCATGCCGGCCACGTAGGGATGGACGTTCAACGGCCCGAACCGCCGCCCGAAGGCCAGCTGCTGCTCGGCGCCCAGGGTCTGGTCGCGGAAGAAGATCACCTGGTGGGCGTTCAGCGCCGCGCGGATGGCGGCGATGGTGTCGCTGTCCAGGGGCTCCGCCAGGTCGACACCGCCCAGTTCGGCGCCCAGCGCCCCGGCCACCCTGCGGATCGTCAGACCGGTCATGGCGCTCACCCCGCCTCTTGTTTTGCCTGGGGACTGTCGGGCAGGTCGACGAACTTGAGGTTCTGGTCGCGCAGCTTGGCGCCGGCCTCGTCGTAGAGGAAGGGCAGGAAGGCGAACCGCTCGCCCTTGGTCACCGGCCGCGCCTCATGCATCAGCGAGCAGGAGAAGACCACCGCCCCGCCGGTCGGCGGCTTGTAGAGCCGGCCGCCGAACTCGGGGAAGCGCAGCTCGCCGCCCTCGTAGTCCTCGGCGTTGAGGTTGATGGTCACGGCGAACTTGCGGTGGGCCGTGCCCTTGGTGGTGTTGTCGCGGTGCGGCCGGAACCAGCCGGCCCCGGCGACGTAGCTGGCCACCAGATAGCGTTCGATGCGGGTGGCCTGGAACTGGAAGGCCTTGCGGATCTCGGGGATCAGGCGGCGGTTGATCTTCTCGCGGACGACGGCCTGCATGCCCTCGTCCTCCATCAGCACGTCCTTGCGCTGCTTGTGGCGCGGGTCGGTGAGCAGTTTGGTCTTGCCCTCGACCTCGCGCATGAAGCCCGACTCCGTGCCGCCGACATGGCGGTAGAAGGCGATCAGCTCCTTGCAGTAGTCCGGCTCGAACACCCGCGGCAGGATCAGCACCGGCGCGACGACCTCGACCTGGGCGTGGGTGGTCGGATGCGGCATCTCGGCCAGCCGCCGCACCAGCGCCCCGACATCCTCGATCTGGCCCCGGTCGTAGACCCGCAGCTGCGGATCGAGGATCAGCCAGCCGGACCCCTGCACGCCGTAGATCTTGGCCAGCCCGCCCGAGGCGTCGAAGAACCAGCGCGGCCCCAGGCTGGCGTGTCCCAGGTGGGTATTGGCCACCCCGAAGATGCAGGCCTGGCTCTCGTCGAGGTCCTTCTGCAGATTGATCACCCGCGCCAGCCCCTCGGCCGTCGGCCCGTCCGGCGCAAACACCAGCCCCACCCAGCGCCCCGCCAGGGTGGCGAAGTTGAACTGCGGGTTCTCCTCGGTCGGCGCCATGAACCAGGGCGCGGGATCACCGATGGTGAGGGACATGTGTCGGGGTCTCAGCTTGCTACTCGGCCCACAGTTTCGCCGACCGCCGCCACCGGCGCAACCGCACGCGCCGCGCCATACCCCTCAGCTGTCATGCTACGGCCGCGCGAAGCGCGGACCGAAGGACCCATTCGTCCGCTTGGCGCATGGCGCATCGGGTCGCGCGCAGTCGTCCAGCGCCATGCGGTTCCGCTCCCGCCATGGGTCCTTCGGTCGCCCCTTCGGGGCGCCGTAGGATGACAGAAAGAGGGTGTCGCGCCGTCGATATGCGACAATGGTTGAGCCGCTTCGATAAGCCGTCCCACGGACCGAATGCACGCTGTCGCGGACTTCACATCCGCTTCAACGGCGCCTCACGCCGACTTCAAATTCACTTCAAACAAACTTCAACCCCGCGCGGGGTCAAGTCTTTGAAATCGTTCAAAACAGGCCGCTAAAGGTTCAACAGCGCCGGATCGCCGCCCTGGGCCGTGATGTTCACCGACACCGCCCGCTCGACGCCGTAGCGCGACAGCGCTTCCGGCCCGCCCGCCTTCGGGCCGGTGCCGGACAGGCCCTGGCCGCCGAACGGCTGCACCCCGACCACCGCCCCGATGATCGAGCGGTTGACGTAGACGTTGCCGGCCGGCACGCGGGCCTTGACCTCCTCGGCGAAGGCCTCGATGCGCGAATGCACCCCGAGCGTCAGGCCATAGCCGCGGTCGGCCAGGCCGGCGGCGACAGCGGCCAGGTTTTCGGGGTCGTAGCGGACGATGTGCAGCACCGGCCCGAACACCTCGCGCTCGAGGAAGTCGGCCGACGGGATCTCGGCCAGCACCGGCCCGAAGAAGGTGCCGCCCTCGGGCGCGTCGAGCACCTTCAGCACCTTGGCCTCGCGCCTCAGCCGTTCGAGGTGGTCGCTGAGCAGCTGTTTGGCGTCGGCGTCGATCACCGGGCCGATGTCGGTCTTCGGGTCGGCCGGGTCGGCGACGACCAGGGCGTCCATGGCCCCGATCAGGCCCTCGATCAGGTGGTCGGCGGTGTCCCTGGGCAGGAACAGCAGCCGCAACGCCGAACAGCGCTGCCCGGCCGAGCCGAAGGCCGAGAGGATGACGTCGTCGATGACCTGTTCGCGCTGGGCGGTGGTGTCGACGAACATGCCGTTCAGCCCGCCGGTCTCGGCGATGAACGGCACAATCGGGCCCCTTCGGGCCGCGAGACTCTGGTTGATCCGCCAGGCCGTCTCGGTGCCGCCGGTGAAGGCCACCCCGTCGCAGCCGGGATGGGCGACCAGCGCCGCCCCGACCGTCTCGCCCCGTCCGGGGGTCAGGGCCAGCAGGGCCGGGTCGAGGCCGGCGGCGTGATAGAGGCGCACGGCCTCGCCGGCGATCAGCGGCGTCTGCTCGGCCGGCTTGGCGATGACGGCGTTGCCGGCGGCCAGGGCGGCGGCGATCTGGCCGGTGAAGATGGCCAGCGGGAAGTTCCACGGGCTGATGCAGACGAAGACGCCGCGGCCGCGCAGTTCCAGGGTGTTGGTTTCGCCGACCGGACCCTTGAGCACCTCGGGCGCGCCGAACTTCGTCTCGGCCAGCCGCGCGTAATAGCGGCAGAAGTCGGCGGCCTCGCGGACCTCGGCGATGCCGTCGCCCAGGGTCTTGCCGGCTTCCCGCGTGCAGATGGCGATCAGCCGGTCGCGGTTCTGCTCCAGGGCGTCGCCCATGGCCCGCAGGACCTTGGCGCGTTCGAGGCCGCCGGCCGCGTCCCAGCCGCGCTGGGCCTTGCGGGCGCCCGCAAAGGCGGCGTCGATCTGGGCGGTGGTCGCCTCGGCCACGGCGCCGATCTGCTGGTGGTTGGCCGGGTTGAGCACCCGCTCGCCCCCATTCCCGTTGGAGGGCCCGCCGTCGATGGGCTTCAGGCCCTCGATGGCCTTGACCACCCGGGCCCGCTCGTCGGTCACCGACAGGTCGATGCCGGCCGAGTTCAGCCGGTCGCCATAGATCTGGGCCGGCAGCGGGATCTTGCGGTGCGGCCCCGGGCCGACCGCCTCGACGTCGGCGATGGGGTCGACCACCACCGTCTCCGGCGGCACCCGCTCGTCGAGCAGGGCGTGGACGAAGCTGGTATTGGCGCCGTTCTCCAGCAGCCGGCGGACCAGGTAGGGCAGCAGGTCCTCATGGCCCCCGACCGGGGCGTAGGCCCGCACCAGGATGCCGTCGTAGAGGTCGTCGGCGGCCTTGTAGAGCGCCTCGCCCATGCCGTGCAGGCGCTGGAACTCGATCTTCACCCCGGCCGTCCGCGCCATGCGGCGCACGGCCGCCAGGCTGTGGGCGTTGTGGGTGGCGAACTGGGCGTAGAGGTGCGGGGCCGCGTCGATCAGGGCCCGGGCGCAGACCAGGTAGGAGAGGTCGGTGGCGCTCTTGGTGGTGTAGACCGGATAGCCCGGCCGGCCGTTGACCTGGGCCCGCTTGATCTCAGAGTCCCAGTAGGCGCCCTTGACCAGCCGCACCATCAGCCGGCGGCCGGTCTTCTCGGCCAGTTTGGCGACGCTGCGGATCACCTGCGGGCAGCGCTTCTGATAGGCCTGGACGGCGAGGCCGAGGCCCTTCCACTCGCCCAGCTCCGGCTCGGCGGCGAGGCGCTCGAGCAGCTTCAGGGAGATGACCAGCCGGTCGGCCTCCTCGGCGTCGAGGGTGAAATTGAGGTCGTGCCTGGCGGCGATCAGGGCCAGCCGCTTCACCCGCGGATAGAGTTCGCTCCAGACGCGGTCCTCCTGCGTCGCCTCATAGCGCGGCGACAGGGCCGACAGCTTGACCGAGATGCCGTGGCCGGCCTCGGGCCCCTGGCCGCCGGAGAGGCGCCCGACCGTGGCGATGGCGGTGGCGTAGGAGGTTTCGTAGCGTTCGGCGTCGGCGGCGGTGCGGGCCCCTTCGCCCAGCATGTCGAAGCTGCAGATGTCGCCGTCGCCCTTGGCGCGGGCGATGGCCGCCTCGATGGTGCGGCCGAGCACGAACTGCTCGCCCATGATGCGGATGGCCTGGCCGACGGCGGCGCGGATCACCGGTTCGCCGACCCGGCCGGCGACGCGCTTGATGAAGGCCGGCAGGTCGCTCTGGGCCTGGTCGTCGACCTCGACCAGCTTGCCGGTCAGCATCAGGCCCCAGGTCGAGGCGTTGACGAACAGGCTGCCCGACTTGCCCAGATGGCTGGCCCAGTCGGCGCTGCCGATCTTCTCGGCGATCAGCTTGTCTTTCGTCTCCTCGTCCGGCGTGCGCAGCAGCGCCTCGGCCAGGCACATCAGCGCCAGGCCCTCGCGGGTGGAGAGGGAAAATTCCTGCAGGAAGTTCTCGACCACCCCCTGCCGGCGAACGGACCGCCGCGCCCCGCGCACCAGGGCCTCGGCCTCGGCCCGCACGGCGGCGCGGTCCTCGGGGTTCAGGGGCGCGGCGGCCAGCAGGTCTCGGACCGTCTCGGTCTCGTCGCGGTACTTGCCGGCGTCCAGCGCGTCCCAATCGATGAGGGCGGAAGCCTTGGGTTCTTCGGCAGGGGTCGTCATGGCGGGCCCTCTACGCCTTCATGCGACGCCAGAAAAGCAAATATGGGGAGGGAAGGGGAGCGGCGCGGCCCCAATGGCGTTCGGGGCGGTTGGCGGTATGGTGCGGCGATGTCCGAAGTCCTGCACAGTCTGCGCGCCGCCCTGCTGACCTATCCGGCGGCGCTTTCCGCCCTCTGGGCCATCCCCGACCGGGCGGCCTTCGCCGACAAGGTGGCCGAGATGGGCCGGGGCGCCGGCATCGACATGCCGCCCGCCGACATCCTCGCCGCCCTCGCCCCGCGCGGCCCCGCCACCCCGGCCATGCCGGTGCAGGCCGCCGGCCTGTCGCCCAGCTGGCTGCCCTCCTGGCTCAGCATCACCGCCCGGGGCGCGCGGCTCGACTGGATCTACGCCGGCGGCGAGGCTTTCACCGCCCCCTTCGCCGACCAGGACTTCGCCCGGCTGGCGGCCCATCCGCTGAACCAGCTGCTGCCGGCGATCAGCGATCCGGGCGAGCTTGGCCGCCTGCCGGGGCCGGACCGGCCCCTCGACGGCATGATCTTCCACATCGGCCGCTGCGGCTCGACCCTGGCCTCGCGGATGCTGGCCCAGGTTCCCGACATCCTCGTTCTTTCCGAGCCGCAGGCCGTGGCCGCCGTGCTCAGCGCCCACACCCTGATCCGCATCGACCCCAAGGTGCAGCAGGCCTGGCTGACCGGCGTGCTCGGCGCCTACCGCCGGGCGGCCGGGACGCGGCGGCTGGTCCTCAAACTCGACGTCGACAGCCTGTTCGACCACGCCCGCCTCAAGGCGGCCTCGCCGCGGACGCCGTCGGTGGTCCTGCACCGCGACCCGCTGGAAGTGCTGGTCGCCCAAACTGGCGCAGGAATGGCCGGCGGAAGCGAGCCGAAGCCCGGCCTGCCGCCGCCCGAAGAGGTCGCCCGCTGGATCGCCGCCCTCTGCGTCACCGGCGCCAAGGCCGTCGCCGCCGGGGCCCGGCCGGTCGGCTACAGGGACCTGGTCGAAACGGTCCTCGACCCGGCCAGACCCTTCCTCAATCTTGAGATCGGCGAGGCGGACCGGGCCCGGATGGCGGCCGTGGCCCGGCTCGACGCCAAGTCGCCGGGCAAGACCTTCACGCCGGACAGCCCGGCCCGCCAGGCCGCCGCCGACGAGCGGCTGCGGATGCTGGCCCGGCAGGTGATCCAACCGGCCTGGGAACCGTTGGCGGCCTTGAGACGACGGGGGAAGCGATGATCTTTCGGAGAACGATCCTGGCCATGGTGGCGTTGGCCATCTTTGGGGCGCTGGCCGCCTGCGCCTCGCCGCCCAATCTGCAAAAGCAGCCGGACGCGACGCCGCCGGTGCTGGGCGCCTTCCGGGGCGACCGGCCGGTGGTCACCGCCGCCGACTGGTCCCGCCGCGCGCCGTTGTTGCGCGAGGCCCTGCTCGACGCCGTCTACGGCCACCCGCCCGATCTCGGCGAAGCGACCGTCGAGGCCCGCGAAAAGCTCACCCTGCCGGGCGCCGACGGCATGGACATGGAACAGTGGACGGTGAAGCTCGGCGATGGCTCGAACCGCCGCCGCTTCCACATGCTGGTCGCCTCGCCCAAGGGCGCCGCCCACGCGCCGCTGATCGTCATGGAGCTGTTCTGCTCGACCCGGAACGCCGTGAAGGGCCGCCCCGCCAGCGTCTTCGAGGACGCCCCGGCCCTGCCCGGCCCCTGCCGCAGCCACGACCTCGATCCGGTGCTGACCGTGGTCCTCGGCAAGCGGATCGGCGGTCCCGACTGGAAGCAGCTGGCGCAGCGCGGCTACGCCGTGGCCCTCTTCTATCCGGGCGAGGTGGTTCCCGACGACGGGGTGCTGGGGCCCCAGGCGATCGCCGCCCTGTCGCCCGATACGCCGGCCGACCGGCGGGCCGGGGCCATCGCCGTCTGGGCCGACCTGTTCTCCAAGGCCTACGACGTCCTCTCGGTCGATCCCCGTTTCGATGCCGGGAAGGTCGTCGCCTGGGGCCATTCGCGGCACGGCAAGGCCGCTTTGCTGGCCGGCGCCCTCGATCCCCGCCTCGCCGCCGTCATCGCCCACCAGTCGGGCCGCGGCGGGGCCAGCCTGAGCCGCTCCGTCGCCGGCGAGAGCCTGACCCAGATCACCAGATCCTACGGTTTCTGGTTCACCCCGGCCTACGCCAAGGGCGTCCCGGACGACCTCGACCAGCACCAGCTGATCGCCCTCAACGCCCCCCGCCCGGTGCTGCTGGGCACGGGCAGGGGCGACACCTGGTCCGACCCGGCCGGCGCCTTCAAGGCCGCCAAAGGGGCCGATCCCGCCTACCGCCTGCTGGGCTCGCCCGGCTTCAACGCGCAGGGCCTGCACGACTACCGCCCGGCCGACGGCGTCGTCTGGTGGAGCCGCCCGCTCGGCCACGGCGTCACCACCGCCGACTGGCGGGCCTTCCTCGAATTCCTCGACACCCATGTGAAATGACCGACCGTCCCTCCAACACCGCCCAACTTGCCTCTGCATCGTTCCGCCTGGCCGCCCTCGACCAGGACTTCCTGCTCGGCGATTCCATGCGCGGCCTGCGCTTCCAGCTCGAATACGCCCATGCCGAGGAGGCCTTGCGGGCCTGGGGCGTGCGCTCGACCATCGTGGTGTTCGGCAGCGCCCGCACCGGCGAGGAAGGCTCCGACCATCACAAGCGCTGGTACGGCGAGGCCCGCGCCTTCGGCCGTCTGGCCTCGGAACGCGGCGGCGCCCTGCTCGAAGGCCAGCCCTTCCGCGACAACGTCATCGCCACCGGCGGCGGGCCCGGCATCATGGAGGCGGCCAATCGCGGCGCCCTCGACGCCGGCGCCCCCTCCATCGGCTTCAACATCACCCTGCCGTTCGAACAGCTGCCCAACCCGTTCACGACGCCGGAACTGACCTTCCGCTTCCACTACTTCGCCATGCGCAAGATGCACCTGGCCATGCGGGCCAACGCCCTGGTGGTCTTTCCCGGCGGCTTCGGCACCTTCGACGAGCTGTTCGAGATCCTCACCCTGCGCCAGACCGGCAAGGCCCCGCCGATCCCCGTCGTGCTGTTCGACGAGACCTTCTGGCGCAAGGTCATCGGCTTTACGGCTCTTGCCGACTACGGCCTGATCGCCGCCGACGACCTGGGCCTGTTTTCCTTCGCCGAGACCGCCGAGGACATCTGGTCCTGCCTGCTTAGGGGCGGCCTAAGGCCGCGGCAGTCCATCGAAGCGCCGTCCATAACCGTGGGTTAACCCTGAGGCCTCAGTTTTGACGGCAACGACAAAGGGGGAAATCGACACCGTGCCAGGCCGCGAAGACCGCGAGCGGATGACCGCGCCGTTTGGCCTGGACCTGTCTATGGCCGTGTTCGACCGCGCCACCCGCTTTGCCAAGGGAATGTTCGCGGACGCCAACAGCACCATCGTGCTGGTCAAGGACGGCGTCGCCTGGCGCAGCCGCTTCGCCAAAGGCGTGTTTCCGGAGCGCGACAGGAACGCCGAACTGGTCATAGAGTCGGGCCAACCGATCTGGGTCGAGGATGCCCGGCTCGATCCGCGCTTCGCTGACAACCCCATGGTCGTCGGCCCGCCCCACATCCGCGCCTACATTGGGGCGCCGATCCGCCTGGCCGACGGCTCCACCCCTGGGCTGTTGGCGGTCTACAGCGCCAGGCCACAGCCCTACGACGCCGCCACCGCCGAGCGCCTGGCCGCCCTGGCCGAGTTCGTCGCCGACGAATGGGAGCGGGCCAACGCCGCCGAGGCGCTCGAGGCCACCCGGACCACGCTGGAGGCCCTGGTCGCCACCATGCCGACCTCGCTGGTGATGACCGACAAGGACCTCAAGGTCATCGCCGCCAGCAGCCTCTGGGCCCGCAGCCTCGGCGTGCGCCGGGCCGAGGCCATCGGCCGCTCGCTCTACGACATCGCGCCGGACGTCTACCAACAGAGCCGCAAGGCCTTTAACGCCGCCCTGGACGGCGCACCGAGCAGCATCGCCCGCGGCCAGGTCACCCTGCCGATCGGCCTGACCGTCTGGCTGCAGACCGACCTGAAGACTTGGAAGACCCCCGACGGAGAGATCGGCGGCATCGTCCTGACCGCCAGCGACGTCTCCGAACTGGTCGACGCCCTGGCGCAGTCCGAGCGTTCCGAACAGCGTATGCAGCTGGCCCTGGAACTCAGCGACCTGCACGTCTGGGAGATGGACTACGAGCAGCGCATGCTCACCAAGGTCGGGGCCGAGGACACCTTCTACGAACGTCCACGCACCTACGAAGACCTGTGGCGCGACATCTACGAGGGGGTCGACCCGCGCGACCGGGCCGGCGTCGAGGCCGCCTGGGCGCGACACATCGCCACCGGCGAGCGCTATGCGCCCATCTATCGGGTCAACCGTACGGACGGCCGCGACGTCTGGGTGCAGGGGGCGGCCAAGCTGTTCTCCCGCAAGGACGGCCGGCCGAGCCGGCTGGTCGGCGCCCTGCAGAACATGACCGACCGCAAGGCGGCCGAGGCCGAACTGATCTCGGCCAAGAACGACGCCGAGGCCGCCAACACCGCCAAGTCGACCTTCCTGGCGACCATGAGCCACGAGATCCGCACGCCGCTGAACGGCGTGCTCGGCATGGCCCAGGCCATGGCCGGCGACGACCTCAGCAAGCGCCAGCGCGACCGGCTGAGCGTCATCCATCAGTCGGGCGAGGCCCTGCTGGCGATCCTCAACGACGTGCTCGACCTTTCCAAGATCGAGGCGGGCAAGCTGGAGCTGGAGACCCTGGAGTTCGAGCTCGCCGAGGTGGCGCGCGGCGCCTATTCGGCCTTCACCGCGCTGGCCAACAAGAAGGGCCTCTCCTTCGCGCTCGACATCGAACAGGCCCGCGGCCGCTATCTGGGCGACCCGACCCGCCTGCGGCAGATCCTCTACAATCTGATCTCCAACGCGCTCAAGTTCACCGAACAGGGCGAAATCCGCGTCACCGCCCTGCGAACCGACGGCGTCCTCGAGATCGCGGTGGCCGACACGGGCGTGGGCATCCCGGCCGACAGCCTCTCGAAGCTGTTCAGCAAGTTCGACCAGCTGGACTCCTCCACCACCCGCCGGTTCGGCGGCACCGGCCTTGGGCTGTCCATCTGCCGCGAGCTCGCCCAGCTCATGGGCGGCGAGATCCACGTGGAGAGCGAGGTCGACCGCGGATCGCGGTTCGTCGTGCGCCTGCCGCTCGCCTTCGCCGGTCCGGAAAGGGCGACCGCTCAAGTGGATGACGCCAGGGTCGAGATCGAGCCGATGACCCTGCGCGTGCTGGCCGCCG
>JAQGIK010000013.1 GCA_028291265.1 Caulobacter sp. | reverse complement strand
CCGCCTTCAACGCCGACTTCGACGGCGACCAGATGGCCGTGCACGTGCCGCTCTCGCTGGAAGCCCAGCTGGAAGCGCGCGTGCTGATGATGTCGACCAACAACATCCTCAGCCCCGCCAACGGCCGCCCGATCATCGTGCCGTCGCAGGACATCGTCCTGGGTCTCTACTACCTCAGCCAGTCGCGTGAGAACGAGCCCGGCGAAGGCAAGATCTTCGCCGACCTCGGCGAGATCGAAGCCGCCCTCGGCGCCGGCGTCGTCACCCTGCACTCGAAGATCAAGGCCCGCTTCAGCGAATCCAACGCCGAAGGTGTCGTGGTCCGCAGCCTGATCGACACCACGCCTGGCCGGATGAAGATCGCCGCCCTGCTGCCGCATCACCCGGCCATCGGCCACCGGCTCATCGCCAAGGCGCTGACCAAGAAGGAGATCGGCAACCTGATCGACGTGGTCTATCGCCACTGCGGCCAGAAGGCGACGGTCATCTTCGCCGACCAGATGATGGGTCTCGGCTTCAAGGAAGCGGCCAAGGCCGGCATCTCCTTCGGCAAGGACGACATCATCATCCCGGCCTCCAAGGAGACCATCGTCGCCGACACCCGCAAGCTCGTCGAAGAATACGAGCAGCAGTACGCCGACGGCCTGATCACCAAGGGCGAGAAGTACAACAAGGTCGTTGACGCCTGGGCCAAGTCCACGGACCTGGTCGCCGACGCCATGATGGGCGAGATCTCGACCCCCAAGAAGGGTCCGGACGGCCGCGAGCTGGAGATCAACTCCATCTACATGATGGCCCACTCCGGCGCCCGGGGTTCGCAAGCCCAGATGAAGCAGCTCGGCGGCATGCGCGGCCTGATGGCCAAGCCCTCCGGCGAGATCATCGAGACGCCGATCATCTCGAACTTCAAGGAAGGCCTGACCGTCCAGGAGTACTTCAACTCCACCCACGGCGCGCGTAAGGGCCTGGCCGACACCGCGCTGAAGACCGCCAACTCGGGTTACCTGACCCGTCGTCTGGTCGACGTCGCGCAGGACAGCATCATCACCGAGGAAGACTGCGGCACCACCCGGGGCATCACCCTGCGGGCCGTGGTCGACGGCGGCGACGTGCTGGTCTCGCTCGGCCTGCGTGTCCTGGGCCGCTTCTCGGCCGAGGACATCAAGGACCCGAACACCGGCGAGGTCATCATCCCCGCCGACACCTACCTCGTTGAGGACATGTCCGACCTGATCGAAAAGGCCGGCGTGCAATCGGTGAAGGTGCGTTCGGGCCTGACCTGCGAAGCCAAGGTCGGCGCCTGCGGGGCCTGCTACGGCCGCGACCTGGCGCGGGGCACCCCGGTCAACATCGGTGAAGCGGTCGGCGTCATCGCCGCCCAATCCATCGGCGAGCCCGGCACCCAGCTGACCATGCGGACCTTCCACATCGGCGGCACGGCCCAGGTGGCCGAGCAGTCGTTCTTCGAAGCCGGCGCCGACGGCGTGATCAAGATCACCGGCCCGACCGTCAAGGCGGCCGATGGTGAGTTCGTGGTCATGAGCCGCAACGTCGCCATGACCGTGCTGGTCGACGGCAAGGACCGCGAGTCCTACAAGCCGCCGTACGGCGCGCGTCTGAAGGTCAAGGACGGCGACAAGATCAAGCGCGGCCAGCGCATCGCCGAATGGGACCCCTACACCACCCCGATCATCACCGAAGTCGGCGGCAAGATCCGCGCTGAGGATCTGGTCGAGGGCTTCTCGGTCCGCGAGGAAACCGACGAAGCGACGGGTATCGCCCAGCGCGTCGTCAGCGACTGGCGCACCGGCTCCAAGGGCACGGACCTGCGTCCGGCGCTCGCGGTTCTGGGTGACGACGGCTCCTACCAGCGGCTCGCCGCCGGTGGCGAATCCCGCTACCTGCTGTCGGTCGGCGCCATTCTGTCGGTGGCCGACGGCGACACGGTGAAGCCCGGCGAAATCATCGCCCGCATCCCCACGGAAGGCGCCAAGACGCGCGACATCACCGGCGGTCTGCCGCGTGTTGCCGAGCTGTTCGAAGCCCGCCGTCCGAAGGATTGCGCGGTCATCGCCGAGATGGACGGCCGGGTCGAGTTCGGGCGCGACTACAAGAACAAGCGCCGGATCAAGATCACCCCGGAGGACGGTGGCGAACCCGTCGAGTTCCTGATCCCCAAGGGCAAGCACATCGCGGTGCACGACGGGGATATCGTCCGCAAGGGCGAGTACATCATCGACGGCAACCCGGATCCGCACGACATCCTGCGCATCCTGGGCATCGAGGAGCTGGCCAACTTCCTGGTCAACGAAATCCAGGAAGTCTACCGCCTGCAGGGCGTGCCGATTAACGACAAGCACATCGAGGTGATCGTTCGCCAGATGCTGCAGAAGGTGGAAATCCTTGAGCCCGGCGACACCGGCCTCATCAAGGGCGACCACCTCGACAAGTCGGAATTCGACATCGAGAACGCCAAGACCGAAGCCCGCGGCGGCCGCCCGGCGTTGACCCAGCCGGTTCTGCTGGGCATCACCAAGGCCTCGCTGCAGACCCGCTCGTTCATCTCGGCCGCTTCCTTCCAGGAAACGACCCGGGTGCTCACCGACGCGTCCGTCCACGGCAAGGTCGACACCCTCGAAGGCCTCAAGGAGAACGTCATCGTCGGCCGGCTCATCCCGGCGGGTACGGGCTCCTACCTGCGGAACCTCCAGAAGATCGCCACCCGGCGTGACGAACAGCTGGCCGCCTCGCGCGAAGCGGCCATGGAGCCGCTCCCCGTCGAGATCGCCGACGAGGTCCCGGCCGAGTAATCGGACGGACCCAGACTAAATGAGACGGCCCGGGCGCAATCCCGGGCCGTTTTCGTATGGGTCTAAGTTTCGGGCGGAATTATCGCGGCGTGCCGCCAACGAGATGGACAAATGTCCCGCCGCCCAAATTTATGACCGTCATAGACGGATCGTTCGTCGTGAAGCGGATGCGCTCATCCCTATAGGCTCGGACGTCCCAGTCGGGCCTGACCGAACGGCTGACTTCATAGATGGATAACGTGAACGCAATAAGGAGGTTTAGGTGGAGTTGGCGGCCGTCCGCCTCATAGACGTATCGCCAATCCTCAAACGTCTTAGCCAGTCGGAGCAAGTCTGCATCCATTTGAACGCGGGACCGTCCGGTTTTCGCAGCGTAAGCCGCCGAAATATCCTCTTTGAGGGATGCAGAAAGTCTGCCGAACAAGACGTTGAGCTTATGACCCTTTGCGGGACCAAGGCCGTCGCCGATCGTAGCCAAGCTCTTGAGATACAATTCGGCGGCGAACGCGTAGGATACCACCGTCGGACACAGTGGCAGGACCGAAGCGCCCAGCGGATCTAGTGCCTCTTCCGAGCAGCGAATGGCCGCCTCATGAAAGTCGAGGGCCATAAGAAACATCTGATGATCGATAGGTGCCGTGCCTGCGGGTACGGCTGCGTGAACGTCGTAGGTCTTCACTCGCGCGACCTTTCTGCTGCCTTTGGAGTGGCCGTCACTGCCGGGATCATGATGTCCTTTGTCAGTTGAATCAGGCCGAGTCGTCAGTTGCCCTTGCCGCCCTATCTTCCTTAGCATGACCCCCGGCGTCACCCGCTCCCTGACTGCCAACGAGCGCGCCGCGCTCTCCGACGGCTTGTGGGAGGCCCTGATGGCGGCCGGGGCCTTCCCGCGCGTCGTGGCCGCCCCGTCGCCCCTCGCCCGCCTGGCCTGGCTCTGGCGCGGCCACACCCCCGTCCTGACCCTGGGCGACCGCATCTTCTGGGGTCGCGCCCCCGACGACTGCTCGCGCCAGCCGGCCGCCATGGCCCTGCTGCAGCACGAACTGCAGCACGTCCTCGACTACGCCACGGGCCGGATGAGCTGGCTCTCCTACGCCCTCCACCCCCACGACTGGACCTACGACGTCCCCGGCGCCGGCTGGGACTGGACCCGCCTCGGCGCCGAACAGCGCGCCGTGCTGGCCGAACGCCTCTGGCGGGCCGAGCGCCATGGGGCCGCAGACGAGATCGCCCGCCTGCGCGACGTCCTGCCCTGGGGCTAGAAGGGGATTCTCAGCGGTCGCGCGTCGTCGGCCGCGCCCTGGACCGGAGGCCGTTCGCGGTACTCGCGGTCCCGCTCCTGCTTGGCCGCCACCTGATCGAACCGCTGGCGCTTGGCCGCCGACATCGGCGCGGCGATCGGATCGACCGCTCTGGCTGGCCGGTCGAAACAGGCCTCCCGCTCCCGCCGGTTCAGCCCCGCCGCATCCGGATAGGCGCAGCCGTAGGTGCCGCGCAGCGCCTTGCGGGTGTCCTCGCCCGGCGAAGGGAAGATGGTCGCCGTCCGCCCCGACCCGCCCTTCCTGTCGCCGCCCGCGCTGGCGCCGGCCGGGGCCGGGGCGGGCAGGGGAGAGGGCGCCACCTCCGACGGCGGCTCCACGGCGGGCACATGCAGCAGCGGGGCGGTGGTGTCCCGCCGCGGAATGCCGCTGGCCGGCGCGGCCCCGGCCTGGGGCGGCGAGGGCCGGCGCGGCTGGATCCGCGGCGGCATCAGGCTGATGTCGATGAGTTCCTCGGGCAGCGGCGGCCGCTCGCGCACGCCGGGCGCATTCAGCCCGATCAGGGCGAAGACGCCGACGTGGACCAGCAGCGACACGGCCGTGATGACGGCCATGCGGCGTTGGTTTCGCCGTTGTTCGCGCGTCTGCGCCACGCCGCCTCCCGTCTTCGTCCGCCGCGAACGCTGATCGCTCGCGGCGGCCAAAACGTGTCCCTGCGCGGACCCTTTCCGGGCCTTTGGTTTCAACGCCTCTGGCGGAAGGCCGCCGGGCGCCTATCTGCAATTGACCCATTTGGTGGAACCAAGGAGTGAACTCAGTGCCCCTGTTGATGTGCCCGAACGACAATGCCGCCATGCAGAAGGTCGTCCGCGACGGCGTCGAGATCGACATGTGTCCCAGCTGCCGGGGCGTCTGGCTCGACCGGGGCGAGCTGGAGAAGATCCTCAGCGGCGGCCGCGAACAGCAGCAGGACCTGAGCCAGGACCGCGAGCGGCTCGGTCGCGAGGTGGATGCCTTCCACCGCGACCCGGAAGCCTGGCGCCGCAGCCACCCCTACGACGACCGCGAAAAGCGCCACCGCTACGACGACGACTACAACTACCGCAAAAAGAAGAAGGGCGGCTTCGACCTGTTCGACATCTTCGACTGAGCCCACTAGGTTGCAACGGGCGCGGCCGTGGCCGCGCCAGTTCGCGTTTTCGGGGGGATATCCAAATGTTTCGCGCCGTTCTGGGCCTCTGCGCGCCCATCTTGGCAGGCCTGGCTCTGGCCGCCGCCACGCCGCTGGCCGCGTCGGCCCAGCCGGCAAAGCCGCCGGTCTCGGCTTTCGCCCGCCTGCCGGCGGTGACCGCCGCCGAGATTTCCCCCAACGGTCAGAAGATCGCCATTCTCGGCGGCGCGCCCGACAACCGCACCATCACCCTCAATCCGATCGACGGCGCCGTGGCCGTCGCCATCCGGCTGGGCAACGTCGATGTGAAGTCCATCCGCTGGGCCGGCGACGCCTATGTGATCGCCACCGTCCGCGCCTTCGATTCCCGCAAGAACTTCGAAGACGGCCGCATCTACAGCTACAACATCCAGCGCGACATCGTCTTCGACATGCAGGGCAAGATCGTCGGCATGCTGCTGGATGGCGCGACCTGGGCCGGCTTCGCCACGGTCCGGCCGATCCTCGGCGATATCGAGGGCGACAGGCCGGCGGTGGTCATGCTGGGCGTCGACCTGCTGGGACAGAGCGGCTACGGCGACACCCGCATGAAGCAGAAGGGCGGCGGCCTGGTCGCGGCTCTCTACAAGGTCGATGTCGCCAGCGGCGACGGCCGGCTGATCGAGCGCGGCAAGGACGGCACCATGTGGTGGGCCGTCGATCGCAAAGGCGATCCCCGGGTGCGCATCGACAGCGACCTCGGCTTCACCACCCTCCTCGCCCGCCGCAAGGGCGCGGCGACCTGGGCGGTCATCGACCGCTCCCCCAACATGGATCTCAAGGTCGCCTTCCTCGGCTATTCGGACCCGGAGGACGCCGTCTACCTCTACGCCGACACCGCCCAGGGCGCGCAGATCCTGCGCCATTCCCTGGCCGACGGCTCGCGCACGGTGGTCGGGCCGGCCGGAGCCTCGGCCGCCGCCAGCCTGCTCGCCGACCCGGTCACCGGCCAGGCCGTCGCCATCGTCACCGGAACCGAGAAGCCGGAGTACCAGTGGCTCGACGAGAAGCTGGGCGCCGTCCACGCCAAGCTGTCGCGCGGCTTCAAGGGCCGCACGGTCACCTTCACCAGCTGGTCGCGAGACCGGAGCCGCATTGTGCTGAAGGTCGAGTCCCCCAGTTCGGCCCCGGTCTGGTACCTGTTCGAACCGGCCACCAACCAGGCCTCCCCGCTGGGCGAGGAATACCCCGAGCTGGCCGGCGCCGCGCTCGGCAGTACCAGCTGGATCTCCTACCAGGCCAAGGACGGCACGGCGCTGAACGCCTATCTGACGGTGCCGACCAACCTGCCGGCCGGCGTCAGGGCGCCGGTCATCGTCATGCCGCACGGCGGGCCGGTGGCGCGCGACGACTACGGCTTCGACTGGTGGGAGCAGTTCATGGTCTCCCGCGGCTACGCCGTTCTCAAGCCGCAGTTCCGCGGCTCCGACGGCTTCGGCCAGGCCTTCATCCGCGCCGGCTACGCCGAGTGGGGCGGCAAGATGCAGAGCGACATCGCCGAGGCCATCGGCGCCATCACCGATCCGGCGGTCGACACCAGCCGCGCCTGCATCGTCGGGGCCAGCTTCGGCGGCTATTCGGCCCTGCACGGCGCCACCGTCCGGCCCGACCGTTACAAATGCGCCATCTCGGTCAACGGCGTCTCCGACCTGCCCAGCATGATCGGCCACGCCAAGCTCTACGGGGGCAACGACTCTCCGACCATCCGCTACCTGCGCGAGGTGATCGGCGACCCGCGAGTGACCCCCGATGCGCTCAACGCCGCCTCGCCCTTCCAGCGGGTCGGCGGCCGCACGGCCCCGATCCTGCTGGTCTACGCCGCCAACGACACCACCGTGCCCAACAGCCAGTCCAAACTGATGGAAAGCGCGCTCGGCCGGGTCGGCTCGCCCTACCAGGTTGTCGTGCTCGACGGCGACGACCACTACTTCTCCAGCACCAAAAGCCGCCAGCAGACGCTCGAGGCGACCGAGGCCTTCCTGGCCAAGTACCTGCCGGTCACGAAGTAGGATCGCCGGTGACCCGCTTCATCGCCGCCCTTGTCGCCGCCTTTCTGCTCACCCCGCTGGCCGCCCAGGCCCAGCCGGCGGCCCCCCTGGCGGCCCAGCCGCCGGTCGCCGCCTTCGCCCGCCTGCCGGCCATCCAGCAGGCAGTGATATCGCCCGACGGAACCCGCCTGGCCTATATCGGCGGCACGGCCGACGAGCGGGTGACCTTCATCACGCCGATCGACGGCGGGGCTCCGGTCACCATCCGCGCGGGCGCCGTCGACGTCAAAGGCATCCGCTGGGCGGGCAGCCGCCACCTGCTGATCCGGGTGTCGATGTACGACAACGACAGCGACTTCACCGGCGGCATGAAGGAGGCATACAGCTTCCTGCGCGACCTGATCGTCGACGCCTCGACCGGCGACGTCATCGGCCAGGTGCTGGGCGACCGCAACTGGAACCGGCTCGCCATCGAGATTCCCGTCCTCGCCGTCGTCGACGGCGAGCAGCCCTACCTTGTCGTGGAGGGCCTCGACGTCACCGCCGACACCGGCACCGGCCTCGATTACATCCAGCGCAAGGGCAGCCGGATCGTCCCGTCCCTGTGGCGGGTCGATCTGAAGACCGGCAAGGCGCGGATGCTCGATCGCTCCGGCCGCATGACCCAGTCACTGATCACCGACCTGGGCGGCGATCTGCGGGCCCGCTGGGATTATGACGACGTGCGCAACGTCCAGACCCTGCAGGTCCGCAAGAAGGGCGGGGCTGTCTGGAAGCCGATGGAAAGCTGGCGCATCGACGAAGCGACCGCTGAATACATCGGCTACTCCGACCCGGACGACGCCATGATCGTCCGCCGCTGGGACAAGCGCGGCTCATGGCTGGTCAAGCGGCCCCTCGACGGCGGCGCCGAGGTCCCGCTCGCCGGGGGCCAGCCGGCCCCGCACCTGGACGTCGTCTGGGACGCGGCGCGCGGCGCCCCCGTCGCCATCACCAGCGGCGACGAGCGGCCGACCTATCAATGGCTCGACCCGGAACTGGGCGCGATCCACGCTCGCCTCAGCAAGGCGCTCGGCGGCAAGCAGGTGACGCTGGTCGACTGGAGCCGCGACCGCGGCCGCTTCATCGTCCAGGCCGAGGCCTCGGACAGCGCGCCGGTCTGGTATCTCTACGACGCCAGGACCAAGCAGGCCTCGCTCATCGGCGACGGCTATCCGGAACTGGCCAGCGCGTCTTTGAGCAAGACGCAGTGGATTTCCTACCCGGCCCGCGATGGCCTGAAGATTCCCGCCTACCTGACTCTTCCCAAGGCCCGCGCGGACGGGGCCAAGCCGCCCCTGGTCGTGTTGCCGCATGGCGGGCCGGCCGCGCGCGATGAGTACGGCTTCGACTGGATTGTCCAGTTCCTGGCCTCACGGGGCTACGCGGTGCTGCAACCGCAGTTCCGGGGCTCGGCCGGGTTTGGCGTCGGCTTCGAGGTCGCCGGCTATGGCGAGTGGGGCGGCAAGATGCATACCGACCTGCTAGACGGCGTCGCCGCCGCCGGCGGCTATGGGATCGACAACAGCCGCGCCTGCATCGTCGGCCTGAGCTACGGCGGCTATGCCGCCATGGCCGGGGCCGTGTTCAATCCCGAGACCTTCCGCTGCGCCGTCTCGGTCAGCGGCGTCTCCGACCTGCCGCTGTGGGTCGGGGCCAGCCGCCGCAAGTGGGGCGAGGATTCACAGGCGGTCGCCTACTGGCGCAAGGTGATCGGCGATCCGCGCGTCGCGGGCGAGGCCATGGCCGCCGTCTCTCCGGCCCGCCGCCTCGGCGCCAGGGCCAGCCCGATTCTGCTGATGCACGCCGAACTCGACACCGACGTGCCGATGGAACAGGCCCGGGTCATGGAGCGGGGTCTCAAGAACGTCGGCCAGTCGCCGCCCTTCGTGCTGCTCGAAGGCGACGACCACTACCTGTCGAAATCGCGCAGCCGGATCAAATTCCTCAGCGAGACCGAGGCCTTCCTCGGCAAGCACCTGCCCGTCGCGCCGCGAATCGCGGGCGGGTCTTCCAGGCCCGCCTAAGAGTCCGGAAACCCTTGACCTTTGGGGGTCTCGCGAGTATCTAGCCCGCTCTTTCGAGGCAGGGTCTTAACGGATCCTCACGCGAGGAACTCCAGAGACCCGTCGGGCGCACCTTAGCGGCCGGCGAGTTTGTGCGTTCAACGGCCCCGACGGATACGAACCCTATAGGACCCTGAAGCGCTTCGGCCGAAAGGCACACGCTTCCACGAGCACAGAGATTAGATGCCTACAGTCAATCAGTTGATCCGTAAGCCGCGGCAGCCCAAGCCCGTGCGCAACAAGGTTCCGGCCCTCAAGGGCTGCCCCCAGCGCCGTGGTGTCTGCACCCGCGTCTACACCACCACCCCCAAGAAGCCGAACTCGGCTCTGCGGAAGGTGGCCAAGGTCCGTCTGACCACCGGCGTCGAAGCCGTGTGCTACATCCCCGGTGAAGGTCACAACCTTCAGGAGCACAGCGTCGTGCTCATCCGTGGGGGCCGCGTGAAGGACCTTCCCGGCGTTCGCTACCACATCCTGCGTGGCGTCCTCGATACCCAAGGGGTCAAGGACCGCAAGCAGCGCCGTTCGCACTACGGCGCCAAGCGCCCGAAGTAAGGAAGAGACCTCATGTCCCGTCGTCGTCGCGCAGAGAAGCGCCAGGTGCTGCCGGATCCCAAGTTCGGGGATCTGGTCGTCACGAAATTCATGAACTACGTCATGTACGAAGGCAAAAAAGCCGTCGCCGAGAACATCATCTACGGCGCCTTCGACATCCTGGAAGCCAAGCGCAAGGACCAGGGTCCGCTGGAAACCTTCCACGGCGCCCTCGACAACGTGGCCCCGGCCATCGAAGTCCGGTCGCGCCGCGTCGGCGGCGCCACCTACCAGGTGCCCGTCGAAGTTCGCCCGGAGCGCCGTCGCGCTCTGGCCATCCGCTGGCTGGTTACCGCCGCGCGCAAGCGTGGCGAGAACACCATGACCGAAAAGCTGGCCGGCGAACTGCTGGACGCTTCCAACAACCGCGGCACCGCGGTCAAGAAGCGCGAAGACACCCACAAGATGGCGGAAGCCAACCGGGCGTTCTCCCACTACCGCTGGTAACACCCCAGCGCCGTCAGGTCTTACAGGGACGGGCGGTTTGAAACCTCAAACCGCCCGTTCCGCTCATTCAAACACCAGGCTTACTCCCATGGCCCGCGCCAACAGAATTGAAGACTACCGCAACTTCGGAATCATGGCCCACATCGATGCGGGCAAGACGACGACGACCGAGCGGATCCTGTACTAAACCGGCAAGAACCATAAGATCGGTGAAGTCCACGATGGCGCGGCCACCATGGACTGGATGGACCAGGAGCAGGAACGCGGCATCACCATCACGTCGGCCGCGACGACCGCCTACTGGAACGACCACCGCCTGAACATCATCGACACCCCCGGGCACGTCGACTTCACCATCGAAGTCGAGCGTTCGCTGCGCGTCCTTGATGGCGCGGTCGCCGTTCTCGACGGCAACGCCGGCGTCGAGCCGCAGACCGAAACCGTCTGGCGCCAGGCCGACAAGTACCGCGTGCCGCGCATCGTGTTCGTCAACAAGATGGACAAGATGGGCGCCGACTTCGTCAAGTCGGTGGAATCCATCCGCGACCGCCTCGGCGCCAAGGCCGTTCCGATCCAGCTGCCGATCGGCGCCGAGACCTCGCTGCGCGGCCTGATCGACCTGGTCCGCATGAAGGCCGTGGTCTGGGACGCCGACACCATCGGCGCCACCTTCCACGACGAAGAGATCCCGGCCGACATGAAGGACGAGGCGGACGCCGCCCGTCACTACATGATCGAGAACGCCGTCGAACTCGACGACGAAGCCATGGAAGCCTACCTCGGCGGCGAAGAGCCCTCGATCGAGGTCATCAAGAAGTGCATCCGCAAGGCCGTGCTGACCGGCGCCTTCTACCCGATCCTCTGCGGCTCGGCCTTCAAGAACAAGGGCGTCCAGCCCCTGCTCGACGCCGTCGTCGACTACCTGCCCTCGCCGGTGGACATCCCGCCGACCAAGGGCATCGACTACCGCACCGAAGAGCCGACCGTTCGCATTGCGTCGGACGACGAACCTCTCGCCGTGCTCGCCTTCAAGATCATGGACGACCCCTTCGTCGGCTCCCTGACCTTCTGCCGCATCTATTCGGGCAAGCTGGAAACCGGCATGGGCCTGATGAACTCGACCCGCGACCGCAAGGAACGCGTCGGGCGCATGCTGCTCATGCACTCCAACAACCGCGAAGACATCAAGGAAGCCTTTGCCGGCGACATCGTCGCCCTGGCCGGCCTCAAGGACACCCGCACCGGCGACACCCTGTGCGATCCGAACAAGTCGCCGGTCATCCTCGAGCGCATGGAGTTCCCGGCCCCGGTCATCGAGATCGCCGTCGAGCCCAAGACCAAGGCCGACCAGGAGAAGCTGGGCGTCGCCCTGGCCAAGCTGGCCGCCGAGGATCCGTCCTTCACCGTCTCGACCGACCATGAGTCGGGCCAGACGATCCTGAAGGGCATGGGCGAGCTGCACCTCGACATCAAGATCGACATCCTCAAGCGCACCTACAAGGTCGAGGCCACCATCGGCGCGCCGCAGGTGGCCTACCGCGAATCGCTCGGCCGCAAGGCGGAGATCGACTACACCCACAAGAAGCAGACCGGCGGTACGGGCCAGTTCGCCCGCATCAAGCTGACCTTCGAACCGGGCGAGCCCGGCTCGGGCTTCGTGTTCGAAAGCGCCATCGTCGGCGGCAACGTGCCGAAGGAATACATCCCCGGCGTCCAGAAGGGCCTCGAATCCTCGAAGGAAAACGGCCTGCTGGCCGGCTTCCCGCTGATCGACTTCAAGGCCACCCTGACCGACGGCGCCTACCACGACGTCGACTCCTCGGTCCTGGCCTTCGAAATCGCCGCCCGCGCCGCCTTCAAGGAGCTCCGTGAAAAGGGCGCCCCCAAGCTGCTCGAGCCGATCATGGCCGTCGAAGTCGTCACCCCGGAAGACTACCTGGGTTCGGTCATCGGCGATCTGAATGCCCGTCGGGGCATGATCCAGGGCCAGGACACGCGCGGCAACGCCATCGTCGTCAACGCCTTCGTGCCGCTGGCCAACATGTTCGGCTATGTGAACACCCTTCGCGGGATGTCGCAGGGCCGCGCCCAGTTCACCATGCAATACGACCACTACGACCCGGTGCCGCAACACGTCGCCGACGAAGTGATCAAGAAGTACGCCTAACCTTCCAACCCTGATTTTAGAGGACAGGCCCATTAGGGCTGGAGCTTGAAATGGCTAAACAAAAGTTCGAACGCAACAAGCCGCATTGCAACATCGGCACGATTGGTCACGTTGACCATGGCAAGACGACGCTGACGGCGGCGATCACCATGGTGCTGGCCAAGACCAGCGGCGGTGTTGCCAAGTCCTACGCCGACATCGACGCGGCGCCGGAAGAGAAGGCCCGCGGCATCACCATCAACACCGCGCACGTGGAATATGAGACGCCCAACCGTCACTACGC
>JAQGIK010000073.1 GCA_028291265.1 Caulobacter sp. | reverse complement strand
GGACAACAGTTTGCCGCAGGAATACGACCGCGCAAAGAACACGACTACGCGAAGCACTAAGGGCCTGTAGCTCAACGGTTAGAGCCGACCGCTCATAACGGTCTGGTTGCAGGTTCGAGTCCTGCCGCCCCTACCACTTCTCCCGCGCCGCTTGACGCCACCCGAATTTCATACGTTTGTTCGAAACGCATTGTTCCGGACGAAATCTCGGTGCATCAGTGATCTCAATGACGGTCCGGACCCAACCCGACATCCGCGCCCCGGGCGAGATCGACGCCGGATGGCTGACCGCCGTGTTGCAGGGCGGCGGCGTCGACGCGGTCGTCAGCGGTTTTGCGGCGAAGGGCGTCGGCACCGGCCAGATCGGCGACAGCGTGCGGTTTTCACTGGAGTACGCCCGCAAGGGACCGGATGCTCCGGCCTCGCTGGTCGGCAAGTTCCCGGCCGCCGCGCCCGAGAGCCGCGCCACCGGCGTGATGCTGAGCAACTACATCCGTGAGGTGCGATTCTATCAGGAGCTAGCGCCCAAGGCCCTGATCCGCACCCCCCGGGTCTACTTCACCGATGTCGACGAGGCGACCAGCGACTTCGTCCTGATGATGGAGGACCTGGCGCCGGCCGAGCAGGGCGACCAACTGACCGGCGTCACGCTCGAACAGGCCCGGCTGGTGATCGTCGAGGCGGCCAGGCTGCACGCCTCCCACTGGCAGGATCCGGCGCTGGACACGATGCCCTGGGTGTCCGGTTCGAAGGCCGCCGCCCAGCGTGAAGGCCATGACGAGCAGGTCGTCTTCCTCTGGCAGGCCTTCAAGGATCGCTACGGGCCGCGCCTGGACCCCGCCTGGGTGACGGCCGGCGACTGGCTGTCGAGCCGGGCCGCCAGCGTCGCCGAGGCGCCGGGCGCGCCGCGCTGCCTGACCCACAACGATTTTCGCCCCGACAACATGATGTTCGGCAACGCGCGCGGCGGCCATCCGCTGACCGTGCTCGACTGGCAGTCCTACGCCTATGGGGTCGGCGCGACCGACGTCGCCTACTTCCTGGCCGGGGCGCTGTCGCCGGACCAGCGCCGGGCGGCCGAGCCGGAACTCCTGGGGCTTTACCACGACACGCTCACCAGCCTTGGCGTGAGCGGCTATACGACCCAGGACCTGAAGCGGGATTACGGGCGGGGCGGCTACCTGCTCTTCCTCACCGCCTTCTTCGCGGCGATGATCGTCACCCAGACCGAACGCGGCGACCGCATGTTCCTGCAGATGCTGGGCAGCGCCGCCGACCACATGTGGGACCACGGCCTTATCGGCTGACACTTAGATCAAGGCCGTCAGACCGGCCGCACAGGGAGAGACACCAATGACCGAAGTCCACACCAAGGCCCAGTCGTCGTTCAGCCTGAACCCGCAGGACGAGATGAACGACCTGCGCATGTCGTCCAAGGCCCTGCCGCTGCTGGAGCACGTCAAACGCTTCATCCAGGAAACGGTCAATCCGATGAGCGAGGAGTTCGAGCGCCTCGGCGAGGGCAAGGCCGACATCTGGTCCTATGCCCCCGGCCAGTTGGAAGTGCTCGAAAAGGCCAAGGACAAGGCCAAGGCCGAGGGCCTGTGGAACTTCTTTCTGCCCAACGCCGAGACCGGCGAGGGCCTCTCCAACCTCGACTACGCCTACATCGCCGTCGAGCTGGGCAAGAACCGGATGGCGTCGGAGGTGATGAACTGCGCCGCGCCCGACACCGGCAACATGGAAGTCCTCGAACGGGTCGGCACGCCTGAGCAGAAGGAACAGTGGCTGAAGCCGCTGCTGGAAGGCAAGATCCGCTCGGCCTTCGCCATGACCGAGGTGCACGCCGCCTCGTCCGACGCCAAGAACGTCAACACAACGGCCACTCTGGTCGGCGACGAGTACGTCATCAACGGCGAGAAGCACTACATCTCCGGGGCCGGCGACCCGCGCTGCAAGATCATGATCACCATGGTCCAGACCAGCCCGGACGGCCCGGCCAACCATCGCCAGTCGCAGATCCTGGTGCCCACCGACGCTCCCGGGGTGAAGATCATCGGAGCCATGCATGTGTTCGGCGATCCCGACGCGCCGCATGGCCACATGCACATCATCTTCGACAACGTCCGGGTGCCGGCCAGCAACATGCTGCTCGGCGAGGGCCGTGGCTTCGAGATCTCGCAGCTGCGCCTCGGCCCCGGCCGTATCCACCACTGCATGCGGGCCATCGGCTCGGCCGAGAAGGCCCTCGACTACCTGGTCACCCGCGGTCTCAAGCGCGAGGCGTTCGGCAAGTCGCTGGTCCAGCTGGGCGGCAACATCGACATCATCAGCAAGGCCCGCATCGACATCGAGGCCATGCGCCTGATGGTGCTGAAGGCGGCCAAGGCCATGGACGTGCTCGGCAACCAGGAGGCCCGCGTCTGGATCCACATGGTCAAGGCCATGGTCCCGGTCCGGGTCTGCGAGATCATCGACCAGGCGATCCAGATGCACGGCGCGCTCGGCGTCTCGCAGCACACGCCGCTGGCCCGCATGTACGCCCAGACCCGCACCCTGCGGATCGCCGACGGCCCGGACGAGGTTCACCACATGGTGGTCGGCCGCAACGAGCTGCGCCAGTACCGCGACATGCCGCATGACCCGTCGACGGCGGCGGTGTTCCGGAACTAGGACTGGACAGCGCGCATCGTCGGCGGCGGTGCGCGCCTCTAGGCCAGCGCCTGGGCCATCATGGTCTGGGTCGTGGCCTGCAGCGGCGGGCTGGCCCAGGAGAGCAGCTGGACCATGCCGACGAAGAGAAGGTCGTTCTCCGGATCGGCCCAGAACCAGGTGCCGGCCGCGCCGTCCCAGTGATAGGTCCCGCGGCCGACGGGGATGCCGGCGAGGTCAGGGTCGGTGAAGACCACGCCGTTGAAGCCGTAGCCGAAGCCCGGGCGGATGTGCTGATGGCCGGCGAGATACCTGTGCTCGAGCATCCAGTCCGGCAGGTGATTGGTCATCTGAAGTTTGACGGCCGCCTCGCTGAGCAGGCGCCTGCCGCCGAATTCGCCGCCGTTGAGCAGCAGCTGGGCGAAGCGGGCGTAGTCGGAGGCCGTCGAGACCAGGCCGCCGCCGCCGGAAGCCAGGCCGGGCGGGGTCTCGTGGTCCGGCAACAGGGGGTTGAGCATCGGACTGAGGGCCTCGCCCTGGCGGCCGAAGTAGAGGGTGGCCAGCCGGTGGCGCTTGTCCGGCGGGGTGTGGAAGGCGGTGTCGGTCATCCCCAGCGGCTCGAAGATCCGGGTCCGCATGAAGTCGGGCAGCGACTGGCCCGACAGGCGCTCGATGATGGCGCCCTGGATGTCCATCGACAGGCTGTACTGCCAGCGTGAACCAGGCTGGTAGTCGAGCGGCACGCCCGCCAGCCGCTGCATTATCCCGGTCAGGTCCTCGGCCTGCCAGACTTCCGCCTGCCGGTAGAGGCGGTCGGCGTCGCCGGGCGAATGGGCCATGCCGTAGGCGAAGCCGGCCGTGTGGGTCATCAGCTGGCGCATGGTCGGGGGCTGGACGGCGTCCTCGACGATGGGCGCGCCGTCTGGGCCGACGCCGGTCATCACCTTGACGCCCTCGAACTCGGGCAGGTGGCGGGCGATGGGGTCGTCGAGGTCCCACAGGCCCTCGTCGTGCAGCATGGCCATGGCCAGGCCGGTCACCGGCTTGGTCATCGAGTAGATCCGGAAGAGGGTGTCGGTGGTCAGGGGCTCGCCGCTGGCGATGTCCTTCAACCCCATGGCGTTGAGGTGGGCCAGCTTGCCGTGACGCGCGACCAGGGTGACCGCCCCGGCCAGCACGCCCTGGTCGATCAGGCCCTGGATATGGCCGTCGATGCGGGCCAGGCCCTCGGGGATGAGGCCGACATCCGCGGGCGTCGCGGGGTCCAGGGTGCGGGACATGGGTATCAGCTCTTCGCCGGAATGACCTTGGCCTCGGGTTCCAGGGCGAACGGGCGGGGCGCGTTCATCATGGCCAGCCAGAAGCCCACCGTCGAGAGGACGCCGGTGCCCACGCCAACGACGGTCACCGCCATGGCCAGGCCGTCCGGACCCTTGAACGCGGTGGTCATCCACGGGATCAGGGTCAGCATCAGCAGGGCCCCGAAGATGGTGCTGGCGATCTTCTGGCCGGCCAGGCACATGGCGCGCTCCTCGTTGGGGATCAGGACGGCGATGGCCGCCGAGGTCACCAGGTTGACGATGGTGCCGCCGACCAGCAGGGCGAACAGCATCCAGGCGAAGCCGCCAACGGTCGGCATGATGGAATAGGCGCCGGCCGGAACGGTCAGGGCCGTGGCGATCAGCGCCGGCAGCAGGATGCCGCCGCGCAGTTTCAGCTTGTTGCCGGCGTCGGCGGTGAAGCCGCCGATGATGGAGCCGAGGATCCCGGCCCCGAGGATGATCATGCCGATCAGCGGGCCGGACTGGCCAGGGCCGAGGCCGAACTGGCGGCCCATCAGCGAGCCCAGCCACATGGCGGCGGCGCCCTCGGCGATGCCGCCGGTCAGTTGCCCGAGGAACAGCGGCGCCAGGAAGGCCCGGCGGCGCCAGAAGGCGCGGACGACCTCGCGCACGTCCGTGCTGGTCGTCTCCACTTCATAGCGGGGCGGCTCCTTGATCAGGAACAGCGGCAGCACCAGCAGGGCGGCGGCGATGCCGACGATCAGGTGTGTCTCCCGCCAGGCCGGCATGTTCGCGACCCCGAAGGCCGGATGGGCCTCAAGGTAGCCATAGAGGCCGCCGCCGACGGCGAAGGCCGCCGCCGCGCCGGCCCAGGCGCCGATGGAGACCAGCAGCATCGAGCGCCCGCGCCGGTCCGGCATGCAGACGTCGGCCAGGATGGAGATCAGCACCGGAAAGGCGCAGCTGCCGCCGACGCCGGCCACCAGCCGCACCAGGAACAGGCTGGTGAAGTCCTGCACGAAAGCGGTCCCGATGGTCCCGACCACCCACAGCGAGGCGAGGATGACCAGCAGTCGGGTGCGGGTCCCGTGATCGACCATCCAGGCCAGCGGCACGGAGAGCAGGGCGATGGGGACCGCCGAGGCGAGGCCGGCCATCATCCCCAGCTGCATGTCGGTGATGCGAAGGTCGGCCTTCACTGCTTCCTGGATGGGGGCCATCAGCCCGCCGACCGTCAGCGCCGAGAACAGGGTCAGCGTCAGCAGCCAGATGACGCTCCATTTGGTCTTGCGGAAGGCCAGGGATGGCGGAGCGAGGGTCTCGCCGGATGCTGTCACGGAACTCATTTGAAGTTTCCTCGCTGGGCGGTTGGCCGCCGCTTGTGGTGTCAGCCTGACTGACGCTCTCGTTCGCGCTGATCGCAGATGGCCCGGAAGCCGCCGGCCATGAAGGTGGCCATGCGGGCCTTCACGGCCTCGAAGTCGTCGGAGTGGCAGAGGCCGTTCGACAGCTTGTCGATCCGTCCGGTGCGGGCCAGGGTCATCATCAGGGCCCCGGAAACGAACTGGTAGCCCCAGAAGATGTCCTCGTCCGGGGTGTCCGGCATGGCCTTGCGCAACAACTCGATGAGCCGCGTCACCACTGGGTCCATCAGCCGGCTGAGGATCTCCGAGCCCCATTCGGGCGTGTGGGCGACCAGGGCGCCGATCTGGCCGTAGTTGCGCCAGGCCTCGCCGCCCTGGATGTAGCTGTCGAGGTCGGTGTCGAGGTAGGCGTGCAGCGCCCCCTCCAGCGTGACCTTGCCGCCGACCGAGGCCTCATAGGCGTCCATGGCCGCGATCCGGCGGCCGGAGGTGACCGGCGCCCGGCGCTCCAGCACCTGGTCGAACAGGGCCTTCTTGTCGGCGAAATAGTAGTGGATCAGGGCGGTGTCGACCCCGACCTCCTTGGCCACGTCCTTGAGGGTCACGCCGTGCAGGCCGCGCTTGGCGAACAGCAGCTCGGCGCCGTTGAGGATCAGCTCCTGCTTCTCGGCCCGCTGTTCGGCCTTGGAGCGGCGGGGCTTCGGGGTAGCTTTGGTCATGGCGATCTCGGGCGTAAGGGATTCGCCCAAGCATCCCGTCCCCACGGTGTTTGCGGAAGCCTCCATCTAGAGGGCCCCGAACCGGGCCCGCAGGCGGGCCTTGTCGATCTTGCCGGTGGCGGCCAGCGGCATGGAGTCCACCCGCTCGATCTGGGTCGGGATCCACCAGTCGGCGACCCGGCCGCGCAGGGCGTCCTTCAGGTCGTTGTCGTTGATCGGCCGTCGGGACTCGATGACCAGCACCGGCCGCTCGCCCCATTTGTCGTCCGACCGGCCGACCACGGCGGCCAGGGCGACGGCGTCGAGGGCGCCGATGATCTGTTCGATCTCGGCCGGGTTGATCCACTCGCCGCCCGACTTGATCAGGTCCTTGGAGCGGCCCGACAGGGTCAGCGCCCCGGTCTCGTCGATCTCGGCCAGGTCGCCGCTGTCGAACCAGCCCTCGGCGTCGACCGCCGGCGCCTCGGCGCCGAGGTAGCGGTGGACGACGCTGGCGCCCTTGACCTTCAGGTGGCCGACGACGCCGCGCTGCTGCGGGAGCACATTGTTGTCGGCGTCGGTCAGCCGCATGTCGAGGCCGATGGAGGTGAAGCCCGAGGCCATGGCCGGCTCGCCCGGCGAGGAGAGGGTGCCGGTCGGCGACAGCTCGGTCATGCCCCAGCTGGTCTGGACGCGAACGCCCAGCCGCTGTTCAAGCCGGTTCATCAGGCTCTGCGGCGCGCCGGCCCCGCCCAGCACGATGCGTTGCAGGCTCGGGACCTGTTCGCCCGCGGCCTCGACATGGTCGACGAGGCCCAGCCAGACCGTCGGCACCCCGGCGGTGACGGTGACGCCTTCCTCGCGGATCAGGCGGGCCAGCCGCTCGCCGCTGGTGATGCGGCCGGGCAGGACCAGGGTGGCCCCCACGGCCGGGGCGGAGAAGGGAAAGCCCCAGGCGTTGGCGTGGAACATCGGCACGGCGACCAGCACCACGTCGCGCTGGGTCAGGCCCAGGGCGTCGGCCATCACCGAGCGCAGGGTGACGAGGTAGTTGGAGCGGTGGCTGTAGACCACGCCCTTGGGCGCGCCGGTGGTGCCGGAGGTGAAGCAGATGCCGGCCGGGCTGCGCTCGTCGAAGCCGCCCCATTCGGCCGGCTGCCCGGCGGCGATCAGGGTCTCGATCTGCAGCATGCCGGCGTCGGTGGCCGGCTCGTCGAGGGCCAGCAGGCGCAGGTCCGGCCGGGCGGCGGCGATCTCGCGGGCCAGGGCTTCGAGCCCGGCCCCGAAAGCGAGGACCAGCGCGCCCGACTGCTCGACCATCGAGATCAGCTGGGCGGGCGTGAGGCGCGGATTGAGGGTGTGGCAGACCATGCCGACGCCCATGACGGCGTACCAGGTCTCCATGTGCGGCCGGGTGTTCCAGGCCAGGGTGGCGACGACGTCGCCGGATTTCAAACCGAGGTCCAGCAAGGCGCCGGACAGTTTCCGGCTGCGCTCCAGGACGTCGGCGTAGGACATGCGGCTGGTTTCGCCCTCGACGTCGCAGGACACGACCTCGACGGTTCCGTGCCAGCGGGCGGCGTGCGTGAGGAACTTGTCGACGGTCAGCTCATAGGGCTGCATGCCGTCGGTCATCGACTGGACGCTCATCTGGTTGCTCACGCGGGGAAAAGGCGAGGGCGGGCCCGGCTGGACCCGCCCTCAGGGAGGGAACCAGGACTAGAAGTTGACCCGCAGGCGGACGCCGTACTGACGCGGCGCGCCGGCGTAGCGCTGACCGCTCTTGATCGAGCCGATGTACTGCTGGTCGGTCAGGTTGGTGGAGAAGGCTTCGACGGTCCAATCGCCGTTCTGGTAGGTCAGTTGGGCGTTGACGATGTCCCGCTCAGCCAGCTTGTCGCCGAAGGTCTCGTTGGCGAAGATCGTCGTCCAGGTCTCGGAGATGTGGCTGTAGTCGATGCGCGGCGTCAGCTTGCCGCCGTCGAAGACGAAGTCGTAGGCGACGCCGAGGTTGAAGGTCATTTCCGGCGCGTAGGTCTGGCTGTTGCCCTCGACGTTTACGCAGTTGCCCGTGGCCGGGCCGGTGTCCGGATTGCAGGGACCGGTGCGCGGACGACGGCTGTCGGCGGCGAAGTAGTCGGGCAGTTCCGAATGGGCGAAGGTCAGGCCGGTGTTGATGCTGAAGTCGCCGAAGCGGGCCTGGGCCGTGGCTTCCACGCCGTAGATGACGGTCTCGCCGGTGACGTTGACGATCGAGCTGATCGCCACCGTGGTCGGGTCGCCGAGGACGATCTGGAAGTTCTCGTAAGTGTCGTAGTAGCCGCCGACCTGGGTCTTCAGCTGACCATCGAACCAGTCGGCCTTCCAGCCCAGTTCGTAGTCGACCACGTCTTCACCCTCGAAGGCGGTCGGCGGGACGAAGGCGATGTTGACGCCGTTGATGCCGCCGGCCTTGTGACCCTTGGCGACGAAGGCATAGAGGAACTGATCGTCGGTGACGCGCCAGTTCAGGGCGACCTTGCCGGTCACCGCGTCCTCTTCGCGCTTGTCGTACTGGGCCAGCGAGATGCCGAAGGCGGGGATGGCGCTGACCGCATCGTTGACCACGGTCGACTTCGAGTAGCGGGCGCCGACCTGGACTTCCAGGCGGTCGGTGATGTCGAAGCCGATCTGGCCGAAGCCGGCCCAGGTGGTCTTCGGGTTGCGGCCTTGGAGCGTGATGTCGAAGCCCGAGTTGGTGACGAAGCCGCCCTTGGGGAAGCGGATCAGATCGTACTGGTAGTAGGCGCCGACGACCCAACTTAACCTACCCTCATCGGGCGAGACCAGGTTGACTTCCTGCGACCAGAGCGACTGGTTGACGTCGTCGAAGAACCGGAAGGGCAGGGTGGCGCCGCCATCGGTGTCGGCCCGGACCATGGTGTTGCCGTACTGATAGCCGGTGATCGACTTCAGCTTGATGCCGTTCGGGAATTCGTAGCCGACGTTGAGGACCGAGCGGGTCGTCTCATCGACGGCGGCGTACGGGCCGTTGGTGGCGATGTCGAACAGGTCGAGCGGCGAGAAGGTCGGGCTGCTCGGATAGCCGCCGAGGTCGATCATGCTGTAGTCGGTGCTGAACTGGACGCTGAGGGCGTCGATCGGCTCCCACAGAACGGTCCCGCGCAGGCTGTAATTGTTCACCTCGCCGGGCGTGCCGCCGGTGGTCGGCGAACCGGCCACGACCTTGTAGAAGCTGTCGCGGCTCTGGGTGTTGAAGGCCAGGCGGACGGCGAGAGTGTCGCCGACGGGCACATTGATCGCGCCCTGCAGGCGCAGGTCGTTGTAGTTGCCGTACTGGCCCTGGGCGTAGCCATTGAAGTCGCCGAGCGTGGGCTTGCGCTGGGTGATGAACACCGCGCCGCCGGTGGCGTTCTGGCCGGCGAAGGTGCCCTGCGGACCGCGCAGCACCTCGACGCTCTGCAGGTCGTAGAGCGGCTCGCTCTGGAAGTAGGCGGGGAAGACCGCGACGCCGTCGCGGTAGGTGATGACCCCGACGCCGACCGACGAGCTGTTCTCGGTCTTGCCGATGCCGCGGATGTTGAAGCTGTTGCCCTGGCCCGAGTTCTGGACGGTGAGCGACGGGGTCGCGAACTGCAGTTGCTCGATGGTGGTGACGCCCCGGTCGGCGATCTCCTTGCCGCTCATGACGGCGGCGGCGATCGGCGCCTCCTGCAGGTTGGTCGTCCGCCGCTCGGCGGTGACGACCACCTCCTCGACGGTGGCCGCCTCGGCTTCGGGGGCCGCGGGGGCCTCCTGGGCGTTAGCCGCCGTGCACCACATCAGCGCGACGAAAGACGTGGAAATCCAGATGCTTCGGCCCATGAGGGGTCCCCCTGTGAAAGCAATTCCTCCCGGCGATCTTGGTCGCCATGGGCCAGAGGATTTTCACTGAACCGCCACCTCGTCAACATTTATTTATTCGCAAATAAACATCTTGACGATCCGCCGCAGGCGCCAAAGAGTTCTGCCCGGAAGCGGCCATCGGGGTTAGAAGCCGCGGGACATCGGGAGGATTTGATGCCGGTTCTGGACCGCGGCGGCGTGCGTATCGCCTGGGACGACAGGGGTCAGGGCACGCCCATCCTGCTGATCATGGGCCACCGCTACAGCTCGGCCATGTGGTATCCGGCCTTCGAGAGGCTGGGCGGCCGTTACCGGCTGATTTCCTTCGACAATAACGGCACCGGCAAGAGCGACAGCCGTCGGCCGACCAGCGTCGCGGCGATGACCGCAGACGCCCTCGCCGTGCTCGACGCGGCCGGGGTCGACAGCGCCCACGTCTACGGCGTCTCGATGGGCGGCGGCATCGCCCTGGAGTTCGCCCTCCGCCATCCGGAGCGCACCCGCTCGGTGATCCTCGGCTGCACGACGGCCAAGACCGAAGTGATCTCGCGGAAAGGGTCCTGGCTGGTCAACATCCTCTACCGGCTGCCGCCGGCGATCCTGAAGCTGCTGGGCTCAAGCAAGTTCAAGGACGGGTATGGCGACGCCGCCCCGGACGAGGCCATCGCCCGCGACATGGCCATGCTTGCCAGAGACCCCTATTCGGCCACCGGCGTGCTTGCCCAGCATTTCGCGATCCGCGACTACGCGGTCGATCCGGCCGACGTCGCGGCGTTGAAGCCGCCGGCCCTCGTGCTGCACGGAACCCAGGACCTGGCCGTGCCCTACGAGGCCGGCAAGCGGCTGGCGGAGATGATTCCCGGGGCGAAACTGGTCACCTTCCAGGACATCGGCCACAACTACTTCGTCGGCGCCGGCGAGGAGGCCAACCGGGTCGTCGACGCCTTCATCACCGAGGTTGAAGCCAGGCGATGACCCATCTCGAAACGGTCGGTCTGGAGCGCTGGGAGATCCGGGACTTCGATCCCGGTTCGGACCGCGCGGCCGAGGACGAGTCGCCGGGCTGGATCGCCGTCCACGCGCCGGCCGACACCTATCAGGCCCTGGTCGAGGCCGGCCGGCTGGCCCATCCCTTCCAAGGCCGCAACGAGGCGGCCGCGGCCTGGGTGCGCGACCGGGAATGGTGGTGGCGCACGGGCTTCCAGGCGCCGGCCCGGGATGAGGACCAGCTCACAGAGTTGGTCTTCGAAGGCCTCGACACCTTCGCCGACATCTACCTCGACGGCGCCCTGATCGGCCGCACCGACAACATGTTCCGCCGCCATGTCTTCGACGTCGGCGCCGCGCTCCGGCCCGGCGAGACCCATCGCCTGGCGATCCGCTTCACCCCAACCGCCCTGGCCGACCTGCCGCCCGAGACGCCGCCGTTCGGTGGCTTTGTCGACCGCATCAGCCGCTCGAAGCGCAACCTGATGCGCAAGGCCCAGTTCGGCTGGGGCTGGGACTGGGGCCCCGATCTGCCGACGGTCGGGATCTGGCAACCCGCTTCCATCATGGTGCGCAACAAGCCCCGCCTGGCCGACGTCCGCTTCGTCACCACCGAAGCCTCGACGGACCGGGCGCATGCTGTTGTCCATCTCGGCCTCGAAGGCATTGAGACCGCAGCGGCCCGGATCGAGATCGCACTGGCCGATCCGGCCGGCGACTCCGTCTTCGTCTACAACGGACCCGCCGTCGCCGAGCTCGGCATCGACCTCGACAACCCGCAGCTCTGGTGGACCGCCGACCTCGGCGGCCAGCCTCTCTACGGCCTCGCCGTCCGCCTGTTCGAGGGCGAGCGGCTGCTGGACGAGGTCCGTCACACCGTCGGCCTGCGCACCATCGGCCTCGACCAGTCGCCCGACCCGGACGAGCCGGGGACGACCTTCTTCCGCTTCGTGCTCAACGGCGTGCCGATCTTCGCCAAGGGCGCCTGCTGGATCCCGGCCACCTCCTTCGTCGGCGACCTCGACCCGGCCGCCTACGAGCGGCTGGTCGCCCAGAGCGCCGCCGCCAACATGAACATGATCCGGATCTGGGGCGGCGGCGTCTACGAGCCGGACCTGTTCTACGACCTCTGCGACCGGCTTGGCCTGCTCGTCTGGCAGGACTTCATGTTCGCCTGCGCGCCCTATCCGGAGGACGGCGACTTCGCCGCCTCGGTCGCCCGCGAGGTCGAGGACCAGGTGCGCCGCCTGCGCCACCACGCCTGTCTGGCCCTGTGGTGCGGCAACAACGAGAACCAGGCCATTCACCGCTTCGCCGCCGACATGACCGGCGACAAGGCGCCGCTGTCCGGCGCCGCCCTCTACGACGAGCTCTTCCCGACCCTGCTCGGGCGCCTGGACCCGTCGGCGCCCTACTGGCCGGGCAGCCCCTGGGGCGGCGCCCACCCCAACAGCATGCGGGCCGGCGACGTGCACGACTGGACCGTCTGGCACGGCCTGCCGCCGGTGCCGGGCGACCTCATGGTCGGGGCCTACGACTCGACTCCGGAGGGCATGGCCTACACCCGCTACGCCGAGGACATGGGCCGGTTCATCAGCGAGTTCGGCATCCAGGCCGCCCCGGCCCTGGCCACCCTGAAGCGGTGGATGGACCCCGGCGACCTCGAGATCGAAAGCCCCGGCTTCCTCGAGCGGATCAAGGACGAGGCGCGCAAGGCCAACGCCCTGATGACCCCGGTCACCGGCCTGCCGGATACGCTGGAGCAGTACGTCGACTTCACCCAGTGGACCCAGGCCGAGGGCCTGAAGTTCGGCATCGAGCATTTCCGACGCCGCAACCCCCATTGCGCCGGGGCCCTGCTCTGGCAGCTCAACGACTGCTGGCCCTGTGTCAGCTGGAGCCTGATCGACTTCGACGGCGTCGAGAAGGCCGCCTACCACGCCGTCCGTCGCGCCTTCGCGCCGGTGCTGGCCTCCTTCAAGGAGGCCGACGGTCAGGTGGAGCTGTGGATCACCAACGACACCCTGGCGCCGATCAACGGCGAGGCGGTGGTGGCGTTGGAAAGCCTCGACGGAAAGACGGTCTGGCGCGAGACGGTGGCCTACGCGGCGCCGGCCGGCGGCCATGCCCGGCCCTGGTCCGGCCCGACGCCCCGCGACCCGGCTCAGGTTCTGCGGGTTTCGTCAGCCGAAGGGGCGTTCGAGGCCAACCGGCTGCTGCCCGTGCCGATCTCCCGATTGCCGATGAGCCGAGATCCGAAGCTGTCCATGGCCATCACCCGGATCGCGCCCGACGTCCTGCGCCTGGACATCTCGGCCCAGGCCTATGCGCCGTTCGTCCACCTGGTTTCCGACCGGCCGGACCTGCGGTTCGACGACAACTACTTCGACCTCGCCGCCGGCGAGTCCCGGTCGGTGCGGGTCACCGCCGCCAGCGCCGTGAGCCCGCACGACCTCGCGGTGCGGTCCTGGACGCCGCGTTGATGGTCGACGGCCCGCGCAGCGCCGGGTCGCATCGCGCCTGGCTCGAGGCCGAGGCGCAGCGGCTCTACGCCTTCGCGCTCGGCGCGCGGCTCGACCGGGGTTTCGGCTGGCTGGACGCCGACGGGCGGGTGGAGCCGGACCGTCCGAGAGCCCTCTGGATCAACGCCCGCTTCACCCACGTCTTCGCCTTGGCGGACATGCTCGGCTATCCGGGCGCGGGGGCGCTCTGCGAGCACGGCGTCAAGGCGCTGCTGGAAGACTTCGCCGACCCCGAACACGGCGGCTGGTTCGCCGAGGTCGGGCCGGACGGGCCTGTCCGGACGGACAAGGAGGCCTACGGATCGGCCTTCGTCATCCTGGCCCTGTCGAGCGCGACACAGGCCGGCCGTCCGGGCGCGCGGCAAGCCCTGCGCGCGGCGCTCGACACTGTCGCCCGCCGGTTCTGGCGCGAGGACGAAGGCGCCGTCTGCGAAGCCTGGGATCGCGACTGGTCGACCTGCGAGGCCTACCGCGGCGCCAACGCCAACATGCATATGGTCGAGGCCTTCCTCGCCGCCTCCGAGGCGCTGGATGACGAGCTTTGGGCCCAGCGTGCCCTGCGGATCGCCGAGCGCCTGATCGACGGCGTCGCAAGGGCCAACGGCTGGCGGGTGGCCGAGCATTTCGATACGGCCTGGACGCCGCTGCCCGACTACAACGCCGACAATCCCGACCATCCGTTCCGGCCCTACGGCATCACCCCCGGCCATGGCCTCGAATGGGCGCGGCTGCTGATCGGCCTGCGGGTCCGGCTGGCCGATTCGCCCGCCTGGCTGATGGAGGCGGCCGCCCAGCTGTTCGCCCGGGCCACCGCCGAGGGCTGGGCCGAGCCGGGCGGCTTCGTCTACACCACCCACGCCGATGGCCGGCCCTGCGTCGAGCGGCGGCTGCACTGGGTGGTCACCGAGGCCATCGCGGCGGCGGCCACCTTGCAGGAAGCGACGGGCGAGGGGCTTTACGAAGACTGGTATCGCCGGAGCTGGGCCTTCGCCGCCGGCCATCTGATCGACCGGGAGCGCGGCAGCTGGCGCCATGAACTGGACACGCGGCTGCATCCGGTGGCGGGCGTCTGGGCGGGCAAGCCCGACGTCTATCACGCCTTCCAGGCAGTGCTGATCCCGGGTCTGCCGCTAGCGGGGAGCGTGGCGGGCAGTCTCAAAAAACATCAATTTAGTTGACAAAAAGCGACGACGGATTACGCCTACCCAAAACAGATAAGGGGAAGCGCGCGATGTCGGATGGGCCGTTGAAGGGGCTGATCGTGGTCGAGACCGGCCAGCTGATCGCCGGGCCGTTCTGCGGCCAGCTGCTCGGCGACATGGGCGCCACCGTCATCAAGATCGAGCCGCCCGAGGTCGGCGACCCGATGCGGGCCTGGGGTCAGGGGGCGCCGGTCTGGTGGGAGGTCATCGCCCGCAACAAGAAGTCTGTCTCCATCGACCTGCGCAAGCCCGAAGGCCAGGACCTGGCCCGGCGGCTGATCGACGGCGCCGATGTGCTGATCGAGAATTTCCGGCCCGGCACCTTGGAGGGCTGGGGCCTGGGCCCCGACCGCCTGCACCAGAGTAATCCCGGCCTGATCGTCGTGCGCATGTCGGGCTACGGCCAGACCGGACCTTACTCCGACCGCGCCGGGTTCGGCGGCATCGGCGAGGCCATGGGCGGCTGGCGCAACATTGTCGGCGAGCCGGACCGGCCGCCGTCGCGCATGGGGGTCTCCATCGGCGACGCTCTGGCGGCGACCTACGGCTGCATCGGCGCCCTGGCGGCGCTGCGCCACCGCGATGCGACGGGGCAGGGGCAGGTGGTGGATTCGGCCCTCTATGAGGCGGTGCTGCAGGTCATGGAAAGTCTGGTCCCGGAGTACACGGCCACCGGCGTCAGCCGTCAGCGGTCCGGGGCCATCCTGCCCGGCATCGCGCCGTCAAACGTCTATCCCTGCAGCGACGGGGAATACCTGATCGGGGCCAATGGCGAAGGCGTCTTCCGCCGTCTTTGCGAGGCCATGGGCCGGCCCGAGCTGATCGACGATCCGCGCTATGACAGCCATGCGGCGCGGGGCGCGAACCAGACAGGGCTGGACGACCTCATCGCCAATTGGACCCGCGCCCTGACGGTCGAGGGGCTGGAGGCGCTGATGCTCAAGCACGGGGTGCCGGCGGGACGGATCTACAAGCCGGCCGACATGCTGACCGATCCCCACTTCGCGGCCCGCGAGGCGCTGGTGGAGATGCCCGACCACCCGCGCTTCCCCGGCCTGACGATGCAGAACGTCTTCCCCAAGCTGTCGGCGACGCCGGGCTCGGTGCGCAGCATCGCGCCGCAGAGCGTCGGCGAGCATAACCTCGAGGTCCTCGGCGAACGACTGGGGATGGATGCGGCGGACATCACGCGGCTTCAGACCGCGGGCGTCATCTAGGGATCGGATACCATGCGTCTTACCCAAACCCTCGGCCGCGCGGTCCTGGTCCGCCCGGACGCCATCGCCACCATCGACGGCGAGCGGGTCCGCACCTGGGCCCAGGTCCACGAACGGGTGTCGCGCATCTCCGGCGCCCTGCGCGACCTGGGCGTCAAGCCCGGCGACCGGGTGGCCGTGCTGGCCAACAACAGCGACGCCTACTACGAGACCTACTTCGCCATCCTGTGGAGCGGGGCGGCCATCGTGCCGCTCAACACCCGCCTGGCCCCGGCCGAGACCCGCTTCCAGCTGCAGGACGCCGGGGCCACGGTCATGCTGTTCGGCGAGGAGTTCTCCGGGACCATCGCCCTCCTCAAGCCCCAGCTGCCGGACATCGGCGTCTGGGTGGCCATGGACGGCGCCGATCCGTCGGCCGGGCATCCGCTGGAGGATCTGGCGACGAACGGTCCGGCCATGCCCGAGGTGGTGCGCAAGGCAGAGGACCTAGCCGGCGTCTTCTACACCGGCGGCACCACGGGTCTGCCCAAGGGGGTAATGCTCAGCCATCGCTCGCTGGCCGCCCAGGCGGTCAACCTGACCATGTCGCTGAAGGTCGACCATACGATCGTCAATCTGCACTCGGCGCCGATGTTCCATCTGGCCGACATCGGCACCTTCATGGCCACCATGGTCGGCGGCACGCATGTCTTCGTCCGCAAGCTCGACGAGACCGTCATGCTCGACCTGATCGAGCGCTGGGGCATCACCCATATCTTCACGGTGCCGGCCATGATCGACCGCCTGGCGCGGCACCCCAAGGGCGACGCGGCCAACGCCCTGAAGGTGCTGGGCTATGGCGGCGCGCCGATGCCGCTGGGCACCTACGACGTCGCCCGGGCGCGGTTCCCGACGGTCGACTTCGTCCAGGGTTTCGGCATGACCGAGATGGGGGCCCACACCTTCCTGGAGGCCGAGCATCACCGGCCCGGCGCCGATCCGGAGAAGATGAAATCGGTCGGCCAGCCGGCCTACGGCTACGAGATCAGGATCGTCGATCCGGAGGGGAACGAAGTCCCGCGCTGCACCCTGGGCGAGATCATCGGCCGGGGCGACAACATGATGCTGGGCTACTGGAACCGGCCGGAAGAGACGGCGGCGGCGCTGAAGAATGGCTGGATGTGGTCGGGCGACGCCGGCTTCATGGACGAGGCGGGCTTCGTCTACATCACCGACCGGTTCAAGGACATGATCGTCAGCGGCGGCGAGAACGTCTACTCGATCGAGGTCGAGAACGTGGTCTCGCGGCATCCGGCGGTCGTCGAATGCGCCATCATCGGCGTGCCCGATCCCCACTGGGGCGAGCGGGTGCATGCGGTGGTCGTGCTGAAGGCCGGCGAGAGTTTGAGCCTGGAAAGTCTGTCCGATCACTGCCGGGCGGAGATCGCCGGCTACAAGACCCCGCGCAGCCTGCAGGTGCTGGACGCGCCGCTGCCGCGCAGCGCGGCGGGAAAGGTGCTGAAAACCGAACTGCGCGCGCCCTGGTGGGAGGGCCAAGACAAGCGGGTCTGACCCCCGAGCGGGCTAGCCTCTCAGCTTCGCCGCCACTTCGCCCGTGCGCTTGCCCTGATACCGCGCCACCGCCAGGCCCTGCTGGGTCGGCGGCGTCGCCGTCCCGCCGGAGGTTGAGGACGCCCCGTAGGGCGTGCCGGCCCCGAACAGCGCCGGGTCGCCGTAGCCGGTCGGGACGATGATCAGCCCCAGGTGCGCCATGGCCGAATACAGCGACAGGATCGTCGTCTCCTGCCCCCCGTGCGGGTTGGCGGTCGAGGTGAAGGCGCCGCCGGCCTTGCCGAGCAGCTTGCCGAAATACCAGAGGGCGCCGAGGCTTTCGAGCCAGGCGCGCAGTTCCGACGACGCGCCGCCGAAGCGGGTGGGTGAGCCCAGCAGGATGGCGTCGGCCCATTCGGCGTCCTCGGCCGAAGGCGCGGGGTAGGCGGCGTTCATCGCTTCGGCGCGCTCGGCCCAGCCAGGGACGAAGGCCATGACCTCGGGGCCGACCAGTTCGCGGACGCGGCGGATGCGGACCTCGGCCCCCGCCGCCGTGGCGCCCTCGGCCACCGCCTTGGCCAGCGTCTCGACCGAGCCGTCGCGGGAATAGAAGACGATCAGGACGTTGGTCATGCGGCGCTTTCGCTGTCGGAAGGGGTGACGCCGGCGAACAGTCGCGCCGGCGGGCAGTCGGAGCGGGGCCGGCCATCCTGGACGCGGTGCGCCCAGTCGGGATCGGCCAGCAGGCCGCGCCCGACGGCGATGAGGTCGAACTCGCCGGCCGCCAGGCGGGCGGCGACCGCGTCGAGCGGCTCTGGCCGGCCGGGCGCGCCCATGAAGGCGGAGATGAAGTCGCCGCTCATGCCGATGCCGCCGGCCAGGATGGTCGGAACACCCAGCGCCTTCTTCACCCAGCCGGACAGGCTGAGCGGCGAGCCCTCGAACTCCGGGGTGTCCCAACGCAGTTGGGAGACGCTGACGATATCGACGCCGACCTCGATGAAGGGCGCGAGCCAGGCTTCCAGCGCCTGCGGCGTCTCAACGAGCCGGGCGGTCAGGTCGGCCGACTTCCATTGCGAGATGCGCAAGCTGATGGCGAAGTCCGGTCCGACAGCGGCGCGAACGGCCTTGACCACTTCCAGCGGAAAGCGCGACCGTTCGGCCAGGGTCGCGCCGCCCCAGTGGTCGGTGCGGTCGTTGGTGGCGGCCCACAGGAACTGGTCGAGCAGATAGCCGTGGCCGGCATGCACCTCGACCCCGTCGAAGCCGGCCGCCTTGGCCGATTCGGCGGCGTCGGCGAAGGCGGCGATGGTTTCGAGGATGGCGATCTCGTCCATGACGATGCCGCGCGCCATGCCCGGCGCCTGGCGGCCGGAGGGGCTCTCGAACGGGGCGAGCGGCGCCCACTTCTGGCCGGGCTTGGCCGTGGCGCCGCAATGCCAGAGCTGGGGCACGATGGCCCCACCTGCCTTGTGGACGGCGCCGGTGACGGCCGGCCAGTGGTCGAGGGCCGGGCCGTGCAACTTCAGGGAATTGGGATCGTTGCCGGCGGCGGGGCGGTTCGGGTTGGCCCCTTCGGTGAGGATCAGGCCCGTGCCGCCCTCGACGCGGCGCCGGTAGAAGTCGGCCAGCGGGGCCGGATCGCCGCCCGGTGTCGCCCAACGCGCCATCGAGGCCATGGCGATGCGGTTGGGTAGCTTCAGGCTCTTGAGCGCGAACGGCTGGAACAGCGCCTCGACGCTCACCGGCTAGCGCCCGGTGTCGAGGAAGTCGCGGCCGATCTCGCCTTCGGGGGCGGCGATCTCGACGATGCGTTCGTCGACGTCGTCGTACTCCAGCCGCAGGGCGCGGTTCATGATGGCGTGCATCACATAGAGGGTGGTGATGTAGGTCAGTTCGAGGATCTCCTCGTCCGACAGGAAGCTCTTGAGCCTGTCCATCACCGGCTGCGGCGTGCGGCCATGCTGGCTGCTCAGGCAGTCGGAGTAGGCGAGGACCGCCCGCTCGTCGTCGGTGTAGCAGTCGGCGACCTGCCAGTGGGGAATCGCCTCTATCCGCTCTTCGGAAACGGCCAGGCCGCGCAGCGACTTGCAGTGCTGCGAGTAGCCGAACTGGCTTTCCATGGTCCAGCTGACCCGGGTCTGGCCCAGTTCGCGCAACACCGGGTCCAGCTTGCGGTCGGGGCTGCGGTAGTAGCCGAACCCCTGGCAGGCGTGGTGCAGGGCGTCGGGCGAGCCGGCCCAGACGGTCCACCAGTTGCCGGGCGTGCCGGTGGCGGTGCCCGGCTCTGAGACCGGGTCGCGGTCGCCGAACAGCAGGTTGTACATCCTCAGGCCGGTGCCCTGGTCGACCTCGGCGCGGGGAACTTCACGAAGACGGGGCATGGCTCAGACCTCGACGGTGGCGCCCTGCGGCGCGTGACGGACATCCTCGGGCACGAAGGCTTTCGTGCTGGCCGCGAACTCCATCATGATCCCGTTGGGGTCGGTGAAATAGACCGAGCGGACGAAGACGCCGTCATGCAACTCGGCGGCGACGCCACGCTCGCTGTCGTCGTGGTTGATGACCACCGGGATGTGCTCGACCCTGGCGTCCTCCAGCCTTTTCAGGCAGGCCGACAGCTCGCCCTGTGCGACGTCGAAGGCCATGTGGTTCATCGAGCCGATGGCGGTCTTGGAGTCTTCCGGGAACTTGCGCACCGAAGCGATGCCGGGGGCCGCCGCCGGGGTTTCCGGCCACCAGAAGAAGGCCACCGCCGTGCCGCCGGCGTCGAAGAAGAAGTGCTGGCCGCCATCGGGCAGGGCGACGGTCTTGACCAGCGGCATGCCCAGGACCTCGGTGTAGAACTTCACCGTCTCCTGCATGTCCCGGCAGACCAGGGCCACGTGATTGATCCCGGTGGTGCGCATCGTTTCTCCCCTCGCCGCCCATTGATCGGTCGGGGCGGTCTTTCGGAGGTGCAACTTAGGGGCTGACTTCAATTCGTCAACTAAACTGATAAAAAATCCTTCCGCGACCCATGAGCGCGGGTAAGCCGACGCCGCGTTGACCCGGCCGCGATTGGCCCTAGTCTCACTGAGACACAGCCGCCCCGCGAACCCGACATGCAAGCCGCCGAAAGCTTTATCGTTCCCCTGCTCCAGGCCTTCGTCTGGTTCGACGACGGCCTGCAGAGCTTCCTGCAGGCGCGCGGCTGGCATCAGGTGACCCGTTCGCAGTCGATGATCATGGCCAACGTCGTCATCGGCGTTCACAAGCCCTCCGACATCGCCCGCAACCTCGGCATCAGCCGTCAGGCCGTCCACACCACGATCAACCAGATGATCGAGATGGGCATGCTCGAACTGCGCGACGACATCAACGACCGCCGCGCCAAGATCGTCGCCATCAGCGAGATGGGCCGCGAGATGGGCCGCGACGCCGACCTGGCCATGGCGGCGATGAGCGCCGAACTGCGCAAGCGGATCGGGACCAGGAACGTCGACAACCTGATCAAGGCCTTCAGCGGCGACTGGGGGGCGGCGATGACCGAGTGGCCGAAGGTCGAGAAGCGGACTTGATCTGGCGGCGCGGCCCTCGATGAGGTGCGACGACGTGTGGCAATAACGTCATTGAAACTGACAAATATTTCGCCAAATATCGTCATATAGATTGACATATATCGGCGACGCGCCATCCTCCGACCCAACGGCCCGAAAGGCTGATCGATAACAGAAGGGGAGGAGCAGCCATGCGCCATTCGGCGAGCATTCGACTATTCGCGTCCGCCGCCATCGCGGCTTTCGGCGTCACCATGGCCGCGCCGGCCCTGGCCCAGACCGACCCCGCGGCCCCCGCCGCCAACGAGGTCGAGGAGGTGGTGGTCACCGCCCAGAAGCGCGAGCAGAACCTGCAGGACGTGCCGGCCGCCGTCTCGGCGTTCGGCGAGCAGCAGCTTCAGGCCCAGGCCACCCAGAACCTGACCGATCTCAGCTCCAAGATCCCCAACGTCGTGCTGGCCCCGGTCGGCGCCTATCCCTACGCCTCGGCCTTCTACATCCGCGGCCTTGGCTTCGCCGACGTCGAGTCGACCTTCGAACCCTCGGTCGGCGTCGAGATGAACGGCATCTACCTGGCCCGCAACAGCGGCGCCCTGCAGGACTTCTTCGACATCGCCTCGGTGGAAATCCTGCGCGGGCCGCAGGGCACGCTGTACGGCCGCAACACCATCGGCGGCGTCGTCAGCGTCCGCACCAAGACGGCCCAGCCCGGCGACGCCTTCGGCGGCGCGGTGCAGGGCACGGTCGGCGACCACGGCCGTCTGGAAGGCCGCGCCGCCCTCAACATTCCCATGGGCGACAGCTTCGCCCTGCGCGTCTCGGGGCTCTACAAGAGCTACGACGGCTATAACCACAACGTCACCACCGGCAAGGACGAGGGCGACAACGAGGTCTATTCGGGCCGCGCCAGCCTGGTCTTCAAGCCGAACGAGGTCTTCGACGCCACCCTGGTGGCCGACTTCGATCAGGAGCGCGGCACCGGCGCGTCGTTCCGCAACGCCGCTCTGCCGGGCAACGTCTACTACAACTTCAGCCCCGACACCGGCTCACCGGTATTCTCGGCCGCCGCCAGAGCCAAGGCCAAGGACGTGCGCAACGTCTATGGCAACACCCCCACATTCGCCAAGATCGACACCTGGGGCCTGGCCCTGACCCTGAATCTGGACGTCGGCTTCGGGACCCTGACCTCGATCACCGGTTATCGCGAGTTCGACGACAAGGTGCAGAGCGACTACGACGCCAGCCCGGTCAACTTCTTCTACGCCTTCCGCGACCAGACCCACCACCAGTTCAGCCAGGAACTGCGGCTGGGCGGCGAGGCCGGTCCGGTGACCTATGTCGTCGGCGCCTATTTCATGGATCAGGGCTACGACATCACCAACACGCAAGGCGGCCTGATCTACGGCGGCGCCCAGGTGCCGCAGATCGCCAGCCAGGACAACACGGCCTGGGCCCTGTTCGGCCAGCTCGACTGGGAAGTCACCGACAAGCTGACCCTGACCGCCGGCGGCCGCTACAGCTACGAAGAGAAGGAGTTCACCAACCAGCCGCTCTTCTTCCCGGTGTCGATGACCTACAAGAACGACTGGGACAATTTTTCGCCCAAGCTCGGCGCCAACTACGCCTTCACCGACGACCTGATGGCCTACGCGACCTGGTCGAAGGGCTTCCGCAGCGGCGGTTACAACGGCCGCGCGGCCTCCTTCACCTCGGCCGGCCCCTATGACGCCGAGATCGTCGAAAGCTACGAAGCCGGCCTCAAGGCCGAGCTGTTCGAGCGTCGCCTGCGCCTGAACGGGGCGGTGTTCTCCAGCACCTATTCGGACATGCAGGTCGGCAGCCAGGGCCTGACCAGCGGCGGGATCTACGAGTCCATCGTCACCAACGCCGGCAAGGCCAGGATCGACGGAGCGGAACTCGAAGGCCTGTGGATCGTCGGCGGCGGCTTGCGGATCAACGGCAACATCGCCTGGCTCGACGCCCGCTTCGAAGAAAACCTCACCGACTTCACCAGCGACGGCATCGACAACCCGACCGACAACAGCGATCTGCCGCTGGCCTATGCGCCGGAATGGTCGGGCAGCTTCGGCGTCACCTATGAGCGCAATGTCGGCATCGGCGATGTCACCTTCAACGCCAACGCCGTCTACATGGACGACATCTACACCAGCGGCGGCCTGCTCAACCGCACCTCCGACGTCCAGGTGCGGCCGGCCAACACCCTCTACGACGCCACCTTGTCGTTCGAGGCCGACGCCGGCTGGCGGGTGGCCCTCTGGGGCAAGAACCTGACCGACGAAGAGGTGATCAACAACACCTTCGGCCTGGGGGCGCTGGGTAACCTGCGAGTCTATCAGGCGCCGCGGACCTTCGGTTTCGAGGTCGGCTACAAGTTCTAGAAACCGCTCCCTCCCGAGCGATGTTCACCACCCCCGGCGTTTCGGCGCCGGGGGTTTCTTTTTGGGCTCAGCCGTTGAAGGCCAACGTCAGGCCGGGGCGTGGCCAACGGACCTTGTAGAGCCGGCCGCTGCCCGAGGCGGTGATCCAGGCGTCCCGCATGTCGGGGCCGCCAAAGCAGATGTTGGTGACGATGATCTCGCCGGGGACGCGGACGTGTTCATGCGTCCCGTCCGGGTCGAAGACGGTGATACCGCCGTCGGGGCCGCCGGCGACGCAGACCTTGCCGCCCGCCTCGACGGCGAGGCTGTCGATCATCTGGTGGCCGGGCAGGGTCGCGATCAGCCGGCCGGGCATCCAGGGGGCGGGTGTCGGGCCAAGCTCGCCGGGGCCGGTGATGTCCATGGCCCAGAGGCGGCCCGTGTGGGTCTCGGCGACGTAGAGGGTCTGGCCGTCGGGCGACAGGCCGACGCCGTTGGGGCCGATCATGCCGCCGCGCACCCGGGTGATAAAGGAGCCGTCGATGCGGGCGTAGAGCAGCCAGCCGCGGTCGGTCGTCCAGTCGTCGGACTTGCCGAGATCGGTGAACCAGAAGCCGCCGGCCTGGTCGAAGACGATGTCGTTGGGGCCGCGCAGGGGGCGACCGTCGCAGGCGTCATAAAGGGCGGTCACAGCGCCGCTGGCCAGGTCGATGCGCTGGATCGAGCCGGTGACGTAATCGTGCGGGGCGTGGCCGGGAACGGCGAGGTCGGGGGCGGCGTCGAAGAATTCCAGGCCGCCGTTGTTGCAGACATAGACCGCGCCGTCGGGGCCGATGGCGCCGCCGTTCGGCCCGCCGCCGAGCTCGGCGACGGTGGTTTTTTCGCCGTCCGGCGAGACGCGGGTCAGACGCCCACCGCGGATCTCGACGACCAGCACCGAGCCGTCGGCGAGGATCACCGGACCCTCGGGAAAGGCCAGGCCGTCGGTGACGAGGGTGAAGTCCATGGGCGTCCTCCTGTTTTGGCGGAGGCTATCGCGGCCCGGAATAATCATCAATTAGATTGACGTTATTGGCCTGTCGTCTGACAGTGTCCCCAGACCGTCGGAAGGCGGCATCGGAGGGGAAGCGCGATGATCGACCTGCATTTCGTCAGCACGCCGAACGGCCACAAGGTCTCGATCATGCTGGCCGAGACCGGCCTCGAACATCGCGTCATTCCCTACAATCTGCTGAGGGGCGAGCACCTGGGCGACGCCCTGGCGGCGATCAATCCCAACCGCCGGCTGCCGGCCATCGTCGACCATGACCCGATCGGCGGCGGCGCGCCGCTGGCCCTGTTCGAGTCCGGCGCCATCCTGCTCTACCTGGCCGAGGACTACTCCATCGCCGACATGGCCTGCTGGCCGTGGATCCGCGCCGCCCGGGCCATCGATATCGACATCGCCCGGTGGCCGGCCATCAAGGCCTGGTACGGCCGCATCGCCCAGCGTCCGGCCGTGCTGGCCGGCGCCGCCGTGCCCGAGAACGACCCGGCCGCCGGCCGCGTCATGACGCTCAACCCGGACCAGTGGTCCGCCCTGTTCGGCGAGCGGATGCTCAACGCCGTGCGTTCGTGAAGGACTGCCAGTGACCAAGACGCCTCCCACGCCAGCGGACCGCCGCTGGGCGCTGATCCTGCTGGTCGCCATCTCGACCGTGGCCTTCATCGACCGCTCCATCCTCAACACCGTCGGCCAGGCCATCAAGGATGACCTGAAGATCAGCGACCTGCAGCTGGGGCTGCTCGGCGGCGCCGCCTTCGCCATTCTCTACGGGGTCCTCGGCATCCCCATCGCCCGCCTGGCCGAGCGCAAGAGTCGGGTGGCCATCATCAGCATCGCCGTGGCCGTCTGGTCGGCGATGACGGCGCTCAGCGGCTTCGCCGGCGGCTTTACCCACCTGCTGCTGGCCCGCATCGGGGTCGGGGTTGGGGAGGCCGGCGCGGGCGCGCCGTCGCAGTCGCTGTTGTCCGACTACTACCCGCCGGAAAAGCGGGCGACGGTGTTCAGCATCCTCGGCCTGGCGACACCCTTCGGCATCATCATCGGCGGGCTGGGCGGGGCCATCGTCGCCCAGAAATTCGGCTGGCGTCCCGCCTTCCTGATCGTCGGGCTGCCCGGCTTGCTGCTGGCCGTCATCACCTGGCTGACCCTGAAGGAGCCGCCGCGCGGCTTCTCCGAAGGCCGTGACGATACCGGCGCCGCGCCGCCGCTGATGGCCGTGCTCAAGCGCCTGTTCGCCAGCCGGACCTTCCGCCACGTGCTGGTCGCCGCTGTCATCGTCAACTTCGTCGGCTTCAGCGGCATGAGCTTCCTGCACCCCTTCATGGTCCGGACCTTCAACGTCAGCTACACGACCGCCGCCTTCGCCTTCGTCATCGTCAACAGCGTCTCCCTGGCCGGCGGCTATCTGGCGGGCGGCTTCATCACCGACCGGCTGGTGAAGAAGGACGTGCGCTTCTACGGCTGGGCCCCGGCCATGGGCATGCTGCTGGCCGGACCGGCTTACATCCTCGGCTTCATCCAGACCGAGTGGGTGGCGGCCATCCTGGTGCTGATCCTTCCCGGCCTGTTCTCGGGCATCTATTTCGGCCCGACCTTCGCGGTCACCCACAATCTGGTCGAGCCGCGGATGCGGGCCTCGGCGACGGCCATCCTGTCGCTGATCATGAGCATCGTCGGGATGACGACGGGTCCGGTGATCACCGGCTGGCTCAGCGACCACTTCGCGGCCCAGGCCTTCAAGGCCGGCGACTACGCCGCCCTGTGCCCCGGCGTCGGAACCGCCCTGGCCGACGCCTGCCGCATCGCCTCGGCGTCGGGCATCAAGACGGCGCTGATCATCATCGTCACCCTGTTCTGGTGGGCGGCGCTGCACTTCTACCTGGCGTCGCGCTCGATCAAGGCGGAGCTGGAGAGCGCGAAGGCGGTCGAGGCTCCGGTGGTCTGAATTCCTACAAAACTACCGCTCATCCCGGCGAATGCCGGGACCCAGATGGAACCCATAGTTCTGCGTGGGTAAGGACCAAATCCTTTGGCCAACTGCCAACAGCAAGGCTGAATCTGGGTCCCGGCATTCGCCGGGATGAGCGGACTTGGGGGGTGGTTTTTAAGCCCCCACCGCCTTCAAAACATGCTTCCACTCCGCCGCCGTCACAGGCTGCACCGACAGGCGAAAGCTGGCGACCAGGCTCATCTTCGACAAGGCTTCGTCCTCCTTGGCCTCGGCCAGGGTGAAGGGCCGAGGCAACGCCGCCTTGGCGGCCAGGTCCACGCAGTAGAACTTGCCGGTGGCGTCGGTCGGGTCGAGGTAGGCTTCCTTGACCACGGTGCTGACCCCGACGATCTCCTTGCCGGCCTGGGAGTGGTAGAAGAAGACCTCGTCGCCCAGCTTCATGGCCATCATGTTGAGCTTGGCGGTGTGGTTGCGCACCCCGGTCCAGGGTTCGCCCTTCTTGCCGGCGGCGACGAGGTCGTCCCAGGAAAAGACGTCCGGTTCGGATTTGACGAGCCAGTGGTTCATGCCCGGACCCTAACCGATTCAGGCCGGAACGGGAGGCTCGCTGTAGGAGGCGTTCTTGAAGATCACCTCGTCGGGCGCGCGGATCATCGCCTGGTACATGCCCTCCGGGTAGGCCTGGTGCGGCTTGGCCGGGTCGTAGGCCGGCTGCGCCACCGGCGAGGGGCCGGTGTAGGGGGCGGGGGCCTTGAAGCGGGCGGCCTCCTCGGGATCGATGCCGGCCTTGGCCAGCACGGCGGGGTCGATCCAGCGGGCCGGGTCGATGGGTTCGTGGCTGGTGGCCACCTCCAGGGTCATCTGGTCGGGGCCGGCGAAGTAGATCGAGCGGCACATGCCGTGGTCGATGGGGCCGATGACGTTGACGCCGTGGCTGCGGATGCGGTCGCGCATGGCGATCAGGGCCTCGTCGCTGTCGGCGCGGAAGGCCAGGTGCTGCAACGTGCCCGGCGCGCTGGCCCCGGCCCCCGTGCCGGCGTGGGTCTTGCCCAGCTCGATGGGGATGTCGCCGACGGTCGGCAGCTGGACGATCGAGAAGTAGCCGTGGTCGTTCATCCGCAGGAAGGCGTGCAGCCCGCCCGGCACGCCGTGCATGTCGAACAGGGCGACCAGCGGACAGCCCATAACCTCGCTGAAGAAGGCGATGTGTTTCTTGATGTCGCCGGCCATGAAGGCCAGGTGGTGGATGCCGCTCGGCTGGGTCATGGTTTCCTCGTATCGTTGTGGCCATTGAGGGCCGGGAACCGTCGTCCTGCAAGCCTAAAACGCTTGCCTGCCGCGACGTCGTCCTGTCAATTTACATGACAAACGGGCCGCGAGAGCCTTGGGAGGACAGCCATGGACATCATCCGCGAACCTTACGGCTTCAGCTACAAGGAGACCTCGCGCCTGAAGGAGGTCTACGGCGGCGCCCACGGGCGGGTGTTCATCGAGTGCATGCGGATCCGGCCGGCGACCGAGGAAAAGACCGTCGTCCTGTTCAGCCACCCGATCGGTGGCGGCTCCTTCCTGCCGCTGGTGCTGGCCCTGGCCCGGGCCGGCAAGCACGTCATCTACTGCAACCCGCGCTATCGGGGGAACGACACCGCCGCCATCCTCGAGAAGTGCGTGCTCGACCTCGGCGCCTGCATCGCCGACCTCAAGAAGCGGTTCGGCTATGAGAAGGTCGTGCTCGGCGGCTGGTCCGGCGGCGGCTCGCTGTCGATGTTCTACCAGGACCAGGCGACCAACCCGACCATCACCCACACCCCGGCCGGCGACGAGGTCGACCTGGTCGGCGCGGGTCTGATCCCGGCCGACGGGGTCATGCTGCTGGCCGCCCACATCGGCCGCAGCGTGACCATGACCGAATGGATCGACCCCTCGATCCTCGACGAGTCCAAACCCTTCGAACGCGATCCCTCCCTCAACATCTACGACCCGGCCTGTCCCGATCAGCCGCCCTATTCGGCCGAGTTCGTGGCCCGGTTCCGCGCCGCCCAGATCGCCCGCAACCGCCGCATCACCGCCTGGGCCAAGGACCAACTCAGCGCCCTGAAGGCGGCTGGCGATCCCGACGCCGAACGCTGCTTCATCGTCCAGGGCACGATGAGCGACGTGCGCTGGACCGACCCGACCCAGGAGCCGTCCGACCGCGAGCCCCATACCTGCTACATGGGCGATCCGAAGATCGCCAACGACGGGCCGATCGGCCTTGGCCGGTTCGCCACCCTGCGCTCCTGGCTGTCGCAGTGGAGCTATGACGAGAGCCGCGCCAACGGCCTGGTCAACGCCCCGACCATCAAGGTCCCATCGCTGGTCATCAACAACACCGCCGACCTGGCCTGCACGCCCAGCCACGCGGCGCGGCTGTTCGAGGCGCTGGGTTCCGACGACAAGACCTATGTCGATATCGAGGGCGCCGACCACTACTACATCGAGAAGCCGGAACTGCTGCCTCAGGCCACGGCGGCGGTGGTGGGGTGGATGGATGCGCGAGGGTTCTGAGGAAGCGTCAGAATAGCATATCCGACGGCTTTTCGGGAGACGGAAAGCGCAATTAAATCAACCACGTAGCTGTGCCGTAGGGACCTACTCGCGGGGCGATTCCATCAGGCTACATGGTCGGTCTCGACCCATCGGAGACCACCCTGTGACGGCCGGCCTTGCGGCCGAGCCGGCCATGATGTCGGCTCCGGGCGCCGAACGGGGCGGAATATGTATAGACATATTCATCGGGCCTCAGTCCTCGATGCCGGCGATGATCTCCAGCATCAGGTCGCGCAGGTCGAGGCCGGCGCCGAGGCCGGCGGGGGGCTCGATGTCGGCGGTGGCGGAGGCGACCAGCAGGTAGGCGCGGGCCATGGCCATCTGCGGCGGATGGCCCATGCCCTCCAGGCAGTCGGCGAAGAAGGCCATCAGGGTGTCGTCGACGATCTTGACCGAGGCGCGGGCGCGGGCGTCGCCGCGGGCCCAGGCGCGCATGGCCATGGAGAGGCGCGGCAGATCCTGGCTGAAGGCCAGGTCGGAGATCAGCAGGATGCGGCGGACCGGCGTGGTGGCCTCGGTGCGGACCCGCTCGAGGTTGGACATCAGCTGTTCGCCGCTGAAGTAGTCGGCCAGCTGGCCGAGGTAGTCCTCGAAGTCGGCGAAGTGGTGGTAGAAGCTGCCGGTCGAGATGCCGAGGGTGGCGGCCAGGGGGCGGAGCTTGAGGGCCCGCGGGCCGTCGTCGCGCAGCACCGCCTGGCCGGCCAGCAGCCAGTCCGTCCGCGTCAGATCCTTGCGTCCCTTGACCATGCTCCCCTCTAGCCGCGATGCGCCGCCGTCGTAAGTGCGGGCTTGAGCATAACATAAGTTATGTTATGGAGCGTGCAAGGGAGAGCGCCATGAGTCCTTCGAACGATCCGACGGTGTGGAACACTTGGGCGGACGCCGCCGCCATCCGCCTGGCCGAGCGGGCAGCCGACGCCGAGGCCTTGCGCTCGGTGCCCGAGGCGACGGTGAGGGAGGCGGCCGAGGCTGGCTACTTCCACCTGCTGGCGCCGACCACGGCGGGTGGGGCGGGGGCGTCTCTGACGACCTTCCTGGAGGTTGGCCGGCGCCTGGCGCGGGGCTGCCCGTCCAGCGCCTGGACGCTGTCGTTCCTGGCGCTGCACGCCTGGCTGCTATGCCGGTTCGAGCCGCAGTTGCAGGCGGAGCTGTTCAGGGGCGGGGCGATGCCGCTGGCCCCCGCGCCGCTGGCCCCGACCGGCCGGGCCGAGGCGGTGGAGGGCGGTTACCGGATCACCGGGCGCTGGGAATGGGCGACGGGCGTCAATCACGCCGACTGGGTGATGGTCAACGCCATGGAGGGGCCGATGCCGCGCTTCTGCGTGCTGCCCCTGGCCGACGTGGCGGTCGAGGATGTCTGGCGCACGGCCGGCATGGCGGCGACCGGCAGCAACACGGTGACGGCGACCGATGTGTTCGTGCCGGCCTATCGGACGCTGTCGGGGCTGCAGATGAAGTTCGGGCCGATGCCGGGCCTGGCGCTGCACCCGGGCAGTTCGGTCGGCTACGCCATGTCGCCGGCCCTGGCTTTGGTGGCGGCGGCCCCGGCGCTGGGTGCGGCGGAGGGGGCGCTGGCCGCCTTCACGGCGCGGATGAAGGCCAAGACCCAGGCCTATACGGCCGGCGCCAAACAGAGCGACGCCCCGGCCACGCATCTGAGGCTCGGCGAGGCGCTGGCGACGGTGCGGGCGGCGGCGCTGGTCTGGGAAGACGCCGTGGCGCTGTACGAGCGCGAAGGCCCGGCCGGGGCGGCGATCGGTGTCGACACCCTGGCGGCGGTGCGGCTGGCGGCGGCCCATACGGTGCGGCTGGCCGGCGAGGCGGTGAACGGCATGTGCGCGGCGGCGGGGGCGAGTTCGGGCTTCCTGACCTCGCCGCTGCAGCGGCACCTGCGGGACGTGCAGATGATCCGTGGGCATGTGGTGTTCGACTGGGACCGGGCGGCGCAGATCGGCGGGCGGATCGCGCTGGGGTTCGAGCCGACGCCGGCCGATCTTTTGTGAAGGAACAGTCTCGCGGCGTTGGCGGTTTTCCCTGTCTGTAAAGGGAGTAGAGCCATGCCGCAGGGCGAAAAATCCGCATACACCGACAAGCAGAAGCGCAAGGCCGAACACATCGAGGAAGGCTACGAAAAGAAGGGCGTTTCGAAGAAGGAAGCCGAGTCCCGGGCCTGGGCGACGGTGAACAAGGACGACGGCGGGGGGAAGAAATCCGGCTCCGGGCGCGGCAAGGACACCCGCCATCCCGCCTCGCACAAGGGTGGCGAGAAAGGCGGGGCGGCGAGCGCGAGCCGGTCGGCGGCGGAGCGTTCGGCCTCGGCCAAGAAGGCGGCGGCGACGCGGAAACGGAATGCCGAACACCACGCCGGTCACTGAGGCCGGCATGGACCAGCCCCTCTCCCGCGAGGGAGAGGGAGGGGCCCGCGCCGTAGGCGCGGGAGGGAGAGGGTTTACCGGCCCGTCCGGCTTTTCGCAGAATGTAGTTCACTTTTTGTTCCGTCGATGGCAACCTCGCGCTTATGCGCAACACCCAGCTTGCCCGGGCCTTTCGGCGAGGCGCCTCCAAGGCCGAGAGACGGTTCTGGGGCATTGTCCGAGCGGGCCGTCTGGCGGGCTACAAGTTTCGCCGGCAGGTCCCGATTGATCGGTACGTCGTCGATTTCATATGCATGGATGCGCGGGTGGTCGTCGAACTCGACGGCGTCTCGCACCAAGACCGGGAGCAGAAAGACGCCGAGCGGACGGCGGTTCTCGAACGGCTGGGATATCTCGTCATCCGGTTCGCCAATAACGATGTGATCGAGAACGCTGATGGGGTCGCGGTGAGCTTGCTGGAGACGCTGGCGCTGGCGCGGCCGAGGCAATCCCGATCCGTCTGTAAACCCTCTCCCTCCCACGCCTTCGGCGCGGGCCCCTCCCTCTCCCTCGCGGGAGAGGGGTCGTGAGTTCTGCCGTCCCCTAGAACAGCGACGTCCAGCCGGTTCCTGAAATCGCCGCGTCGACCTGCGCCTTCGACGCTGCCGGCAACGCCGCGTACTCGTCGCGCAGCCACCCCAGGCACTTGGCCTGGTACGGAAAGGCGTTCTGCGCCCAGGCCCTCCCGTCGATCTCGGTCTCCACCATCTTCTCGCCCGCCATCACCGCCTTCGCATTGGCGATCAGCAGCGGCGCGTAGACCCGGCCCATCTCGGCCAGCAGCGCTTTCAGGGTCGGCGGGATAGCGCCCGGGTCGATCGTCGGCCCCGGCTCAAGGCCCGACAGGTCCTCGACCATGCCGATCCAGCCCATCACCCGATGGCCCTTCTGTTGGGCGATCGCCGTCGGCGTCGGATCCACCCCCGCCAATTGGGTCAGCTGGCCGAACAGGCCGAAGTCGCCGGCGCCGGGCGCTGAGCCGAGCATGAAGGGCGAGACGGCGAGGTGCGCCTCCAGCGCCTCCAGCAGGCGGACGTAGCTGTCCTCGATCACCGGCCCGGTGGTGGGATTGGAGCCGACATAGGCCAGCCGCCCGATCTGCCGCTCGCTGATCATCTTCGCCATGGCCGCCAGGGTCGGCTCGTCCAGCGGTACGGGTCCCCAGCTCGGCAGCAGCCGGCCGCAGAAGGCCGCGTCGGCCTCATGCGCCCAGCGGTAGTGGAACATGCATTTGGTCAGCCATTCGTCGGCGTAGTCCTCGATCAGGCTGTCGAGGAAGGCCACCGCCGGGTCGGCCGGACGCACCGGGCGGCCGGGGATCTCAGCGTCGAAGCGGCGGATCAGAGGCGAAGAATCGGTCACCGCCTCGCCGCCGATGTAGAAGGTCGGCAGCAACGGCACCTTGGCGGTCGGGTAACCGGCCGGCTCCCGGCCGCGGTGGTACAGCCGGTAGGGGATGCGCCGGTAGCGCAGCACGGCCAGCATCTTGCGGGTGTAGGGCGAGCCCGGGGCTCCGGAGAATTCGAGCGGCGCTTCCAAGGTCATGACATTTACCGTGCCAATTGTTTCCCGGCACGATGACGCCGGTTCAGGCCTGACGCAAGTCCTCCACCACGGTCCGCACCCAGGCGGCCAGGACTTCCTTGTTTTCCAGCGGCGTGCGGCCGTGGCGGACCATGACCACGTCGAGGTCGGGGATGCACAGGGTGTACTGTCCTTCGTAGCCGTTGGCGCTGAACGCGCCCTCGCCGCCCAGGCCCAGCCACCATTGGGCGCCGTAGCCGAGCTCCTCGGTGGCGGGGGTCGGCGTGGGGGTGCGGGCGTAGTCGATCCAGGCGGCGGGCAGGAACGGGCGATCCTCCCACAGGCCGCCGCGCAGGTAGAGCAGGCCGAAGCGGGCGAAGTCGCGCGCCGTGCAGAAGCAGTAGGAGGAGCCGATGAAGGTTCCGGCCGCGTCGAACTTGGGAATCGGGCTGATCATGCCGAGGGGCTCGAACAGCGCCTGGCGCATATGGGCCTCGAAGGCCGCGCCCTTGAGGCCGAGGGTCCGTTGCAGGATGTCGCAGACGATGTTGGTCGTGCCGCTGGCGTAGGACCAATGGCTGTCCGGCGCGTGCTCCAGCGGCTGGGCGATGGCGTAGCCGGCGACGTCGTCCTTGCCGGCCCCGAACAGCATCTCGATGACGTCGGAGACGCTGCCCGGCACATAGTCCTCGACGAATTTCAGGCCGCTGGACATGCGCAGCAGCTGGTCGAGGGTGATGGCGGCGCGCTCGTCGCCCTTCCAGGCCGGCACGTCGGCGGGGGCATGGACGTCCAGCCGGCCCTCGGCCACGGCCAGCCCGACCAGGGCCTGGGTGATGCTCTTGGCCTTGGACCAGGAGGGGAAGCGGCTCTGGTGGTCGAGTTCCTCGCCATAGCGCTCGTAGCGGACGCGGCCGCCCTGGATGACCAGCACCGCATCGGTGATGCCCAGGCGCTCGTCGCCGAAGGCGGCGTCCAGCCTGGCCGTCAGCTCTGGCGGCAGGGGCGCGCCGACCGGCCAGTCGACGGTGGGCCAGGGCGTGCCGGCGGGCTGGGCGGGGAGCGGGGCGAGGGCCATCAGCTGACCTTGGCCGTCTTGTTCTGGAAGGCGGCGATGCGCTCTTCCATGTCCGGCCCCCGGCCTTCGCCGCGGAACACTTCATGAGCGAGACCCGCACCGAGCGGCAGGCCGTCGGTCTCGACCAGCAGCTTCTTGTTGGCCGCGTGGCTGAAGCTGCTGTTGGCCAGGATGTCGGCGGCCAGGGCGGCGAGGCCGGCCTCATAGTCCTCGTTGGCCACGCAGATGTTGGCCAGGCCGATGGCCGCCGCCTCGCGTCCGCCATAGGTCCGGCAAGTGAACATCATCTCGCGGGCCCTGTAGGTCCCGACCCGTCGCGGCAGCCGCTGGCTGAGGCCCCAGACCGGGGTCAGCGCCCATTTTGCGTGGGTGTCGCCGAACCTGGCGGCTTCGGACGCAAAGATGATGTCGCCGGCCAGGGCCAGTTCCAGCGCCCCGGTGTAGCAGTGGCCGTGGACGGCGGTGATGACCGGCAGGGGCAGATTCGCCAGCCGCTCGATGACGGAGGCCTGGAAGTTCGGCCGCGGCAGTTTCTCGCCGACGGCGATGTCGCCCAGGTCATGACCTGCCGAGAAGCATTTGCCGGCCCCGCGCAGGATGACCAGGCGGGCGGAGGCGTCGGCCTCTAGGTCGGCGACATGGTCGTCGAGCGTCTTGAACAGCGGTACGTTGAGGGCGTTCAGCTTGTCCGGCCGGTTGAGGGTCAGGGTCACCGCCCCATCGCGGTCTTCGCGCAGCACCAGATCGCTCATCACGTCCTCCCTGATTTTGCGGCTGAGACTAGCAGAGCGACGCGGGGGAAGGACAAGCGTCCTCAACCGGGCTAAACCGGCGCCCATGAGCGAGAACGATCCGTACGAAGGCGTGACCTGGGACCTGTCGAAGTCCCTGAGCTACGGCCAGTATCTGCAGCTGGACAAGGTGCTGGGCGCCCAGGCGCCGCGCTCGGGCGAGCATGACGAACTGCTGTTCATCGTCATCCATCAGTCGAGCGAGCTATGGATGAAGCTGTGTCTGCATGAGCTGCGGGGCGCCGTCGGCCACATCCGCAACGACGACCTGGAACCGGCCTTCAAGATGCTGAGCCGGGTGGGCCGCATCCAGACCCAGATGATCCAGGCCTGGGAAATCCTCGCCACGATGACGCCCTTCGACTACAGCCGCTTCCGCGACGCGCTGGGCGCCAGCAGCGGCTTCCAGTCCTACCAGTACCGCCAGATCGAGTTCCTGCTCGGGGCCAAGAACGCCCGCACCCTGGAGGTCCATGAGAGCGACCCGGCCCTCCATGCCGAGCTGACGGCGGCGTTGAACGCCCCCAGCCTCTACGACGAGGCCCTGGCCCTGCTGGCCCGGCGCGGCTTCGCCATTCCGGCCGCCTATCTCGACCGCGACTGGACCCAGCCCTACGAGGCCAACTCGGAAGTCGAGGCCGCCTGGCTCGCCGTCTACCGCGACGCCGAGACCTGGTGGGACCTCTATGAGCTGGGCGAGAAGCTGGTCGACATCGAGTATCGCCTGCAGCAGTGGCGGTTCGCCCATATGAAGACGGTCGAGCGGATCATCGGCTTCAAGCGCGGCACCGGCGGCTCGGCGGGGGTGGCCTATCTGGTCAAGGCGCTGGAGCGGCCGTTCTTCCCGGAATTGCTCAGTCTACGGACGGTGATCTAGATTTATGCAGTCCCTTCTCCCGACAAGCGGGAGAAGGACGCTAGTCTTCCAGCATCGTCGCGAAGGCGGGCGTCATCCGCTCGCCGCCGTCGCGGAGCTGCCAGTACGCCGCCACGCCATGCTCGGTCCCCCAGGTCATCCCCGCGTCCGGCCCGAGGACAATCAGCACCGTACACAGAGCATCGGCGTCCATGCAGGTCTCCGCCAGCACGCTGACCGAGGCGGCGGCGGCCTCGACGGGCTGGCCGGTGCGCGGGTCGAGCGTGTGGGACCGGCGCCGGCCGCTGTCCATGCGAAAGCGGCGGTAGTCGCCGCTGGTGGCCAGAGACAGGCGGTGCAGGGCGACGACGACGGGCTCGGGGGCCGTCAGGCCGGGCGGGCTCTCGATCTCCACCCACCAAGGCTGGCCGTCCGGCTGTACGCCCAGGCCGCGCAGTTCACCACCAATCTCGACCAGGGCGTGGCGGACGCCGAGGGCCTGCAGGGCACGCAGGATGGCGTCGACGCCGAAGCCCTTGGCGATGCCCGACAGGTCGAGGTCGAGGCCGCCGGGCTGGAGCAGGGCGTCGCCGCGGCGTTCGAGCCGGGTCCAACCCGATTGCGACCAGAGGCCGTCGAGTTCCCGCCCGGCCGGCGGCTCCGCGCGCGGGCCGGCCGGGCCGAAACCCCAGAGGTCGGTGAGCCGCCCGATGGTCGGGTCGAAGGCGCCGTCGCTCTCCCCGGCCCAGTGCAGGGCGCGGTCGACGACGGCGGCGAAATCGGCGGGCAGGTCATGCCAGGTTCCGGCTTTGGCGCGGTTGAACCGGCTGAGGTCGGAGGCCGGCTCCCAGCCGCTCATCTGCAGGACGACGGCGTTGGCCGCCGCCTGCGCCGCCACCCGCAAGTCTTCGGCGCTCACGCCGGCCGGCGGGCAAGCCTGCACGGTCCAACTGACCCCCATGGTCGGGCCGGTCAGCCTTAGGATCGGCCCTGCAGGCGGATCGCCGGCGCTGGCGTCCAGCGCCGGCGGGATGACAACGCGGTTCAGCGCTAGTCCTTGAGGACTTCGAAGGTGGCGACATAGCCCGAGGTGCGCTCGACGCCCTCGGCGTCGGCCGCGCCCTTCACCGTGGCTTCAAGCCAGTAGTAGCCGGCCCTGGGCCAGGTGACGCTGAACTTGCCGTCCTTGTCGGTGGTCGTCTTGATCTCGCCGCGCTCGTCGTTGTAGCGCGTGCCGCCCGGCTCGACGGTGACCTCGACGCCGGCCGCCGGCTTGCCGTCCAGCAGCAGGCCGAAGGTGGCCTTCTCGCCGGCCAGGACGTCGTTGGGATGGGTGACGGCGACCAGTTCCAGGCCCTTGCCGACCGGCTTGAGGGCGTCGGTGGTCGGGGCGCCGGAGGTGACGAAGAATTCGACGCGGCGGTCGCTCATCGTCTTTCTCACCTCGGTGGCGCCGGCCGGGATGTTGGCCGCCGCGTCGGCCGGGGCGCCGCGCCAGCGCTTCTGCTCGCCGCCGACCTTGTAGGAGACCATCATGCCGCCCGAAACGTTGGCGACGCGGTAGGTGCCGGGCTTGGTCAACTGGATGTCGAAGACAGAGCGATACTTGCCGGTGAACTTGTTCTGGGCCTCGACCGGGGCGCCGTCAGGGCCCGTGATGGTCAGGTTCTCCAGCCGCATGGGCTGGTGCTCGAAGACGAACAGGTCGTTGGACACCGCCGCGTCGACGCTGACCCAGGGATCGGTCCCCGACAGCACGGTCATCGACGGCAGCATCCACTGGCGGTGGGCGCTGGCCGAGCCGGCGACGGCGAGGGCGGCGGCGAAGGCCACGGCGGCGGCGCCGCGGGAGAACAGCTTCAGGCTCATGGTCGTCGCTTTCGCTATTTGATGGTCAGGGTGACGGGGCCGAGTTCGCTGCCGCCGGCGGCCGAGCCGCCCTTGCCGCCCTTGCCGGTCCAAGAGAAGGGGATCTTGACGACTTCGCGGCCGCCGACCTCGCGGGCCGCCTCGACGACGAGGGTGTAGGACCCGGGCGCGAGGTCGGCCAGGCGGGCGGCCGGGACCACCAACTGCTGCTTGCCTGGGGCCTTGGTCGGGCCGCTGAAGCCGTTGATCGCCGCCTTGTCGAGGCCGCGGCCGGTGCGGCGCCACCACTGGCGCATGTCCTTCAGCCAGGTGGCGCCCTCGCCCTTGGAATTCTTGGTGTCGTACCAGACGGCCAAGGTCTTCACCGCCGTCTCGTCGGGCGTCTCGATCCAGATCGAGACGTAGGGGCGGTGGTACTCGGCCACCGTCATCCTGGGGATCTCGATGCCGACGGTGAGGTCGGCCGCGAGGGCCGGCGAGGCGGCCAGGGCGGTCAACAGGGCGGCGGGCAGGGCGATACGCATGGACAACCGTTCAGGGAATGAAATGGAGGGCGAGGACGAGCGGGATGAACAGCCCCAGGCCGACGTACCACCAGGTGGTCTTGCGGGCGTGGGCGTGCATGAACAGCAAGATCAGGCCGGTGACGCAGAAGACGATGCAGCCGGCGGCGAAGATGTCGAGGAACCAGGCCCAGACCGGCCCGGTGTTGCGGCCCTTGTGCAGGTCGTTGAGGTAGGAGATCCAGCCACGCGACGTCAGCTCGGCCTCGGTGGCCCCGGTTTCCGTATCGATGGTGACCCAGCCGTCGCCGCCCGGGCGGGGCAGGGCGATATAGGCCTCGCCGTCCGACCACTCGATGGCGGCCTTCTGTGGCGCCTCGACCTTCACCGTCTTGAGGAGCCAGGCCTGGGCGACGTCGGGCAGGGCGCCCTTGGCCGTCTCGGCCGCCTTCATCGCGGCGATCACCGGGGCCGGCGCCGTGGCCCGCAGGTTGGCGACGACCGGCTTGGTCTCGATCTGGCGGGCGTGGTTCAGGGTGATGCCGGTGACGGCGAACAGCACGATGCCGACCAGGCAGATGGCGGCGCTGATCCAGTGCCAGCGCACCGTCTCGCGCAGGAAACCGGCCCGCGCCTGGGCCCGCTTCCGGGCCCTGGCCCTGGCGGCCACCTTCGTCTCGTCCACCGCGACATCCATGGTCAGCGGCGGCCTCGCCCCTGGTCGATCTTGGAGCGGGTCGGAGAAGACGGCGAATGCGACATGATCGGGAGGCGGACCGGAAACGTTGAGAACGGCTCGCAAATACCAGACCTGACGCTCAGGGCAAGTAAGAATCCTTTGCAAAACGAAGGCGGCGCCCGGATGAGACCGGCCGGTAACCGGACCGCAACCGTTGTTCGCTAGGGACAGACCCATGGACGCGGCGCTGCCTGACCCCCTCGAGGGCCTGTGTGTGATGGTGGTCGATGACCACCACAGCACGCGCCGCCTCGTCGCTGACGTGCTGCGGGCCGGGGGGGTGGACCGGGTGGTCACCGCCGAGAGCGGCTCCGAGGCCCTGGGGATGATGGCCGGAACCCGGCCCGATGTGATCATCACCGACTGGCTGATGCCGGTCATGGACGGCCTGGCCTTCACCCGCGCCGTGCGCCACGCGGCGATCACCGAAGACCCGCGCATTCCCGACCCGCGCCTGCCGATCATCATGCTGACCACCGAGCGCACGCGCCGCGACGTTGAGATCGCCCGGGCGGCAGGGGCCGACGCCTTCCTGGTCAAGCCCTTCACCCCGGCCCGGGTGCTGGAGCGGGTGGCGACGGTGCGCCAGCGCGAGATCGATTTCGTCATCAGCACGGGATACGTTGGCCCCGACCGCCGCCAGAACCGGGACGACGACATGGGCTATGCCGGGCCCCTGCGCCGGCGGGGCGACGGGACCCATCAGGTCGACATCGCCGCCCGCGCCCTCCTCTGCGCCCAGATCATTGACGAGATGGCCACCTTTCAGCGGCTGATCGAGGGCCGTGGCGGCCTCGACCACATGCTGCGCCAGATGGCCTGCCGGGTGATGCACGCCCTGCGCCAGCGGGCCAGCGAGGCCGGCGACCGGGTGCTGACCCGGGCCGCCGCCAGCCTTGCCCGCTACGTCTCGGCGGTCGGCGGAGCCGGCAAGGCCGACCCGGAGGTGGTGCAGATCCACCTCGACACCCTGCGCTCGCTGGCCGGCCTGGCGGTCGGCGACCTGAAGGGCAGCGCCCACGTCACCCGCCAGCTCGACCGCGCCGTCTCGCTGCGCATCGAAAGCCACCTGTCCGGCCTGACCCTGGACTACGGCCCGGTCACGGCCCCGGGCAAGCGGCTGGCCGTGCTCGACATCTGATCGTTGCGGCCCATCATTGCGGCTTTCGGCGATGGGCCTATATGCGGACCCATGGCCGAAGCCTTCAACGACCTCACCCTCTCCGCCGACAAGGCCGCCCGCTACGCCGAGGTGGCCCTGGAGATCGCCTCCGTGCTGGACGGCGAGCCGAACCTCACCGCCAGGATGGCGACCGTGGCCTCGATGTTGGCCAGCAGCTTCGACCACTATTTCTGGACCGGCTTCTACGTCGTCGATCCGACCCGCGAGCGCGAACTGGTCGTCGGACCCTACCAGGGCACGCTCGGCTGCCTGCGCATCGCCTACGGCCGCGGCGTCTGCGGCGCGGCGGCGGAGACGCAGCAGACCCAGCTGGTCGAGGACGTCCACGTCTTCCCGGGCCACATCGCCTGCGATGCGAACAGCCAGAGCGAGATTGTCGTGCCGGTGAAGGACGCGAGCGGGAATCTGCTGGCCGTGTTCGACGTCGATTCCGACAGGCCGGCGGCGTTCGACGCGGTCGACCAGGCGGGGATCGAGGCCATTCTGCACGCGACGTTCGGGGGCTAACCTCCCTCCCCATTCGGGGAGGGAGGTCCATCATTCCTCAACCCGCCTCGTCTACCCTCACGGCATGACCGAGCGCGTCAGCCTCATTGTTCCGACCCAGCGCCGCCCGGCCGGGCTGGCGACGGCGCTCGCGTCGCTCGTCGCGCAGAGCGGGGTTGAGCCTGCGGGCCTGGAACTCATCGTCGCCGACAATGACGCCGTCCCGTCGGCCCAGGCCTTTGTCGAGGCGCTAACCGCTCCCTTTCCCATCCGCTACGTCCACGAGCCACGCCCCGGCGTCGCCAACGTCCGCAATGCAGCCCTGGCGGTCGCCACCGGCGAACTGATCGCCTTTCTCGACGACGACGAGGAAGCTCCGCCGACCTGGCTGGCGGACCTGCTCGCCGCGCAACAGACCCTGGGCGCCGACGCCGTCTTCGGCCCCGTGCGTGGCCGCGCCCCCGAGGGCGTCCGCCATCGCGCCTATCTCGAGGACTTCTTCTCCCGCCACGGCCCGACCGATACCCGCGGGCTCGACAGCTGGTACGGCTGCGGCAACAGCCTGATCCGCCGCGCCGCCCTGCCGCATCCCACGGCGCCGTTCGACCCGTCGCGCAACGCCAGCGGCGGCGAGGACGACCTGCTGTTCGCCCAGATGGCCGCCGCCGGCGCCCGCTTCGGCTGGGCCCACGCCGCCTTCGTCTGGGAAGACCCGGTCCCTTCGCGCCTGACCCTGGCCTACGCCCTGCGTCGCGCCTTCGCCTACGGCCAGGGGCCCAGCGAGCACTGCGCCGCCGAGAAGAATGTCCCCGGAATTGTCCGCTGGATGCTGGCCGGGCTGGTGCAGACGGCGCTCTGGACGCCGGTCGTGGCGGTCAAATGGGCCCTCGGGGCGCCGGACCGCGCCATGCCGCTCGACCGGCTGATGCGCGGCCTCGGCAAGACCTTCTGGTTCCCGCCGTTCAGCCAGACGTTTTACGGCCACGCGGCCTGAACCCCTTGCACCGCCAGTCTTCGCATTCCAGAAAGGGACGATGAGCCCGTCCCGCACCATCACCCTCGACGGCGACCTGATCGCCGACGCCCGGGCGCTCAGGGACGCCTTCGGCTGTTTCACCACCGGCGTCACCGTGGTCACCACCTGCGCCGCCGACGGCCGTCAGGTCGGCTTCACCGTCAACGCCTTCTCCTCGGTCAGCCTCGACCCGCCGCTGGCCCTGGTCTGCGTCGACCTCAAGGCCTCCAGCCTGCCGGTGCTCGAACAGGCCGGCAAGTTCTCGGTCAACGTCCTGCACGCAGAGCAGGAGGACATGGCCCGTCGCTTCACAGTGAAGTCGGCCGACCGCTTCGAAGGCCTGACCTGCGAGACCTGGGACCACGGCGTCCCCATCCTGCCCGGCTGCATGGCCAACTTCGAGCTCGAGACCACCCAGGTCATCGACGCCGGCGACCACCGCATCTTCATCGGCCGCATCCTCAAGGTCCGCTTCGACCCCGGGCACGAACCGCTGGTCTACCTGCGCGGGCAGTTCCGGCGGGTGCATACGGACTGACAGGGAATCTGCGGTCGGCGCCAAAAAATGCCGCGCGCGCCTGCCGTTAGGTCATACTTACGTCCGAACAGCCGTTCGCTTATCTTACCGCGAACGTAAACGAGAACCTCGGGAGCATCCCATGGCCGAAGCCTACATCGTCGCCGCCAAACGCACCGCCGGAGGCCGCAAGGGTGGCCGGCTGGCCGGGTGGCACCCCGCCGACCTCGCCGCCCAGGTGCTGGAAGGCCTGATCCGGGACGTCGACGCCGATCCGGCCCTGGTCGAGGACGTCATCATCGGCTGCGTCGGCCAGGCCGGTGAGCAGTCGGTGAACATCGCCCGCAACGCCATCCTCGCCTCGTCCCTGCCGGAAAGCGTGCCGGGCACCAGCGTCGACCGCCAGTGCGGCTCCTCGCAGCAGGCCATCCACTTCGCCGCCCAGGCGGTGATGAGCGGCGCCATGGACGTGGTCATCGCGTCCGGCGTCGAGAGCATGACCCGCGTGCCGATGGGCACCCCGGCCATCCTGGCCCTGAAGGCCGGCATGGGCAGCTACATGAGCCCCAACATCCAGGCCCGCTACCCGAACATCCAGTTCAGCCAGTTCGCCGGCGCCGAGATGATCGCCAAGAAGTACGGCCTGACCAAGGACCTGCTCGACGAGTACGGCTACAACAGCCACCGCAAGGCCATCGAAGCGACCAAGGCCGGCAAGTTCGCCAACGAAATCGTGCCGGTGAAGATCAAGACCGCCGAGGGCGTCGAAGAAGAACACACCGTCGACGAAGGCATCCGCTTCGAGGCCAGCCTGGACGCCATGCGCGGCGTCAAGCTCCTGCAGGAAGACGGCGCCTTGACCGCCGCCACCTCCAGCCAGATCTGCGACGGCGCCTCGGGCGTGATCATCGTCAACGAGAAGGGCCTGAAGTCGCTGGGCGTCGAGCCGCTGGCCCGCATCCACCACATGACCGTCATCGGCCATGACCCGGTGATCATGCTGGAAGCCCCGATCCCGGCCACCCTGCGGGCCCTTGAGAAGACTGGCCTGAAGATCGGCGACATCGACGCCTTCGAGGTCAACGAAGCCTTCGCCTCGGTGCCGGTCGCCTGGCTGCAGGCCACCGGCGCCGACCCGGACCGCCTGAACGTCAACGGCGGCGCGATCAGCCTGGGTCACCCGCTGGGCGGGTCGGGCGCGAAGCTGATGGCGACGCTGGTCAACGCCCTGATCGACCGCGGCGGCAAGTACGGCCTGCAGACCATGTGCGAGGGCGGCGGCCTGGCCAACGTGACGATCATCGAGCGGCTGTAGGCTTCAAGCTCGCTGAACAGATTGAGGGCCGTCGGAACAATCCGGCGGCCCTTTTTCTTGCTTACGGCACGGCCGAGGGCGTTACGCGCCAGATGATGTTGCCGACGTCGTCGGAGACCAGCAGGGCGCCGGCCTTGTCCTCGACGATGGCCACCGGGCGGCCTTGCGCTTCCTTCTTGTCGTTGAGGAAGCCGTCGAGGATGACCACCGGCGCGCCGCCGGGCCGGAAGGCCACGCCGCCAGGCGGCGAGGTCACGTAGGTGGTGTCGTCGGTGTCCCGCACGAAGATCACCCGGTAGCCGCTGGGCGGGTCGCGGTTCCAGCTGCCGTGCTGGGCGACGTAGACGCCGCTGCGGAAATTCACCGGCAGCAGTTGGCCCCGATAGAAGTGGATGCCGAGCGAGGCGGTGTGGGCGCCGAGGCCGTAGGTCGGCTTGATCGCCTTGGCGACCATCATTGGGTTGGCCGGCTTGACGCGGTCGTCGGCGTTCTGACCCCAGTAGCTCCACGGCCAGCCGTAGAAGCCGCCGTCCTGGACCACCGTCAGATAGTCGGGCGGCGTGTCCTGGCCGATCATGTCACGCTCGTTGACCGCCACCCACAGGGCGCCGTTCCCCGGGTAGGCGTAGCCCGGATAGAATTCCATGCCGTTGGGATTGCGCAGGCCCGAGGCGAACTCCCGGCGGCCGGAGCCGTCGAGGTTCATTTCGAGGATCGAGGCGCGTTCCTTTTCGATGTCGAGGCCCTCGTCGGCGATGTTGGTGGACGAGCCGACGCCGACGTAGAGCTTTGACCCGTCCGGCCTGGCGATGATGTTGCGAGCCCAGTGGCCGTTGGAGCCGGCGGCCGGGATGTCGGCGATCTTCTTGCCGGCCCCCTCGATCTTTGTCGCGCCCTCGGCGTAGTCGAACACCACCACGCTGTCGGTGTTGGCGACGAACAGCTGCTTGCCGACCAGCACCATGCCCGAGGGCGAATTGAGCCCGGTGATGAAGGGGACCTTCAGTTCGGCGACGCCATCGCCGTCGGCGTCGCGCAGCAGGGTGATGCGGTTGGGACTGGGCACGGCGGCGCCGGCCTTTTTCATCATGTTCTTGGCGACCATCGCCTCCAAGCCCTTGCCCTCGCGGGCCGGGCTGTTGCTTTCCGAGACCAGGATGTCGCCGTTGGGCAGGGCGTAGAGCCAGCGCGGATGCTCCAGCCCCTCGGCGAAGCGGGCGACCTTCAGGCCTTCGGCCGGTTTGGGCGCGGCGTCGGCGGCCCAGCCGACCGCCTGGCGGGCGTTGACGGTCGGCAGCGGCGTGGTCCTGGCGGCCGGCATCTTCGGGTCAGGCCCGTAGCCTTCGGAGCCGTCGGAGGTCGTGGGCTTCTGGCAGGCGGTCAGAGCGACCAGGGCGAGACCGGTCAGCAGCAGGCGTTTCATGAGCGTTCCCCGAAGTTTGCGGGAGCGTATGCCGCCGCTGGCGCTTGTGGAAACAGGGATTCTCGTCGGGCGTCCGTAAACCCTCTCCCTCCCACCCGCTGCGCGGGCTGGCCCTCTCCCTCGCGGGAGAGGGCCAGCGGGTTGCAGGCATCCTTCAATGGCAGACGGGTGACCGCTCCGAAGCTCCTCTCCCGCGAGGGAGAGGAAGGGGCCCGCGCCGAAGGCGTGGGAAGGAGAGGGTTTACAGGCGGTGGTGACTAGCCCGGCGTCACCCGCCAGACGACATTGCCGACATCGTCGGCCACCAGCAGGGCTCCGGCCTTGTCGACCGCGACGCCGACCGGGCGACCCTTGGTGTGGACCTTTTCGTCCAGGAAGCCCGTCAGGATGTCCTGGGCCGGGCCGCTCGGCTTGCCGCCGCTGAAGGGGACGAAGACGACCTTGTAGCCGCTGACCGGGTCGCGGTTCCACGAGCCGTGCTGGCCGATGAAGGCGCCGCCGCGGTACTGCGGCAACAGCCCGCCGCGATAGAAGGCCAGGCCGAGCGAGGCAGTGTGGGCGCCCAGAGCGTAGTCGGGGGTCCGGGCGGCGGCGACCTTGGCCGGGTCCTGGGGTTTGACCCGGTCGTCGACGCGGCCCCAGTAGCTGTAGGGCCAGCCGTAGAAGCCGCCGTCACGGACCGAGGTCATGTAGTCGGGGACCAGGTCGTGGCCGATCTCGTCGCGCTCGTTGACGGCGGTCCACAACATGCCCGAGACCGGCTCCCAGTCCATGCCGTTCGGATTGCGCAGGCCGGTGGCGAACAGGCGCTTGTGGCCGCTGGCGAGATCGATCTCCCAGATGGCGGCGCGGCCCTCTTCCTTGTCGAGGCCGTTCTCGCCGACATTGCTGTTGGAGCCGACGGTTGCGTAGAGCCTGGTCCCGTCCGGACTGGCGAGGATGTTCTTGGTCCAGTGGTGGTTCAGCGGGCCGGCCGGCAGGTCCGTGACCTTTGTGGCCGGAGCGGTGATCGCGGTGGCGCCGGGGGTGTAGGGGAAGCTGACCACGGCATCGCTGTTGGCGACGTAGAAGGTGTTTCCAACCAGGGCCATGCCGAACGGCGAGTTGAGGCCGGAGAGGAAGACGGTCCTGGTTTCGGCCACGCCGTCGCCGTCGGCGTCACGCAGCAGGCTGATGCGGTTGGCGGTCGGGGCGGCGGCCCCGGCGTCCTTCATCACCGCCTTCATGATGGCGCCCTTGATGCCCTTGCCGTCTTCGGGCTTGGGCGGGGCGTTGGTCTCGGCCACCAGCACATCGCCGTTGGGCAGGACATAGAGCCAGCGGGGATGGTCGAGTCCGCCGGCGAAGGCCTCGACCTTGAGGCCGGCCGCGGCGACCGGCTTGTCGCCGCCGGGCCAGCCGACGGCCTTGCGGGCGTTGATGGTCGGGATCAGCGCCTTCTGCGGCTCGACGATGGTCGGGTTGGGACCGTAGGTGGCGGAGGAGGGCAGGGTGGTCTGGCCGGCGCAGGCGGCCAGGGCCAGCAGCGAGGCGCCCATCAGGGCGCGGGAGAGGGCGGTCACGGGCGATGTCCTTCTTGGCCGGCCGAACACGGCTCGGCGAAGGCAAAGCGTCCCGCGCCTAAGCTTGTTCCCGTCTCCCACCGGGCTGTCGCAGGCGGGCGGTGAAGCGTTGCGCCCCGGCCGGGTAGAGGAAGCGCGCGGCGGTCACGCAGGCGCCCGACAGCCAGGTCTTGCGCTCCAGCGACAGCAGGGCCGAACCGACGGGAATCCCGAGCCTTTTGGCGGTCTGGCCGTCGGCGGCCAGGGCGGTGATGGCGTGCTCGGCCTCGGTCCAGGGGACGTGCGTCAGCAGCCAGGCGCCGGGCGGCTCGTCCTCGAAACGCATCCGGGCGGCGGCGGGGGCGGCGTCGAGGCTGATCAGCCGCTCCTCGAGGGCATGGGGCTCGCCGTCGGCCAGGTGCAGGCCGACGACCAGCAGGACGGGCGCGCCTTCGGGGACGCCGAGCGCGGCGGCCTCGTCGGCCGAGGCGCCGGCCTCGCGGCGGGCCAGGCGGCGGAAGGCATAGTCGCGGCCGGAGGCGCGGACGTCGGCGGCGACGTCGCGGATCTCCAGCACCGTCTCCTGCACCGTGCGGCGGGCGACGAAGGTGCCGGCCCGCTTGCGGCGCTGGACCATGCCGGCTTCGGCCAGGGCGCTCAGGGCCCGGCCCACTGTCATGCGGGCGCAGCCCCATTCGGCGGCCAGATCGGTCTCGTTGGGCAGTTTCTCGCCCGGCTTGAGGCGGCCCGACAGGATGTCGGCCTCCAGCCGGGCGCGGATGGTTTCGTGCAGCGGCAGGTTCATGCGGTCAGCCCCTTCAGGATAGCGCTGTAGCGGGCGTCGATGGCGCCGCGGCCGATGTGGCGGCCGTTCTCGACCACGCGGCGGCCGCCGGCATAGACCGAGGCGATGGCGGCCCGGCCTTGCGAGAAGACCCAGGTGTCGAGGGCCAGATCGTCGGACCGGCCGGCCATGTCCGGGTGGCCCATTCCCAGGCAGACGACGTCGGCGCGATGGCCGATGGCGAGGGCGCCGAGCGGCTGGCCCAGCGCCTGGGCGCCGCCCCGGCAGGCGCCGGTGAGCAGGGCGCGGCCGGTGCTTTCGCCCTCGGTCTGGGAGAGCAGGTTGCGGCCGCGCAAGGCCAGGCGCTGGGCGTATTCGAGCTGGCGGAGTTCGCCGGCGGCATCGACGGCGATGTTGCTGTCGGTGCCGACCCCGAAGCGGCCGCCGGCGGCCAGGTAGTCGGCCGAGGGGAAGATGCCGTCGCCGAGGTTGGCCTCGGTGATCGGGCAGAGGCCGGCGACAGCGCCGGATTTCGCCAGCCCCTGCGTCTCGGCCGGGGTCAGGTGGGTGGCGTGGATCAGGCACCATCTGGGGTCCACGCCGGCATGGTCGAGCAACCATTCGACCGGGCGCTGGCCTGACCAGGCCAGGCAGTCCTCGACTTCCTTGACCTGTTCGGCGGCGTGAATGTGCACCGGGCCATCGGCGAGGGGCAGGATGGCCTTCAGTTCGTCCGGGGTGGCGGCGCGCAGGGAGTGGGGGGCGACGCCGACCACGGCGCCGTCGGCCTGCAGGGCCTCGACGATGCGGGCGAAGCGGTCCGGGTCGTTGATGAAGCGGCGCTGGCCAGGCGTCGGCGGTTCGCCGCCGAAGGTGGCGTGGGCGTAGAAGACCGGCAGCATGGTGACGCCGATGCCGGTGTCGGCGGCGGCCTTCAGGTGGCGGCGGGCCAGTTCGGCGACGTCGGCGTAGGGACTGCCGTCCGGGCTGTGGTGCAGGTAGTGGAACTCGGCGACGGCGGTGAAGCCGGCTTCCAGCATGTCGGCGAAGGCGTAGGCGGCGATGGCCTCGACGTCGCCCGGGCCCAGGCGGGCCAGGAAGCGGTACATGACCTCGCGCCAGGTCCAGAAACTGTCCTGGGCGGGGCCCCGGCGTTCGGCCAGGCCGGCCATGGCCCGCTGGAAGGCATGGCTGTGCAGGTTGGGGATTCCGGGGACGCCGAGCGCCTCGCGGGCCTCGCCCGAAGCCGGGGCCGCGCCGGTCTCGACGGCGGTGATCAGGCCGCCGTCGCTGGTGATCCGGACGCCGGAGGACCAGCCGTCGGGAAGCAGGGCGCGGTCGAGGAACAGGGTCGTCTGCATGGACGGAGGATCAGGTTGCCAGATGAATATGTCTAGACATATTGTGGCGGCCTTCGCGGAGGATTCATGCATTTCGACCGGCTCTGGCGTGGCGGACGGCTGGCGACTCTCGACGAGTCGCGGGAAGGCCTGGGCCTCGTCGAGGATGGTGCGGTCGGCTGTGTCGGCGGGCGGATCGCCTTTGTCGGCGCGGTGTTGCCGGAGGGCTGGACGGCCGGCGAGGTGATCGAGCTGGAGGGGCGTCTGGTCACGCCCGGACTGATCGACTGCCACACCCATCTGGTGTTCGCCGGCGACCGGGCCGACGAGTTCGAGATGCGGCTGCGCGGCGAGACCTACGAGACCATCGCGGCGGCCGGGGGCGGCATCGTCTCGACGGTGGCCAGGACGCGGGCGGCCAGCGAGGCCGAGTTGGTGGCCACGGCGCTGGAGCGGCTCGACCGGCTGCTGGCCGAGGGGGTCACCGCCATCGAGGTGAAGTCGGGCTATGGGCTCGATCTCGACAGCGAGCTGAAGATGCTGCGGGCGGCGCGGGCGCTGGAGGATGCGCGGTCGGTCAGCGTGGCGACCAGCCTGCTGGCGGCCCACACCCTGCCGCCCGAGCATCGGGACAGCCGGGAGGCCTATGTTTCCAAGGTGGTCGAGAAGATCATTCCGGCGGCGGTCGGGCTGGCCGACGCGGTCGACGCCTTTTGCGAGAGCAACGCCTTCACGCCGGACGAGGTGCGGCGGGTGTTCGACGCCGCGAAGGCGCATGGCCTGCCGGTGCGGCTGCACGCCGACCAGCGGACGGCCGGCGGCGGGGCGCAGCTGGCGGCGGAATACGGGGCGCTGAGCGCCGATCATCTGGAACGGACTAACGCGGCGGGGGCCAGGGCGCTGGCCGCGGCGGGGACGGTGGCGGTGTTGTTGCCGGGGGCCTTCTACGCCCTGCGCGACGAAGAGAAGCCGCCGGTGGCGCTGCTCCGCGCGGCGGGGGTGCGGATGGCCGTGGCCACCGACTGCAATCCGGGCAGCTCGCCGCTGACCTCGCTGCTGACGGCGGTGAACATGGCGGTGATCCTGTTCGGGTTGACGGTGGACGAGGCGCTGGCCGGGGTGACCCGCGAGGCGGCCCGGGCCATCGGGCGCTGGGACCAGATGGGGTCGCTGGAGGTGGGCAAGGCCTGCAACCTGGCGATCTGGGATGCGACGCGTCCGGTTGAGTTGGCCTATTGGCTGGGACGCAATTCCTTGCACAGCCGCGTGTTTCAGGGAGAGCCGTCGTGACGGTACTGTTGACCCCCGGCGAGGCGACCCTCGGCGACTGGCGCAAGCTGTTCGAGGGGGCGACGCCAACCCTGGCCCTCAGCGCCTGGCCGGCCATCGCCGCCAGCGCGGCCGTGGTCGAGCGGATCGTCGGCAAGGGCGACGCCGTCTATGGCGTCAACACCGGCTTCGGCAAGCTGGCCAACATCCGCATCGAGACGGCCGATCTGGCCCGGCTGCAGCAGAACATCGTGCTCAGCCATGCGGCCGGGGTCGGCGAGCCGCTGGAGGCCGAGGTGGTGCGGCTGATGCTGGCGCTGAAGGCGGCCAGCCTCGGGCGCGGCGCTTCCGGCGTGGCGCCGGCGACGGTGGAGATGATCCTGGCGCTGCTGGCCCGCGACTGCCTGCCGCTGATCCCGAAACAGGGCAGCGTCGGGGCGTCGGGCGACCTGGCGCCGCTGTCGCACATGGCCGCGACGATGATCGGGGTCGGCGAGGCCTTTGTGGCCGGGGTGCGGATGCCGGCCGGGCAGGCCCTGGCCCGGGTCGGGCTGGAGCCGCTGGTGCTGGGGCCCAAGGAGGGCCTGGCCCTGCTCAACGGCACGCAGTTTTCGACGGCCTGCGCGCTGGCCGGCCTGTTCCGCATCGAGCGGGTGTTCCAGGCGGCGATGGTGGCCGGGGCCTTGTCGGTCGAGGCGGCCAAGGGTTCGGTCTGTCCGTTCGACGCCCGCATCCACGCCCTGCGCGGCCATCGCGGCCAGGCGGAGACGGCGGCGGCCTGGCGGACCCTGCTGAGCGGCAGCGCCATCCAGGTCAGCCACCTGGGCTGCGAGAAGGTCCAGGACCCCTACTGCCTGCGCTGCCAGCCGCAGGTGATGGGGGCGGTGCTCGACCTCGGCCGGCAGGCGGCGACGACCCTGGGCATCGAGGCCGGCGGGGTGACCGACAATCCGCTGATCTTCACCGAGACCGGCGAGGCGATCAGCGGCGGCAACTTCCACGCCGAGCCGGTGGCCTTCGCCGCCGACATGCTGGCCATGGCGGTCTGCGAGATCGGCTCGATGAGCGAGCGGCGCACGGCCATGCTGGTCGATCCGGCCCTGTCGGGGCTGCCGGCCTTCCTGACGCCGCGGCCCGGCATCAACAGCGGCTTCATGATCCCGCAGGTGACGGCGGCGGCCCTGGTTTCCGAGAACAAGCAGCGGGCCTATCCGGCCAGCGTCGATTCCATTCCGACCAGCGCCAACCAGGAAGACCATGTGTCGATGGCGGCGCACGGGGCCCGGCGGCTGCTGGAGATGGCCGAGAACGCCGCCCAGGTGGTGGCGATCGAGGTTCTGGCGGCGGCGCAGGGCTGCGACTTCCACACCGGCCTGACCTCGAGCGAGGGGCTGGAGGCCGTGCGGGCGTTGGTTCGCGCGCAGGTGCCGCATCTGGAGGACGACCGCTTCTTCGCGCCGGACATGGCGGCGGCGGCGGCGATGGTGAAGTCCGGGGCGCTGGCCAAGGCCGTGGGTGTCGCCTTGCCGGGGATGGTGGAATGAACGACTGGCTCCACGTCCGCACGGGTTCGGCGCCGTTGATCGTCTCCATTCCCCATGCCGGCACGGTCATTCCACCGGAGATCGCCGAGCACCTGGTCGACCACGACCTGGCGATCCATGACGCCGACTGGTTTATCCCTGAGCTCTACGCCTTCGCCGAGCGCCTGGGCGCCACCATCGTGCGCACCGAGATCTCGCGCACGGCCATCGACGTGAACCGCGATCCCTCCGGCCAGAGCCTCTATCCGGGGCAGGCGACCACCGGCCTCTGCCCCGACACCACCTTCGACGGCGAGCCGCTCTACAAGCCTGGCCACAGCCCCCGCCAGACCGAGATCGCCCGCCGGCGGATCAGCTATTTCGCCCCCTACCACGACGTCCTGGAAGGCGAGATCGACCGGCTACGGCTGATCCACCCGCGCATCGTGGTCTACGACGCCCATTCGATCCGCAGCCATGTGGACCGCCTGTTCGACGGCGAACTGCCGGCCCTGAACCTCGGCACCAACAGCGGGGCCAGCGCCGATACCGGGGCGGTCGCCATCGCCGAGAAGCACATGGCCGCCTCGGGCTTCAGCCATGTCACCAACGGCCGCTTCAAGGGCGGCTGGATCACCCGCCACTACGGCCAGCCCGACGGCGGGGTGCACGCCCTGCAGATGGAGATCGCCCAGCGGGCCTACATGGACGAGCCCGCCGGACTCGAGCTTCCCGTCTGGAATCCCGACCGCGCCGCCGCCCTGCAAGGGCCGCTGGACGCCATGCTGACCGACCTGATCGAGTGGACTCACCAATGACCCGTATCGACAACACCCGCGTCATCCGCAGCCCGCGCGGCCTGGAACTGTCGGCCAAGTCCTGGCTGACCGAGGCGCCGATGCGGATGCTGATGAACAACCTCGACCCCGAGGTGGCCGAGCGGCCTGAAGACCTGGTGGTCTACGGCGGCATCGGCCGGGCGGCCCGCGACTGGGAAAGCTTCGACCGCATCGTGGCGACCCTGAAGCGGCTGGAGGCCGACGAGACCCTGCTGATCCAGTCGGGCAAGCCGGTGGGGGTTTTCAAGTCCCTCGCCGACGCGCCGCGGGTGCTGCTGGCCATCTCCATCCTGGTGCCGCACTGGGCGACCTGGGACCACTTCCATGAGCTCGATCGCAAGGGGCTGATGATGTACGGCCAGATGACGGCCGGGTCGTGGATCTACATCGGCAGCCAGGGCATCGTTCAGGGCACCTATGAGACGTTCGTGGAGGCGGGCCGCCAGCACTATGGCGGCGACCTCTCGGGCCGGTGGATCCTGACGGCGGGGCTTGGCGGCATGGGCGGGGCGCAGCCGTTGGCGGCGGTGATGGCCGGCGCCTCCTGTCTGGCGATCGAATGCCGGGAGAGCCGGATCGAGATGCGGCTGAAGACCGGCTATCTCGATGTGAAGGCCAAGGGCCTGGACGAGGCCCTGACCCTGATCGAGAAGGCCTGCGCCGAGAAGCGGGCGATCAGCGTCGGGGTGGTCGGCAACGCCGCCGAGATGCTGCCCGAGATGGTCCGGCGCGGCGTGCGGCCGGACCTGGTCACCGACCAGACCAGCGCCCATGACCCTGTGAATGGCTATCTGCCGGCCGGCTGGACGGTGATGGAGTGGGACGAGCGCCGCGAACGCGATCCCAAGGCCGTCGAACAGGCGGCGCGGCGCTCGATGGCGCGGCATGTCGAGGCCATGCTGGAATTCCATAAGGCCGGGGTGCCGACCGTCGACTACGGCAACAACATCCGCCAGGTGGCGCTGGAGGAGGGGGTGGCCGACGCCTTTTCCTTCCCGGGCTTCGTGCCGGCCTATATCCGGCCGCTGTTCTGCCGGGGCGTCGGGCCGTTCCGCTGGGCGGCGCTGAGCGGCGATCCCGAGGACATCCGCAAGACCGACGCCAAGGTGAAGGAGCTGCTGCCGGACAACAAGCACCTGCACCGGTGGTTGGACATGGCGGCGGAGAAAATCCAGTTCCAGGGCCTGCCGGCGCGCATCTGCTGGGTCGGGTTGGGCGACCGCGACAAGCTCGGGCTGGCCTTCAACGAGATGGTGGCGCGCGGCGAGATCGGGCCGGTGGTGATCGGCCGGGACCACCTGGATTCGGGGTCGGTGGCCAGCCCGAACCGTGAGACCGAGAGCATGAAGGACGGGTCGGATGCGGTGTCCGACTGGCCGCTCCTCAATGCGCTGTTGAACACCGCCAGCGGCGCGACCTGGGTGTCGCTGCACCACGGCGGCGGGGTCGGCATGGGGTTCAGCCAGCACAGCGGCATGGTCATCGTCTGCGACGGCACCGAGGACGCGGCGCGGCGGCTGGCCCGCGTGCTGTGGAACGACCCGGCGACGGGGGTGATGCGGCATGCGGATGCCGGGTATGAGGAGGCGGCGGACTGGGCGCGCGAGAAGGGGCTGGATTTGCCTTCGCTAGTCTGACGACTCAAGCTCCGAGTGACAAACTAGCGTCTCTTGACGTTAAGTGCGCCCGCTCCCTCCCTACGCCGTTGCCGCCTCGGGCGCCCGTAATGTCGGGTCAGTTCCCAGACATCGTCCGCACTGGGCGCCATCCCTAGCGAGATGGCGACGCGCCCAACGTCGAGATCGCCAACAGCGCCGATCTCCGTAGTATCGATGCCGACAAACGAGGTGCCCATCGTCTTTGGACCCGTCGGGACGGCGACAAGCGGAAGCGAAACCCCAAAACGATCGCAGCAAGCAGACTGAACGTAGCCACCCACAGAAGGATCAACTTCGGTCGCCACAAACGCTTGGATTTTGTCGCCAACACTACCTCGACGCTCCTCAACAAATTTGGCAAAGCGCTGGTCACCAGAACCCATTGCCCAGAAGCGCCCGCGCTCCAGGTCCATCTCTAGCAATGAGACGGTGAGACCAAGCCCCGCCTCCACGTTCGAGAAACCCCGAATGATCCGATACCGATTGGACCGCGCACAGAAGCCGAAGACGTAAAAGTCTGCTCCTGTGGCGATCTCGCGGCAAAACCGTTGGAGCAGGCGCTGGTAGAGGCCGGCCACATCCCAGACTGAAGGCGCACGCGCCGTTCCTTTCGCCGAAAGTGACCCCAGGCACGAGAGTGCGACGGCGTGAGTGCTTATGGCAGCAAGAGATGAACCTGCGTAAGCGAACCCATAGAGAGCCCGCGCAGATGAAAGCTTCTTGGTGAGTGAGCGAACGGAAATGGGGATTTGAAATAGCTTAGGGCCATGGTCCGTCAGGGTTCCCACAGGTCCAGATATGCGCGTGTCGGCCCACACTTGGATTTGATCTTCGCCGTCATCGGGGTAGTGGCAAACGACAAGTGTCACGAGCTGCTTCTTGGTGACTGTGGGTTGATAGTCATTGTCCCGAATTGAGCTTGGGGATCAACAAGCCCGTGATTGGCTATTGGATCCCCGGTCAACTTACGCACTAACCTGCCCTCAAGCGGCAATTCATACTCAGCCAGCCACTCGAACAGTTGTTTGAATTTGCGCTGGCGCGCGCCGCCGCGGTGCCCTAGCTTCCGGTGCAAACAAGGGAGCACGTCATGGGTCGTCTGTCGGGTAAGGTCGCCATCGTTACCGGGGCCGCCAGCGGCATTGGCCGGGCCAGCGCCAGGCTGTTCGCCGCCGAGGGGGCCAGCGTGGTGGCTTTCGACCGGGCGGCTGAGGTCAATGACACCGTGGCGCAGATTGTCGCCGATGGCGGAACGGCCATCGCGGTGACCGGCGACGCCGGCTCCGAGGCCGACGTCAGTGCGCTCGTCGACAAGGCGGTGGAGACCTATGGCGGGCTCGACATCGCCTTCGCCAACGCCGGGGTGTCGGGTGGCTGGATCACCCTGCCGGAACTGACCGAGGCCAGCTTCATGGACCTGCTGCGGATCAACGTCGTCGGGCCGGCGATGATGATCAAGCACGCCTCGCGGGTCATGGCGCCGAAAGGCAAGGGCTCGATCATCTGCACGGCCTCGGTGGCGGCGTTGCGGTCGGGGGCGGGCGGCACGCCCTACAGCGCCTCCAAGGCCGGCGTCATCTCGATGGTGCAGACCACGGCCCAGCAGCTGGGCGGCACCGGCATCCGGGTCAACGCCATCTGCCCCGGCCTGATCGAGACCGGCATGACCAAGCCGATCTTCGACGGGGCGCGGTCGAAGGGCTCGGAAGGCAAGATCGGCCAGCTCAATCCGCTGCGCCGGGCCGGCCAGCCGATCGAGATCGCCCAGATGGCCCTGTTCCTGGCCTCGGACGACGCCTCGTACGTGAATGGTCAGGCGATGGTGGTCGACGGCGGGCTGTCGAGCAGTCACCCCGTGGCGCGGCCGGGCTCGCTGAGCTAACCCTCCAGCGCCGCGATGACCTCGGCCGGGTGGGTGTAGTAGGCCATGAACCCGGCCAGGGGGAGCTTGCGGATCGGGGCCTCGGGGAAGGCCTCCTGCCACAGCTGCATGTGGACCGGCCAGTCGAGGCCCTCGCAGAACAGGATGTTCCAGCGGTCGCCGCCGATGACCGGCGGCAGGGTCCAGCCGAAGGCGTAGACGGCCATCTCGGCCGCCCAGCCGGCGATGGTGCGGGCCGACATGCCGCGGGTGTCGCGCAGCACCCGGGCCAGGACCAGCGGATCGTCCAGCGCCGTCCGGTCGCCCGGCGCCGATTCCAGGGTGCGGCGCACGGTGCGGGTCAAAAGGTCGGTGCGGGTCTGTCGGCGCAGCATCTCTCCCAGCGGCACGATCAGTTCCGGAAACTTCAGCATGCTGCGCGACACCGCCCCGATCAGCGAGCGATGGTCGCGCTCGACGTCGCGCGGGGCGCGGGGGTTCATCAGCAGGCCGCGAGCGATGCGGGCCCCATGGCGGGCGGCGAAGGCCAGGCCGGCGGCGGTCGAGCCATCGCGGATCATCACATCGACCTTGCGCAGCTTCAACGCGTCGAGGACGGCCGCCAGGTCATCGGCCTGGACCTCGAGGTGGCTTTCCTGGGTCGGGGCCGGATCGGAGAGTCCGAAGCCCGGCCGCTGCACGGCCAGCGGCCGGTAGCCGGCCCGGTGCAGCAGGGCGACGAAGTTGAGCGGCAGGATGCGGCCGGTGGAATAGCCGTGGAAGATCACCACGGGCCGGCCGCCCTTGGGCCCATAGTCGACGAAGGCCACCCGGCGATGGTCGGACAGGCTGATGATGCGGGTGCGGCCGTCGGGGTCGACCGGCTCGACGACGGTTTCGGAGGCCTCGGTGAAGGCGGTCAGGGCGCCCGCCTCGACGGTCAGCCGGACCAGGTCCTTGGCCTTGTTGACCCCGGTCTTGGCGAACACGGCCTTGAGTTGGCCGCGGACGGTGGCTTCCTTGACGCCGAGGGCGGCGGCGACCTCGCGGGCGGTCATCCCCTCGGCGAAGCGGGCGGCGGCCTTCGCTTCCGCGGGCGTGGCCCCGAACAGGGCGCGCAGCACCGCCTCGACGTCGCCGATCGGGGCGCCCATGCCGCTCATCAGGTCCATCATCCGGCGGACCAGGTCGGGGCTGCGGCGGGCGCCGGCCTTACGCATGGCCTTCTTGAGCGCCTCGCGGGCGGTCTCGCGGCCGACCCCGATGCGTTCGGCCGCCTCGTTGAGGTTGGGGGCGTCGAGCAGGGCCTCGGCCAGCCGGGCCTCGAGCGGCGTGAAGCCGAAGGCCTGGGCGGCGCGCTGGGCCAGGTCGCTGACCCGCGAGGGGGCGAAGCCGAGCAGGGCCACCCGGCGGCCGGGCAGCAGCAGCTGGGCGCGGCTGGCGTCGGACAGCGGCCAGCGCAGGGCCAGGGTCTCGATGGCGGCGCAGGCGGCGATGACGCCGCCATCCTCGGTCTCGACCAGGCCGGAGGCCTGGCCCTGCTTCTGGGCCAGCCGCACCAGGCGGCGGAAGGCGGGAATGTCGGTCGGGTCGCCGAACCACTTGATGAACTGCGGGTCGGCCTGGGCCAGGGCCCCGCTCGGCGAGATCACCGCCGCGCCCAGCGAGCCCTCCGGGGCGATGGCCGCGAAGCCGGCGGTGGTGTCGAGCTTGGCCGCCTCGCCCAGCGCCTCGGCGAAGGCGGCGGGGTCGTGCAGCAGGGTGGAGTCGAGCAGCGCCCAGCCGTCCAGAACCGCGTCCACGGGCTGGCCCTCGGCCAGGCGGCCGCGCAGGGTTTCGGACAGGGATGGGGTGGCGTTCAACTTGGGGCGATCCGTCCGGATTCCGTGCTCATGGTCAATAGCCTGGATACCAAAGGTATCGCGCCGGGCTGAACGGCAGGTGAAAACGCTTACGGCGTCGGGGCTTCGCCAGATTTTCTGGCTGGCGACAGATCTCAAACAATCGTTTAAACGCGGCGACATTATCCATCGGAGAGCCAACGTGAGCACCGACGCCCTGTTCCGTCCCTTCCAGGTCAAGTCCATGACCCTGGCCAACCGCATCGCCATGGCGCCGATGACCCGCAGCTTCTCGCCGGGCGGCGTGGCGACGGCCCAGGTCGTCGACTACTACCGCCGCCGGGCCGAGAACGGCGTTGGGCTGATCATCTCCGAGGGCACCGGGGTGGCGCGCCCGGCCTCGCTGAACGATCCGAACATTCCGCGCTTCCATGGCGAGGACGAGCTGGCTGCCTGGAAGGACGTCATCGAGGCGGTGCATGGCGCTGGCGGCAAGATGGCCCCGCAACTGTGGCACGTCGGCGCCGTGCGCACCCGCGATCCGGAATGGAAGCCGCCGGGCCCCTACGACAGCCCCTCGGGCCTGTCCTCGCCGGGCAAGCAGTTCGGCGAGCCGATGAGCGACGCCGAGGTGGCCGACGCCATCGACGCCTTCGCCAAGGCGGCCGGGGCGGCCAAGGCGCTGGGCTTCGATTCCGTCGAGCTGCATGGGGCGCACGGCTATCTGATCGACCAGTTCTTCTGGCATGGCGTCAACGTCCGCGAGGACCATTGGGGCGGCAAGACGCTGGCCGAGCGGTCGCGGTTCGCGGTGGAAATCCTCAAAGCCGTGCGGCGCGAGGTCGGCGAGGACTATCCGGTCATCATCCGCCTGTCGCAGTGGAAGCAGCAGGACTTCAACGTCAAGCTGGCCGCCGATCCGACCGAGATGGAGGCCTGGCTGGCGCCGTTGGCCGACGCCGGGGCCGACGTTTTTCACTGCAGCCAGCGGCGATTCTGGGAGCCGGAGTTCCCAGAAGATGGGGGCGGCAGCGACCTGAACTTCGCCGGCTGGGCGCGGAAGCTGACCGGCAAGCCGACGATCACCGTGGGGTCGGTGGGGCTGTCGGGCGAGTTCATCGCCGCCTACGGCGGCGAGGCCAGCCAGCCGGCCAGCCTCGACGGCCTGGTCGAACGGCTGGAGCGCGACGAGTTCGACCTGGTGGCGGTCGGCCGGGCGCTGCTGCAGGACCCCGAATGGGTGCTGAAGGTCCGCGACGGCCGCGAAGCGGAGCTGCAGAGCTTCGAGCGGTCGGCGATGGGGGTGCTGTACTAGGCGAGTGAGCTTCGCTCTCCGCCCCCGCGAGGGGGCGGAGGACGGTTCGGAGCGCGAGCGACGGACCAGGAGGCGGGGCGCCGGCGGTTGGTGATTAGCCTTCCATCGCCGGAGGAGACCCCTCGGTTTGGCTCGCTTGCAGCGCTCGCCAAAGCCACTCCCCCGCCAAGCGGGGGAGAGCGATTGCTCCACGCTTCTCCTGGCTACGCGTTGAAGTTCAGTTTCAGGCCCGGGCGGGGCCAGGTCGCCTTGTAGAGCTTCCCCGTCCCTGACGCCGTGATCCACGCCGTGCGCATGTCGCCGCCACCGAAGCAGATGTTGGTCACCAGGATGTCCGGGAACGGGTAGTGCTCGGTCGTGCCGTCGGGGTCGAAAGCGGTGATGCCGCCGTTGATGATGGTGGCGACGCAGACCTTGCCCCCCGCCTCGACGGCCAGGCTGTCGAGCAGCTGGTAGCCCGGCAGGTTGCAGACCACATGGCCCGGCTGGAAGGGCGGCGGCTCGGCCAGTTCGCCGGGCGCGGTGATGTCGAAGGCCCAGAGGCGGCCGAGCATGGTGTCGGCCAGGTAGACTTTGGTTTCGTCCGGCGACAGGCCGACGCCGTTGGGGCTGACCATATGGTCCTTGTGGCGGACGATCTTGGAGCCGTCCGGTCTGGCGTAGTAGAGGCCGCCGAACTTCTTGCCGTCGGGGGTCGAACAGCCGTGGTCGCTGAACCAGATGCCGCCCTGCTTGTCGAAGACCAGGTCGTTGGGGCCGACCAGCCGCTTGCCGTCGCAGGCCTCGTAGACGGTCTCGACCTTGCCGGTGGCGATGTCGACCCGCTGGATCGAGCCGCCGACGTGGCTGGGCGGGGTGGGGCCGGGGATGGTCAGGCCGCCGACGTCCATCCACTCGAAGCTGCCGCCGTTGTTGGTGACATAGATCTTGCCGTCCGGGCCGATGGCCGCGCCGTTGGGGCCGCCGCCGGTCTCGGCGACGACGGTCTTGGTCCCGTCGGGGGTGATGCGGGTCAGGCGCTGGCCCTTGATCTCGGTGAGGATCACCGAGCCGTCGTTCATGGCGATGGGGCCTTCGGGGAAGAGCAGTCCCTCGGCGACGAGTTCGATGTCCACTTGGCGTTCCTTCCGGCGTTTTCTCGTTACGCCGATAGAACCCGCTGACGTTCCGTCAAGGCAAGGGGGGACGTCAGCGCAAGAGCTCGAACTGGTAGAGGGCCAGGTCGCCGGCGTTGTCGAGCCAGGCGCGGGCCCGCTTGCCGGGCCCCAGGGCGGCGCGGTCCTGCCAGATCGTGCCGCCGGCCGGGATCTCGGCCTTGGGCGTCTTGCAGGGGACCCGAATGGCGATGGTCTGGCCGTTGCGGTAGCGGGTTCCGCGCTCGACCTGATGCACCTTGCCGCTCACCAGGCAGGGACCGGCGTCGCCGGCCGGCGGGCCGACCTCGGCGATGTCCAGCACGATGACGTTGGGGGCCTCGTCACGGGCCTGCTGGTAATATTGCGGGGCCAGGGCGGCGTGGGCGGCGCCGGCCGTCAGGGCGAGGATCAGGGCCGGGACAACAGGCTTCATCGTTTGCGCTCCAGGATGCGGAAAACGAAGGGGTGGTCGTCCTTTTCGCCGGGCGCGTGGGCCTCGCGGTGGACCTCGGTCCAGGCGGATTCGTCGAAGGCCGGGAAGAAGGCGTCGCCTTCGGGCTCGGCCTCGACCTCGGTGATGTACAGCCGCTTGGCGCGCGGCATGGCCAGCTCGAACAGGGCCGTTCCGCCGATGACGCAGACCTCGGTGGCCCCGTCTTCTTCCGCCTGCTCGCTGGCCATCTCCACCGCCTCGTTGAAGTTCTCAACGTGCACGGCGGTCTTCGGTTCGAAACTGCCGTCGCGGCTGAGCACGATGTTCAGGCGGCCGGGCAGCGGCTGCAGCGGCAGGCTGTCCCAGGTCTTGCGGCCCATGATCACCGGCTTGCCGAGCGTGTTGGCCTTGAACCAGGCCATGTCGGAGCGGATTCGCCAGGGCAGGTCGCCGCCCATGCCGATGACTCCATTGCGGGCGCGGGCGACGACAATTGCGAGGGGGAGGACCATGGCGGGGACCCTACGCCGCGTCGGCGCGGGCCGTCATCCCCAGTTTGGCGGGCTCAGTTTGGCGGGGTGATGGTCAGGACCACGTCATCGCGGGCCCCGAGCGCCTTCGGCGCGCAAGCGGCCGGCTTGAAGGCCAGGTCATGGCACAGGCGGACCTCGCGCAGGCGGCCCTCGGGCGACGCGGCGACGGAAACCGCTTCCCGCGGCAGTCCAGGATTGGCGGCGAAGGCGTCGCGCAGGGCGCCGGCGGTCATGGTGTCGGAGATAAACGGGGGCAGGACCAAAAACCGCGAGAGCTTTTGGGCCTGTTCGAAATAGGCCTCCGGACTGTCCCAGGCGCAGACGCCGTGAGCGGCCCATTCGTGCTGTTGCAGGCGGGCCGAGGGAATCATGCAGAAGGTGTCGATCGTCGTGCGCTGGCTGATCGTCTCGGAGGGGCGGCAGTAGCGCGGGTGATTGCCGTCGTCGCTGTTGGGCCACAGGCCGTGCAGGGTCCAGGTCCGGCCGCCGTCGCAGGCGCTGGGATCGGAGGTGTCGGCGGCGTGGCTGCGGCAGGCCTCCGGCTGCCAGGCGAAGGCCAGCAGGTAGCTGTCGGGGGTGAAATCGGCGACCACCTTGTCGGCCGGCCCGACCTCGACCGGCGCCGGCGCCAGATTGTCGGGCGTGGGACATTTGGCCATGGCGATGACGACGATCTCGTTCACCTCGCCGTCCGGAGCGGCAGTGCTCTCCGGGGCGGTCTTGCTCTCCGGAGCGACGCAACCGGTCAGGGCGAGGAAGGCGACAAGGGTCAGGGCGAGGCGCATGACGCCGATGTAGCGCCGTCGAGCGCGCGGCGGTAGCAGCCTATTTCCAGATCACCGAGATGCTGGTGCTGGCCGAATGGCCGCCGGCGGCCGGATGGTCGGTGACCGCCAGGACGAGCAGGCCGGTGCGGCTGAGGTCGGCGTAGCCGTCCATGATCGAGCCGTCGGCGAGCGGGCCGCTGGCCGGCATGGCGGGCAGGGTTCCGGCCCGGCTGGCCAGGCCCTGGCGGATGGCGGTGCTGCCCGGCATCTGCGGGGTGGCGGTGATCTCGCACAGCCGGGCCTGGCTGCCGCGCACGGTGTTGGTGCCCATGCCGGCGGCGATGACGCTGCCGCCGACCGCCTGCACCCGGCCGCCGCCGGACTGGCGGATGTAGCCGAGGCCGTCGAGGCCGGTGTCCCAGGTCGCCGTGCCCCGCAGGACGTTCAGGCAAAGGTCGAGGGTGGCCAGCATGACCCGGGTGGGGTCGGAACTCTGGGCGGCGGCGGGCGCGGCCAACAGCAGGACGACGAGCAGGGCGGGGGCGAGGCGGCGTCTGATCATGGGCGCAAGGTGATCCCCTTTTCGCGCCGCCGCATGCCCCAAAAGCGGGGTTACTGCCGCCAGATGACCGCGAGGAAGGTCTTGGGCGGCAGATCGTCCTTGGCCGGCATTTCGGTGATGGTCAGGCCGATCAGCGGACCTTTCGGGTTCTCGAAACCGCTCTGGGTTCCGCCCCGCTTGTCGAGCCGCGGCGCGACGGGGGTCAGGGGGTAGGCGGCCGCCCGCTCGGCGAGGACGGCCTTGAGGCCCGGCACATCGACACTGGCCGGCGACATGTTGACGGCGCAGACCCGGAACGAGCCGCTGGCCAGGTTGGTGATCGCCAGCTCCGTCGCCATCATCGACTTGCCGACCTTCTTGCCCCAGCCGCCATTGCCGGTGCGGCCCCAGCCCTTCTTCTGCGCGCCTTTGTCGTAGTCGACCTTGCCGTTCATGGTGTCCAGGCAGTGGTCCAGCATGGCGATCAGCACCTTGGTCGGCGGATCGGTGACGGGGGTCTGGGCGACCGCCGGGGTGGCGAGCAACAGGGCGGCCGAGACGGCGGCGAGGGTCCAGCGCTTGGTCAAATCGCGATCGGGGCCTTGATGGTCGGGTGGGCCTGATAGCCCTCGACGAGGAAGTCGCCCAGCTCGAAGGCGAACAGGTCGTCCTTGTCGGCCAGGGTCATGGTCGGGAAGGCGTAGGGCTCGCGGGTCAGCTGCTGCTTCGCCTGGTCCAGGTGGTTCAGGTAGAGGTGGGCGTCGCCGAAGGTGTGGACGAAGTCGCCGGGCTCAAGGCCGGTGACCTTGGCGACCATCATGGTCAGCAGGGCGTAGCTGGCGATGTTGAACGGCACGCCCAGGAAGGCGTCGGCGGAGCGCTGGTAGAGCTGGCAGGACAGCCGGTCCAGGCCCTGCGCGTCGGGGGCGACGAAGAACTGGAACAGGCAATGGCAGGGGGGCAGGGCCATGTCGTCGACGTCGGCCGGGTTCCAGGCCGAGACGATGTGGCGGCGGCTGTAGGGGTTGCTGCGGATAGCCTGGGCGACCTTGGCGATCTGGTCGATGACCCGGCCGTCCGGCGCCGCCCACGAGCGCCA